>JBELAI010000118.1:0-16752 GCA_049508975.1 Occallatibacter sp. | reverse complement strand
ACTACTGCAACTTCATTGATAGCGGGGTGAGGATCTGGACTGGCACTCAGGATCTCTCCGGTGTTGGTTGCGGCGTCCGGTTGTTTAGCGGCTTGGGGCGGCGCTGCCAGGTGGTTGGGGCGCGCTGCCGCGATCTGCTCGCCTGTTGACGGCGGCTGGATGCGGGGAAGCGCCTCTTCGGCTGCTGCGGCATCGGCATAGGACGGAATCGGAGGCGGGTAATCGCCCTCATTCGGATACGGGCTTGCGACGGTTGCCGGCGGTACGGATGCGTCAAGCACGGTCGGGGGCACCAAGGGAGCCATTGCCTCGGTGGCCGACAGCTTTGGCGCAGTGGCTGTGACCGCGAGTGCTTTCATCCGCGCCTCGTCCGCCTTGCGCCGGTCTGCGTCCTCGGCGTTGCGCAGCTCTTCTTCCATCTGAAACTTAAAGTCGTTGGAGGCCTTGCGGAACTCGTACATCAGCTTGCCGATCTGGCGGCCGATCTGTGGCAGACGCCGCGGACCGAAAACGACCAGCGCCATGACCATCAGGATCAGCGAATCGGCCATCCCCAGGTTAGCCATCTGAATTGGCGGAGTTCCCATAAGCACCAATGATACCTTCCCTTACAAGGCAGTCACAAACGGTACGCCCCAGCCGCGAGCTTGGTTTCCATTGCAACCGGCTTACCAGCTGAAACCACCGGAGGGCGGCGGCCACAATCCCTGCAGCTGACGCAGCAGAACGATGCGGCCAAAATGGTAGGCGTTGTGCGCTCCCAGGCTCTCCAGTTGCTCCCGAACCGTCATTACACGGACCGGCATTCCGGGCCGCGACGGGCAGCGAACCTCAACGTCCAGGCGGCTCGTGTCCTGCGCCGCCGCAGCCGCTTCTTTGTTGGTTGAGAAGAAGCGCCGGCGTAGCTGATCCCAGTCCTCTCTGGCGGCATCGTCGGAGGACGGAAAGCCCGCCGCAGCGTGAACCGGATAGGAAGTTTCTAGGCCGCGCACCCAGTCCAGCGTGATCTGCTGCCAGAATGCAATGTGCCACAGCTCCTCATAGATGGTGCGAGGTGCGCCAGCGATCAGGTGGTGTGCGGCTTCGCTCGTGAGCCCTTCGAGAAGGATGGATGGCGGCGTGTGTGCGCTTTCGCCCGAGAGAACTTCGACTAATTCACTCATCTTCTGTTTCCTCATCGCCCTTGGTGAATGGATCGGATCGCAGCGAGACACCGTGGCGTCAAAGGCGAGCCCAAGAATCCGTCTAAGAAACGCATAAATAGAGGCTTAGCGAAATAAAAGACTACCAATAAACAGAATCACTGACATAACTGCGCACTCGTGGGAGTCTCGCAGGCAATGGCAGCAATTTATCGCTGCCAAAACAAGAATCGCCGATGCGGGCGCACCGGCGATTCAGAGGAGAAAACGATGAAACGAACATCGCCTATCCATTGGTCCACCCAGGTTCGCTCCTGGACTGGTACCGTGTGGGTTGTGGTGAACTTCGTTGCCAAGCTACTTAGGCTTTGGCGCGAATTCCACTCAACCCGGTAACACTTGCCCCGATCTGCAGTTAGAGCTGCGGATCGAGCTTTATTTCTTAATACTAGGCGCATTTCCGGTCCAGATCAAGAACAGACTTTGCATGGGCTTCCTTCTGTTGCAGTTGCGTTAAAATAGATGCAGACGGGCTTCACGCCGGAGCGGTTATTTACGAATCTACTCAGAAGGTGGAGCGTCTAAATGTGAAAGGCTGCAACAACCCCGTGGGTGGGGAAGTATGCGCATCCACTGCAGCTCAAGTTTGCTTTCAACATCCCCGTCCGGCGTCTTTCTTGGGACTTGCTGGACTGAAGGCGGAATAAGGTGAATCTGGTTATCGAAGAAGACATTGCGGTCGTCGCGGCGGCCGAAACGACTTGCAGCCTGGAAAATTATCTTGCGCTGCCCGACCACTCCATGGATGCGCGTATTGCCGAGGCTCGTGCCAAGCTGGGAGCGACAACCATCCTGCTGGGACACCACTATCAACGCGACGAAGTGATTCGATTTGCGGACTTTACGGGCGACAGCTACAAGCTCTCCAAAATCGCTGCGAAAACCGACGCGCGCTACATTGTCTTCTGCGGCGTGCACTTCATGGCGGAAAGTGCCGATGTGCTTGGCCACGACGGACAGCAGGTGATTTTGCCCGACCTCAATGCCGGTTGCTCCATGGCCGACATGGCCGAGATCTCCCAGGTGGAAGCATGCTGGGAAGCGTTGCAGCGGCTGGGCCTTGCGGAAGACACCATCCCGCTTACCTACATGAATTCGGCCGCTGCCATCAAGGCGTTTTGCGGCGAGCGTCGCGGCCTGGTCTGCACCTCGTCCAATGCGCGCGCGGCCTTTGAGTGGGCCTTCGCACGCGGCAAGCGAATTCTCTTTTTGCCCGATCGGCACCTCGGCCGCAATACGGGTTTTGCGATGGGGATTCCGCTGGAAGAAATGGCCGTCTGGGACCCATGGGGATTGCAAGGAGGCCAGACGAAGCCGGCGTTGGCGGGCAGCCGCGTCATTCTCTGGAAGGGCCACTGCGCCGTTCATCAGCGTTTTCTGCCCGGTCATGTGGACCAGGTACGCGCCAAGTATCCCGGCATCCAGGTGATTGTGCACCCGGAGTGCCGCTGGGAAGTCTGTCAGAAAGCCGATGCGCTTGGTTCGACGGAACGCCTAATCGCTTTGGTCGAGAACGCTCCGCAGGGGTCCATGTTCGCTATTGGGACGGAGATTCACCTGGTGAATCGTCTGGCGCGGCGGTTCGCGGACGAGGGTAAGCGCATTATCACCCTCGACGACACCGGCTGCCTCTGCACCACGATGTACCGCATCAGCCCGCAGCACCTGGCCTGGGCGCTTGAGAATCTGATCGAAGGCCGCGTAGTGAATCGCATCCAGGTGAAGGCGAGCGTGAAGCACTGGGCTAGAATGGCCCTCGATCGTATGTTGGAAGTGGGGTGAGGCAGGGACTTAGGGACTAGGGACTTAGGGACTCTTGGGCTACGCGCCTCCAGTCAGCGGCTCGGTGAACTTCAACTCGTTTCCAAATTCGTCATGGACGCGGAAATCGCGGTTTCCCCAAGGCTTGCTCTCGATGCCCTGAGACACCAATGCGCCGCTCGCCTTGAGCTCCTCATGGAGCGCGTCAAGGTCTGGTGTGAAAATATGAATTCCGACTGGTGAATGGCTCTTGGTGTCGTCCTGAAACAGGTGAATCGCGATGTCGTCTCTCGCTACGATTGCGTAGTCGCCAACCGGCATTTTTATGGCAATCCGGAACCCAAGTTTACGCTGGTAGTGATCGAGCGCGATGCTCAAATTGGAGACCGGAAGTTCGGGGGCTATCCTTGTGAGCTTTGCCATCGCTTGTGCCCTTTTTAGTGACGAATCAAGGACCGACGGGTGCCAGCTTAACATAGAACCCACCCTTCCGGGCTAGACCTTGCGGGTCAATGTGTCTTGAATTGCTCACGTTTAGAATAAATTTCGTCGTATTCTAGTGAGAGAATCTGAAGTTCGCGGCATTCTGTGAAACAGAGTCTTAGGCGGTGAAGTGCCCCAAGGCAGGTCCCCTTCGACTACGCTCAGGGCAGGCTTTCGACTCCGCTGAAGTGCGCTTCGCTCAGGATGACAGGTTCTTTTTTTGATAGAGCTTTGGACGCAGGACGGTAGTAGACAGGGAATCAACCATGAAGACCTTCACTCTCGACGAAGCGCAATCGCTCCTCCCGGTGCTGGAGTCGCTGCTGAAGCGCGCCGTCGAAGGGAAGCAGGCGGCGGAAGAGGTCGAGGCCGGTCTTTCAGAACTGGCGCGGCGCATCTATCTTTCAGGCGGCATGACTGTGGATGTGGCCGGCGTGACCAAGCAGCGCGCCGAGATGGACGCCCACTTGCAGCGTGTGCGGGAGAGCATCGCGGAGATCGACTCCATCGGCGTGCAGGTCAAGGACATTGAGGCCGGCCTGCTCGACTTTCCCTGCCGCGTCGATGACCAGGTGGTTTTGCTCTGCTGGCGCATCGGCGAGACGTCCATTGAGCACTGGCACACAATGGAATCCGGATTTCAGGGCCGGCAGCCGCTCGATGAACGCTTTCGCCGGCGCACGAGTTCCGGCGGCAGGCCCAACTGAGCCTGTGTTCATCCCCGAGCACGAAGTCCGCGCTGTCCTGACTTACGAAACACTGATCCCCGCCATTCGCCAGGCGCTCATCGACTACTCCGTAGGTTTAGTCGACCAGCCATCCCGTACCATTCTCCGCGCCGGTAATGCTGAGGGTTTCAAGAACGGCTGGTTCGCTGTTATGCCCGTGATTTACGGCGATGTGATGGGCGTGAAGACTGTCACATTCTATCCAGGCAACGCCGACCTGGGCCTTCATACCCACATGGCGGTTATTGAACTCCTCAATCGCTCAACAGGCGAGCCTCTGGCGATCATGGACGGCCGTGTCATCACCGAGATGCGCACCGCCGCGGTATCCGCCGTCGCACTGGACGCGCTGGCCGCAAAAGATGGGAGCAGCTTGGGCATCCTTGGCTCCGGAGTGCAAGCGCGGTCGCATATCCAGGCTCTTAAACTGGTGCGGCCGGAGATCAAAGACATCCGCATTTGGAGCCGCACTTCCGCCAACGCCGAACGCCTCGCAGCCGAAACAGGCACCCGCGCTGTCGCTATTGAAGAAGCTGCCGCTGCCGACGTTGTCCTTACCGTAACTGCCTCGCCTGGGCCAGTTCTTGAGGGACGCTGGCTTGCTCCAAATGCATTGGTGCTTGCTGTCGGCGCAACCGGTGCAAGTCTGCGGGAATTGGACGACGAGGCCATGCACTCGAGCTACGTGGTTGCTGAATCCCGCTCCTGCGCTGAGCGCGAATCGGGAGACGTGCGCCTCTCCGGCTCCAAAGTCGAGGCCGAGATCGGCGAGATTCTTTCCGGCTTGCGCGTTGCGCCGACTGACCGCCGTATTGTCTTCAAATCTGTGGGTATGGCTATTGAGGACCTTATCGGCGCAAGACTCGTGTGGCATGCGAAACGAGCCCCTTTACAATGAGCGAATCCCGGCGCGGTCGCGTCTTTCTATACGGTGCCGATCGAGGGATCCCATGTCTCGATCGGGATGCATGGGGCACCCGCGGTTGTATTAGTTTGCTGGATTGTTGAACTGGAAAAAGGAGCGGGAATGAATTCTGGAAAATGGGCGAAGGTGTTGCTGTTGGCAGCCCCGCTTCTGGTCGGTTTTGTAACGGGATGCGGCAATTTCTGGCAAGCGCCTCCGAGCACCACAGGTAGTACCAGCTTTTCCCTTAGCAATAGCGGTGCGCTTGGCATAACCGCCGGGGCGACCACAGGGAACACCGCGACCATTACCGTGACGCCGGCGAATTCGTTCACGGGCTCGGTCACACTCACTTGCGCAGTCACCACCAATGTTTCCAATCCTGTCAGTGAACCGGCGTGCAGTCTTTCTCCTACTTCGGTTTCGATTACCGACACTACGGCGCAGACGTCTACGCTGACGGCGACCACTACTTCCACGACCACCGCAGGGGCCTACCAGTTTACAGTTACGGGTAATTCGGGCGGCGTTTCAGAAACCACCTCCGTCTGCGTCACCGTAGGGAGTGCCTCAGGGAGTTGCAGCAGCGCGAACGGCAACAGCGGCGTTTTCTACGTGCTAAACCAGACAACAAGTCAGATTGTTGCTTTGAATCTCGCTTCCGGCCAACTCAACACAATCGGCGCTACACCTTTGTCAACCGGCGAAGCCCTGGCCATCGCGATAGCCCCCAATGGTGATTTTCTGTATGTCAGCACAGTTTCCGGTATTTACCTTTACGAGATTGGATCGGATGGTTCGCTGACTCAAGGTAACAACGGCGCTGCCATCACTCCGGATCCCGCCTTCACAATGCAGGTGGATTCAACCAACTCCTGGCTAGTTGAGGCGGTCTCCGGTACAAGTGTGGTCAACGCCATTAACGTCATCCCCACTGGGTCTAATGCGGGCATGCTCGCCACCGCCGCCGAGAAAGAACAGCAGTTCACCCTACCAGCCTCCACTGTGACGCAACTGGCCATCTCGCCCGGAGATTCCAGCTCATGCAACGACTGTTATGTTTTTGTCGGAATGGGATCGGGCGGCACTGAACTCATCAACTTCAACCCCGGCAGCGTCGATCCATTCGGCAACGGAGGCACCATCAAGCTTCTGAGTTCCGCCGGCGGAGACAATGCGGTCGCCGTCGACCCGCAAAACCGTTTGCTCTATGTTGGCGAGTCCGATGCGCTGCCGTCCTCCGCCCAGACGGGCGGCCTGCGCGTCTTCACCATCGCCAGCAATGGGGTTACCCCGATCACAGGCTCTCCCTTCGCCATCGGCGGAACGGGGCCCTCTTCCATTCTGCCCACTGCGGATGGCAGTTATGTCTATGTCGCCAACCAATCGGTCAACAACAGCTCGACGGACAACATCGCTGGCTTCTCGGTCACATCCACCGCACTGACCTCGATAGGCACCGTCGCCGCGGGAAACAGCGGCAGGATCGGTTTGGCAGAGGACTCGACGAGCAGCTACATACTTGCAGTCGACTTCAGCGGAAATCCCGACCTCGAGGCTTACACCATGAGTTCGGGCACACTCACGTCAGTGCTCAGTGTTGCCACCGGCACTAACCCTGCCGGAGCCATAGCCATTGCAGCAGCGCCGTAAAAGCAGATGACAGATTACAGATGACAGATGACAGTTTTCCGAGGCTCGAAGAAAGTCGAAGCCTCTTCGAAGAGCAGTCCCCAGATCCGGCATTCTCTCTCCCCGGTTCTGAGTGCCAAACTTAGGAATGCGAAGGGAAGCGAAATCGGCTTGGCCGATCTGCCATCTGTCATCTGTCACCTATAACCTGTCATCTGCAGTGCTATCCTTAACAGGAACGCCACCGGCTGTGTTCACGCGATCGCAAATTCCATCCGTTCCCACGTCCAAGCGCCTCGGGCTCCCCTTGTCCCCGTCGCTTGAGTTGGTGTTGCTCCTGTTTCTTCTCTGCATGTTTCCCGGATGCAGCCGTTTTCACAAGGAACTGCATGAGACGGTCTACGTCTCCGCGCGCCAAATGTACCTCCATGATCGTGTGGCCGCTGTATCCAATCGCGTGGCCCAGGTGGTCAATGGGCAGCAGCTTGAAGTCCTGGAGCATGGCCGCCGCTTCCTCAAGGTCAAGACTCAGAAAAACGAGATTGGCTGGATCGAGGAACATGCTGTGATCGACTCCAAGTCGTACGACGGATTTGCGCAGCTTGCCACGCAGCACCAGAAGGACCCGGTCGTTGCCACAGCCACCGTTCGTGACGATGTCTATCTCCACAACCTGCCTGGCCGCGAGACGGAGCACTTCTATCTCCTTTCCGGAAACGCCAAGGTCCAGCTTCTGGCCCGCGCATCCGTTCCCAAGGTGGCTCCGGCGACGCCAGCACCCAGGCCGGCGTCCGTAAGCACGCCGTCGAAACCAGCGCAGGGAACAGCTAGCCCGCCCTCAAATGCCTCGCCGGCAAAGGCTGCGGCTCCCGCTCCCAAGCCTGCGCCGCCTGCCGCCAAGCCGGCTGCGGTCGCTGAAGACCTGCCCCCCATCGCCATGGAAGACTGGTGGCTGGTGCGCGACGACAAAGGCCACTTCGGCTGGCTGCTTGCCGGCCGCGTCGATGTGGATGTGCCGGATGAAGTGGCCGCCTATGCCGAAGGGCAACGAATGATCGGCGCTTACATCCTGACCAAGATCAATGACGACGAAGCCACCACTGCGGACCACCAGGTTCCCGAGTATGTAACGGTGCTGACCCCGACGCAGCCTGGACTGCCGTTCGATTTCGACCAGGTCCGCGTCTTTACCTGGAGCGTGAAGCGCCACCGCTACGAGACGGCCTTCCGCCTGCATCCGATTCAGGGATTTCTGCCGGTCAAGCTGGGCACGCAACCCGGCCCCGGCGGCAGCATAGTTCCCGCGTTCGCCATCCAGATCGCCAACAGCCCGAATCTCGCCATAGATCAAGCCACTGGAATCACACGTCCCGCGGCCATGCGCACCATCCGCTTCGAGATGCTGGATACGTCAGTCAAGCGCATCGGACCGGATATGGGGCCTATCCCGGTGGGCCACCTGGAAGGTGAAAAACCGAAGACGGACAAGGCGGGGAAGGCTGGAAAGAAAAAAGCAAAATAAGAGAATTCGGAAGTGCCCTCAGCCCCGCCGCCTCAACTCCAACTCCACCACCCGCTGCATCTCCGCTTCCGGAGCTGGTTTCCCAGTCCATATCTCAAACTGCCGCGCCCCCTGCTGCACAAACATCTCCAGGCCGGTCACCACGGGAATCCCCCGCTCCCGCGCCAGCTTCAAAAGGGGTGTCTCCATCGGGTTGTATACCATGTCGAAGACCAGCCCGGCATTCAGTTCATTCGCCGCAATCGGCATCGCCTGCTTCGATCCCGTCATCCCGCAAGGCGTCGAGTTGATCAGCACGTCGAAATGGCTTTTCGCGAACACTTCGTGCTTCAGCGCCTTGGCCTTCGCCTCTTTGGCCAGCGCCATCGCTTTCTCGTGCGTGCGATTGACGATGAAGACTTCCGCGCCTTGACCCACCAGCCCAAAGACCGCGGACCGCGCAGCGCCTCCCGCACCCAGCACGGCCACCCGAGTTCCCTTCAACTTCAGCCGTTTTTCCAGCGGCCGCACGATACCTGCAACGTCTGTATTGAAGCCGACAATTTTGCCATCTGCACCAATGCGCAGCGTGTTGCAGGCGCCAATTTTCACCGTAAGAGCATCCATATTGGCGAGGTGCGGCAGCACTTCCTGCTTCAGAGGCATAGTGACGGCAACGCCGGCCATAGGAAGCCCGCGCGCCAGTTTCAACAGATCGTCGACTGCCTTCACCTTCAGCGGCAGCAGCACCGCGTTCACGTTTTCCTTGCGGAAGGCGGTGTTCTGCATCAGTGGTGAAAGCGAGTGGCCAATGGGGTTTCCGGCCACGCCAAACAACTGCGTTGCGCGGTCCAATTTGTCGATTCTGTATACATCGAGAAGCGCCCGCGCCGTTATCTGGCCAGGAGCCGTCTCGATTCCATGGGATGAGGAAGCGAATGTGAACGCGGCTCCCGCGCGTGGCCCCAACACGCGGCTCACCAGGCCCTCTTCGCCCATGGCGATGCCCACCACCTGCGCGGAGAGAGACCGCTCCTCAATCAGTTTGAGCACCGCCAGGTTGTCGGCCAGCGTCTTCGCCGTCGAAACCACCTTGACATAATCCGGCTCAAAGGCCTTGATCCTGTCCGCTGCCTGCTCCAGGCCCCTGGTGCGCGAAAAGTCGTGGAAGCTGATCAGCAACGCCGTTCCTTCTGCTCTTAGCCCCTTGCGAAATTCCTTGAGCGCCGACGGCTTGGCCTCTTCCGCCGATTCCACTTCCAGATCGACAATTTCGCAGCCACCTTCCGCTGCATCCAGCAAAACTTGAAGCTCCGCAGTCAAAGATCCAGCGAATTGCCCGCCGAATGCCTTGCGACGGCAGGTGGCGATCGCGGTCACATCCCGGTGTTCGGCGAGAAACTCCTTCATTTTAGGCAGCGCAGCAGCGGGCTTGGCCAGCGAGTCCAGGCGAAACTCCAGAAATTTCGCGTCGGCCAACGCCGCCTCGGCGCGTTCAATCATTTCCGCTGCCGAGCCGGCCTGAATGGCCACGCAGAGCTTGCCCAGCCGGTGCCGTGCCAGTGCATGCAAAGGATGCGAATCAGCGGGAATTGAACTTGCATACGTCATGGGTATCAATTGACGCATCTTAAAGGGCTTCCACCCCGGATGCAACAACCGAATCCGGAAGTCTCGCATCCCGGCCAAGATGAACACAAACCCGCCCCGATATGGCAACCTAGAAGTCTGAAGGAGATTTCCCATTATGCCTGCTGAAATTCCCGCCACCATCGCCGCTTCGGAAAACCTTCACGCCTGGGGGGCGGGTGGAGCAGCTTCCTCGCAAGCGCTCTCAGACTGGGTAAGCGCCCGCCTGGCCGCGCACGAGGCGGCTCTGGCTGCTCTGCTGGCGGTTGAGGGCCCACGCACGCCAGAGAATTCCTTGCGGCACTACGACGAAGCGATTGAGCAGCTCAACCTGGCCGGCGCGCAGGCTGGAGTGCTCAACTCCGTGGCCGCCGACAAGGCTGTCCGCGACCAGGCGCAGGACGAGGCCCAGCGGGTGTCCATGGCAGGGTCGGCCCTCAGCCTGAACCGCGCAGTCTACGACGCGGTCTCGGCCATCGACCTGGAAGGGGCGAGCGCCGCCACCAAGCACTTCGTCGAGCGCACACTGCTCGGCTATCGCCTGTCGGGCGTGGACAAGGATCAGGCCACTCGCGACCACCTGCAATCGCTGCACGAAAAGGCCAGCCTGCTGTCGCTCGAATTCAGCCGCAATATTCAGGAAGGCGGCAAGACGATTGAAGCGACTGAAGCTGAACTGGATGGCCTGCCTCCCGATTACCTTGTGCGCCATACGGCAAACGAAGAGGGCCGCGTCACCATCACCACCGACCAGCCGGACATGCAGCCCGTAATGACTTTTGCGACCAGCGCAGCCTTGCGTGAGCGGATGTTTCTGGCCTACAACACGCGCGCCTATCCGGCAAATCAGCAGATCCTGCTTGACCTGCTGGCGACCCGGCAGCAGATAGCCACTGTCCTCGGCTTTCGCAGTTGGGCGGACCTGGCCACGGCCGACCAGATGATGAAGTCCGCTGCCAACGTCCGAACCTTTCTCGCGAAACTGGACGAAGCCAGCCTCGAAGGCGCGCGCCGTGAGCACGAGCTGATCGTCAACTTCGCCCGCACGCGGCAACCGGAACTTGAGGAAATCGACATCACCAGCCGGGCTTACTGGTACGAGCTGTTCCGCCGCTCCGCCTTCGACTTCGACTCGCAATCCGTGCGGCCGTATTTCCCGTATGCGCAGGTTCAGGCAGGCGTGCTTGAGACTGCGGCCCGTCTCTTCAAAATCGAGTTCAAGTCCTCGACAGCTACCGCATGGCATCCGGATGTCTCTGTATTCGACGTGCTCGAAGGAGGCCAGCGCGTGGGCCGTTTCTATCTCGACATGCACCCACGCAACGGCAAGGACAAGTGGTTCTCCGCCGCGCCCATCGTGACCGGCGTCCGCGGCCGCGCACTGCCCGAAGCCGCGCTCATCTGCAACTTCCCCAAAGGCGACGACAAAGATCCAGGCCTGCTGCAATACAACGACGTCGTCACGTATTTCCATGAATTCGGCCATCTGATGCACGCGATTCTCGGCGGCCAGACCGAATGGGCTGGTCTCTCAGGCTTTGCGACCGAAGGCGACTTTATCGAGGTGCCCTCGCAAATGCTGGAAGAATTTTTCCGCGACGAGAAACTGCTCCAGGCATTCGCAAAACATTATGAGACGGGGGAGGTTCTGCCTTCGGAAACAATCAAGAAGATGAAGCTGGCTGGAGCCTTTGGCCGCGCAGACTGGGTGCGCGCGCAACTCTACTACACCACCCTCTCGCTCGATCTGCACGATCAGGATCCTGCGGGACTCGATCTCGATTCGACGACAAAGCGCCTCTACCAGACTCTGCAGCCCTGGACATGGCTCGACGGCAACCGGATGTACGCGAGCTTCGGCCATCTCACTGGGTACTCTTCCAACTACTACACCTACGCCTTCGACAAGGTGATTGCGCTGGATTTCTTTGCACAATTCGACGCCGCCGATCTGCTGGGCTGCGATGCAGGCGGCCGCTACCGCAAGTCTGTGCTGGAACAGGGCGGGTCAAAGCCTGGCCGCGAAATGGTGCGCGATTTTCTGGGCCGGGATGAAGAATTCTCAGCGTTTTCCAGCTGGCTGAATGAGGAGTTTGAAGGCGAGCTACTGACTGTTACCGTCTAGTCTGGACCGATCTAATCCGACGAGGGAATCATGAGCAAATATCACATCGCTCAAGTCAATATCGGTCGAATCAGAGCGCAACTCGATGATCCGATTATGGAGGGATTCGTTGCCCGCCTCGAAGAGATCAACGCCCTGGCGGACGGCAGTCCCGGTTTCGTATGGAGGCTTCAGGACACTGGAGGAAATGCCACATATCTTCGGCCCTACGAGGACGATCGGACGCTCCTCAACATGTCGGTTTGGGAGTCGGTCGAAGCGCTTCACCATTATGTCTTCAAAACAGCGCATGCGGAACTGCTGCGGAAGAGGCAAGCTTGGTTTGAAAGATTTTCCGGCTCCTACACCGCGCTGTGGTGGGTGCCGGTTGGACACTTTCCAGGCATCGACGAAGCGAAGAAGCGGCTGGCTCATCTCGATGCGCATGGGCCATCGCAGTTCGCATTCACATTTAAAAGGGTCCATGAGCCCGATGAAGAGTTCCAGGAGCAGATCGACTTGTCCTCATTTCAGCCGTGTCCAACCGTTTAGAGCTACCTTTACTCTCAGGCTCAGCTGAAGGAGCAACGAACATGACCCCAGCCGGTTTTCGCCGCATTGCTCTCAGTTTCGAAGGCGCAGAAGAAGGCTCCCATATGGGTGCGGCCGACTTTCGTGTCGGCGGTCGAATCTTTGCTACCCTCGCCTCTGTTACTGATGGCTATGGCAACCTGATGATCACTCCCGAACACCAGGCAGCCTTCATCGCCGAGCGCCCCGACCTGTTTCTTCCCGTCTTCGGCGGATGGGGCAGGATGGGCATCACGCATATCCGGCTGGCCGAGGTCGATGAAGACACGCTGACGGGCGCTCTTCACACCGCCTGGAAACTCCGCGTCGCAAAGAACAGCAAGTCCGAAAAAGGGACCGGCTCCGCGACAACGCGAACGCCATCCGCAAAGCCCCGCAGCACGAAGCGGACTTAATTCGCATCCAACGGCAGGGAATGCCATCCATGCAGATGTGCCCCTTTTGGAAATGGAGACGAACATGAAAATCGGAGTTCTTGGATCGGGCGGTGTAGCCAAGGTGTTGGCGAGCGGCTTCCTCAAGCATGGTCACCAGGTAACAATCGGTAGCAGGACGCCGGATAAACTGGCGGATTGGGTGGCCAAAAATCCCGATGGCGCGACTGGTACATTTGCCGAAGCGGCCGCATTCGGCGAATTGCTGGTGCTTGCCGTCAAGGGCTCGGCAGCAGCGGACGCCCTTCTTCTCGCAGGCGCAGAAAACCTGGCCGGAAAGACTGTTGTGGATACATGCAACCCCATCGCGGACGAGCCGCCGGACAAGGGTGTTTTGCGTTTCTTTACCACCTACAACGCGTCGTTGATGGAGCAGTTGCAGCGCGATTTTGCCGATGCAAACTTTGTCAAAGCATTCAACTCCGTTGGCACTGCATCCATGGTGAATCCGGTGTTCCCCGACGGGGAGCCCACCATGTTTATCTGCGGTAACAGTGAGGCGGCGAAGAAAGAGGTCAGCGCAATTCTCGATGAGTTCGACTGGGAAACGGCCGATATGGGCGGCGTTGAAGCGGCGCGCGCCATTGAACCGCTGTGCATGCTGTGGTGCATTCCGGGCTTCGTGCGCAACGAATGGACGCATGCATTCAAGCTGATCAAGAGGTAACCGGCCGCCCCTTGCGCCGTCACGGCGGATGTTCGATAGCGACTCATCCGCTATGATGATCCCGCGATGGCAAATACGACGGACTTCAAGGGCAAGTGGGCGCTGGTCACCGGGGCCAGCGCAGGCATCGGGATTGCGCTGGCTCGCGAACTGGCTTCTCACGGCGCCAAGCTCATTCTGACGGCACGCCGCAAAGATCGCCTCGATACGTTTGCGGCGGAGCTTAAGGGGAAGGGAACCGAGGTCCGCACAATCGTCGCGGATCTCAACGATCCCGATGCGCCGCAGCAGATCTACGATGCGACAGAAGGCGCCGGTCTTAGCGTCGAGATCCTCATCAACAATGCGGGCCTGGGCCAGTTCGGCGTATTTGCCGAAAGCCCTGTTGAGCAGGAATTAAGCCAGGTGCGCGTGAACTGCGAGGCGGTTGTGCGGCTCACGCGGCTCTTTGTGCCGAAGATGGTTGAGCGCCGCCGCGGATGGATCATGATTCTCGCTTCCACGGCCAGTTTTCAACCGCTGCCATACCTCAACACCTATGCAGCGACCAAAGCCTTCGATCGATTCTTCGCGCTGGGACTGGCTGCTGAAGTGGCTAAATTTGGCGTGAAAGTCACGGCGCTTTGCCCCGGGCCTACGGAAAGCGAATTCTTTCAGGTGGCCAGCTCTCAGGACTTCATGCCGGGCGGCAAACAATCAGCAGAAGACGTAGCACGCATCGGTGTTGCCGCACTCGCGCGGGGCAAGCGCACGATTATCCCTTATTTTGGCGGGAGATTTACGGCTTTCCTCGTGCGCCTTCTCCCGGTTGGGCTGATTACGTATTTCGTAGAGAAGGGTGTGCGGCCTAAGCCGAAAAAGGCCTGAGGCCGCCCCCGCATGGCACCTGGCGCCGGGCATTTCGAAACTGTCATCCACTATCTGTCATCTGTAACCTGTCTTACGGCAGATCTCTCGCCCAGATGTTCCGGAAGCTGAGCGGCTCGCTCTTGTCGCCGTGAGCCTGCAGCTTGATAGAAGCGCTGTCGAACTTCTTATAGAAGGGCTTGCCGATGTACAAGGTCTCGCCCGTCAATTGGAAATGATTCTGCACGAGTACTCCGTTGAAGAAGGCAGTGACATAGGCAGGCGTCTTCAGCGAGCCGTCGTCGTTGAAAGTCGGCGCGGTCCAAACCACGTCATAAGACTCCCACTCGCCTGGCTTGCGCGCGGGATTCACCAGCGGAGCGCTCTGCTTGTAAATGCTGGCGCCCTGTCCGTTGACATAGGTTGTGTTGTTGTACGAGTCGAGGACCTGCAGTTCGTAGCCGTCATCGCCGGGGCCGGTGGAAGCGAGAAAGACGCCGCTGTTGCCGCGCGCCTGGCCGCTGCCGGTGATGTTTGCCGGAATGCGGAATTCAATGTGCAGCTGGTAGTTCTTGAACTTCCGCTTGGTTTCAATGTTGCCCACGCCGGGCGCTTTGCTGACGGTGAGGATGTTGTCGGCCACAACCCACTTGGCCGGCGTTTTGTCTTGGGCGGAAACCCACTGATCCTCGTTCTTGCCATCGAACAGCACGATTGCGTCGGAGGGCGGCGCAGAGTCGGTCGCGCCCGGCGTCACAATCGGGGGCACAGGGGTCCATACTTCTGTGTCTTCAGGTTTGGGCTTGGCCGTCTGCTGTGCAGATAGGACCGCGGCGATGGATGCAAGGGCTACAAGAGTAAGGAGGTGTGAAAATCGGATATTCATAGTTGGTGATGAGGATACACCTGCCGAGCCGGGTACGTCAGTCAGGCCTTTCAATGGGCTTAATTCGCCTTTGCCGGACCCGCTGACGCACTCTTCCCACCCTCTGATGATGATATGACGCTGAAGGAGTTGAAGAACCGGTTCACGTCGCGATCTTGCCGTGCCTCAACCGACGGGAACACTGCGTTCAGCATGTAGAGGCGGGAGCCTGCATAGACCAGCCGAGAGCTCATTACGCCGCCGCCGGGGTTGCGAGCCGCGAATTCCTTCCCAGGATAGCCCTGCGTGGTGCTTGCCGCTTCGTCTGTCAGGGTGGTCTGGGTGCGAGCCACCGCGCCTTCCTGCGCCATCTGGAGGGTGCGGCCGGGAGAACGTTTGTTGACCCGCGCCACTGGCGGATTGTCGGCCCACGCCACGGAAAATGTTGTTTCCGCGTCGGGGTTGGAAAAGATCATGTTTACCAGGTCAGTGCCGCCGGTTTCGTTGTAAGCGGGAATCTGGATCTGCTTCACGTCGATGGGCATCTCCACCCGGAAGCCTTCCGCCGAGCGGTCGACCTTCTGCCAGACGATATATTCGTGATGCGCTGTGGGGCCGGTTGGCTCTTTGGAGTCCTGGCGGTTATCGGCGCTGACGGGATGCATGGCTGTCAGCCCGAGCTCCTGCCGATGCATGAAGACATACCCGATGCCCAGCAGAGCGATTCCCGCCAGGACAATGAAGTGCACCCGACTCACACCTTAAAGAGTGCCTATTCCGGCAGCAGGATGCAAGCTCGTTAGTGTGCAAGTTGTTTGTTTTGGTAGGTCGTTTAGGGCTTTTTCGACGTAACATTATTGTTTTCATGCTCGTAGGAGAAAAGGGGGGGGAGGGGTGGGGTAAATCATGGTACAGACCGGGCACATCCCTGACAGAGTTGAGGACACTGAGGGGTTTGTGGTGTATTGAAGGCCATGAACCCATTGTGCACGTTTCCGCGAATTAAACTGCAATTTTCCGGAAGATATTTAAAGTGCGCTTTGCCCGGGGCTTTTTTCGGTCCGTGTCTCGCGTTTACCGAATGGGTCGAAGGAGAACGCCGCCCTAAAGCGTTGGTAGTTGTAGTGTTGACATCAGAAGGAATGGGTGGGAAGATGCGGCAGCGCTTCCACGCTCACCACAGAATGGAATATGCAGGCTGCTATGAATAAATTACTTACCCTGATTGAAATGCTCGTCGCACTTTGCGCCACCAGCGCTATGGCGCAGAAGAGCCCAAAGCCGGACCCCTGGAAACAGGCGGGGGCGGACGATAGCCTGCGCAAGGCCTTCGAGAAGGCCATCTATTCGCTGAAGGAGTCCGGCCACGGAACCGGAACCGAAACTTGGAGCGGCACGAACGACA
>JBELAI010000117.1:0-17450 GCA_049508975.1 Occallatibacter sp. | reverse complement strand
GGGAAAGCGATTGTCGTAGGCGCCGTTTCGAGTCTGGTAGCAGGTCTAGTCTTTCAATGGTGCGCCACCAAGCTGGATGAGCGCCGCTATCCGATGCCTGGAGTCATGGTTGAAGTCAATGGTCACAAAATTCATCTGGACTGTCGCGGACAGGGCAGCCCAACGGTTGTGCTCGACGCGGGTCTCGGAGATTCTGCCTCAACTTGGTCCCTGGTTCAGCCGGAGGTGGCGAAGTTCACGCGCGTATGTTCGTACGACCGGCCAGGGCTCGGCTGGAGCGAAGCGTCGTCAGGGCCACGCGACACCCGTCACGTCGCGGCTCAATTGCACGACCTGCTTCTCCAGGCGCATATCGCTGGCCCTTATCTTCTCGTCGGACATTCCTTCGGAGGCTACAACCAGCTTGTCTTCCAATCGCTCTATCCGGATCAGGTCGTGGGCATTGTGCTGGTTGATTCCTCGCATCCGGATCAAGGGAACCGGCTGCCCGGCCCAAAAATGGAGCAATATGCGGCGGACATGCGCTGGAAGGCGCGCGCGGCGTCGTTCGGTGTGCAGCGGCTGATGGGCTGGTGCCGCGACGACTACACCTTTCCCAACGCGCCGCAAGCCTGGCAACAAGTCGCTCCTGTTTCTATCGCGCTTGATTGCCGGTCATCGGTCTTCCCCGCGACCTATGACGAATTTCTAGCATTCCGCGAAAGTGGACGACAGGTTGCAGCGGTGACCACGCTCCATGCGCTGCCGCTGATTGTGCTCTCGCACGATCCGCAGGTTGGGATAGGATTTCCACCGGCAGTTGCGGCGGAAGGTGAAAAGCAATGGAACGCCATGCAGGAGGAGCTTCGCGCGCTCTCGACAAACAGCAAACGGGTGATCGCGCGAACCAGCATGCACTACGTGGAGTCGTATCGTGCGGAACTCGTGATTCAAGCCATCCGCGAGGTCTTCACCGCGGCCTCGACCGGCCAAACCATCACGGCCGCGACCTCAGAACAGTAGCGCATTCTTTGAGACGCCCGCGTTGGCCGACTGACCGGAATTACTACTTCGTTACTGACGAGTTGGCGACAAACCGACCGGAACGCAAAGGGCGTGCCCAGATTGAGTTGTCATCATGCGCATTTCCTTGAAACACTAGGCCATGCTTAGTGAGAAATCGGTTGCGATTTTAGTGGCCCAGACGTATCGGGCCGATTCCGATTGGGGAGTCAACATTCTCCCACTTGGAAGCATCTACTGGCACGACGAATTGCCCGACATGCTCGACCTTTTCAAAAGGCCGGACGACATGTCGATCATCTATGCGATGTTCGCAATCAGACTTAAACTGTGGGACGGCGAGACATTGAGCGCTCAGGACCGGAACATGTGGGATGCCGTGCGACAACAGGTGCCGAATTGGGCGCTGTTTAACCGGCTTAGCTTGTCCGATGAACAAAGACTTGCTCGCGGGAAAGCTGAACGGCAAGTGGAGAAGGAAATTGAGTCCTTGGGGCTAAGCGCGAGGACGTTTGAGCGCAGCCAACGCACGAGGTGATCGATTTGACGCGAGATGAGAATCCAAATCTGCAGTTGCTGAATGCTCTTGCGGAGATCAACGGGAAGATCAAGGATCGCGCCATTGAATTGCGACGGCTCTTCCCACGAGCACTGTGGGTGCAGCACAGTCTCGAACCGGTGTCTAACTTGAGCGGTCCGGGAATAGAGGGCTATTTGGATATCCTCTTCGAGGGTCAAATCGGAGTTTGTTGGAGTCTAGAAGCTAGCTGGGATCGGGAATTCTGGAAGATCGAAGCAAACCTCTACCGACAATCCCCGGCTGGTCAGGAGACTGTGATTAGCATTCCAGAAGAGACTCATTCGGAATTCCAAGGATCCATGCGTGCGCTGAAGCGAATCGCGGACAACCTGCTGGCACTCGAAATAGATCGGGCAGGGACCGGGCCATGGACGACTCAGACGTGACCAAGACCGCGTGCCCAATTCGAAGCATCTCGGCGATTGCTCCTGAATAACCGGCTATCCGGAAGTAACCCGGCCCAGAGTGATAAGGTGCGAAATGCCGACCTTCCGAGGCACAACTCCCCTCTGTGGCCCTGAACCCGCCCAGATCCACGCGAGAAAAGTGACTTGGCCGCCCAACCTGCGTAGCGTGGTCGGCCAAAGACCGCATTGATTGCCGCCTTATTCCTTGCTGCCCACGAGCGAGAACATGGCTCCCTGCGGGTCTTGCCCGTTGATGATCCAGCCGCCGCCGGGTACCTGCATCGGACCGTTCAATACTTTGCCGCCGCCGGACTGGACGCGCTTGACCGCTTCGCCGATCGAGTCGACGCAGAAGTAGAAGTTCCAGCAGGAGACGGGTATATAAGGCGCTTTGACCATCATCCCGCCGTCGCCCATTTGCTTGTGGTCGCCTTGATCGAAGATGCGATAGGTGCCCATCGGCCCCATGTCCATATCGCTGAGCTTGGTCCAGCCAAAGAGATTGTGGTAGAAGTCGAATCCGGCATCGATGTCGGTGGTATAGAGCTCGTGCCAGCCAATGGTGCCGGAAGCCGGCGGGACAGGTCGTTGCGGCGAAGGCATGGCCGGGTTGGGCGTGAAGACCACAATCGCAGCGCCTTGCGGGTCAGACATTACGGCGAACCGAAGCATTCCTGGAACATCCGTGGCAGGCCTCAGTAATTTACCGCCGGCTTCGACAATCTTTTCGATGTGCGCGTCCACGTCATCAACGGCAATGTAGCCCACCCAGGCGACATGTCCGGGGATGCTCAACATGCCGGCCATGCCAACGCTGCCGAGGTTGAAGATGGTGTAGGGTGGGCCGTCCCCGCCAGGCATCACCTGTGTGGTCCAGCCCACAACGTCC
Organism: Occallatibacter sp.; assembly: GCA_049508975.1. Taxonomy (GTDB): domain Bacteria; phylum Acidobacteriota; class Terriglobia; order Terriglobales; family Acidobacteriaceae; genus Telmatobacter. The sequence goes on along the minus strand of JBELAI010000117.1, from coordinate 14,572 downwards.
GAGTAAAACTTCCCTGCGGCTTCTGTATCGCTGGTCATGAGTTCGTACCAGCCGAACTTACCTTTAGGCGTAAACATAGCGAGCGTCCTCCTTCGTGGAAATCAAGCTTCGGGGATTTCGACCAGTTCGTCGGCAATCAGTAGACTCGTACGTTGATATCAACCCGATAGGAGGTATGTCAATCCGCTCCCTGTTAATTTTGGCGCAGGGATACGGTGACGGCGGACACAACTGCTCAGTGCGGCCATGTGTCCGCCTTCTTTGGTCCGATCATTCTGCTTCAGACGGCGACAGCTTCGATTGGCTGCTTGATGGAAGGCTGTTGGTAGCCTTCGTCAGCCAGATGGCGTCCCATTTGCGCGTACATCTCCGGGTCGCTCGGCTGCCACGTGCCGAGCCCGTCGACATAACGGTTGTACATGCAGAAAGCCGCGGCAATGAGCACCGTGTCGTGAATCTCAAAGTCTGTCGCGCCGTATTTACGCGCTGCTTCTACGTCCGCTGTGGTAACCAGCTTGCCGTCCTGCTGCACTTTGCCGGCAATCGCAAGCAGAGCCTTCAGCTTGTCACTGACTGGCGCTTCAAGATAATTCGCCTTCACACGACTGACGACCGAGTCATCGCCGAGATGCGCGGCAGCGGCCGCTCCGTGGCTTAATTGGCAGAACTGGCAGTTGTTCCTCGACGAGACATACGTCGCGATCAGTTCGCGCTCGCCAGGCGTCAGTGAACTCGGCTCATGAAGCAGGATATGGGCCAACTGGCGCATTGGCTTCGACGTTTCAGGACGAAAGGCAAATCCGGCGCTGATACCGGGTAAACCGTCTGGCAGATGAATGTGCGGCATAAGTTTCCCCTATAGAGAAGGCTGGATTAGGGCTTAGGTTTCCCGCCCTTGCGACGGAAAAAAGTCGCAAGAACGAGGCACGGGGCATTTGTGGCAAATCATGCGCGAGCCCCTAACTTTCAAGCGTGTGCGTGGGCTGCTTCGGCGTGGTTTGCGAGGTACTCTTCGCTCACCGTGACGTAACCATCGCGAGCAACGCGGCGGCCGCGCTCGCGATAGAGGGCTTCGTCGTCGGGCTGGTCGGTGCCGAGACCGTCGACGAAGCGGTTGTACATGCAGAAGGCAGCGGCGATTAGCACCGTGTCGTGAATCTCAAGGTCGGTCGCGCCCTGGTTGCGCGCGGCTTCAACATCCGCGGCTGTTACCAGTTTCCCATCCTGTTGGACCTTGCCGGCAATTGTCAGCAGTGCCTTGAGCTTGGGGCTGATGGCGGCTTGCGTGAAATCGGTTTTCACCTGCTTGACCAGCGCCTCGTCACCGCCAAGGTGCGCTGCGGCAATGGCTCCGTGAATGCTGTGGCAATAGTGCGTGCAATTGCGGCTGGACACATAGGTTGCAATCAGCTCGCGTTCACCGCGGCTGAGCGTGCTGGGGCCAGTGAGCAGGATCTCAACCAGCGCGTTGAGTGGCCGCGCGGTCTCCGGGCGGAAGGCCATGGCGCCTCGAATACCAGGAAGGTCTGCGGGGAGAGCGATGTGAGGCATGATTTTCTCCTTATCGAAAATAAACAGAATTTGGTAGAAGCGGTCTTCAAAATAGCTCAGTTTCGGCGGCAAGTTCTGGTGCTGTCTGTTTTCCTCGCAGCAGGAGCCAGCGCACGGGAAGTCCGGCCAGGACCACGGCAGCTCCAAGCAGCGAAGGCCACGGGCTGTGCATGAGCAGCATCGCGGCGAGCACGCCGCTTCCAATGATGAAGATAATGGGCGCCATTGGAAACCACCAGCGTCTCACCGGCTCCGAGGTGCGGAAGAGAGTTGCCGCAGTCAGCGCGAGAAAGACAACTGCGGAAAAGATAATGAAAGCCAGTATCCGGTCGAATGCGCCCAGCGCAAGCACCGCCAGCGCCATCCCAGTTTGCAGCAGCACGGCGTTCGCTGGCGTACCGAAGCGGGGATGAAGGCGCGCGAAAAATGCCAGCGGACCAGACTGGATTGCTGCGCCGTTGCTGCCGGCTTCTTCGCGTGCCAATGCGTAGGTAACGCGCGGCACAGCCATGCTCAGGACCATCAAGCCGCCGAACACGCAAAGCAACACACAGGCCGAGAGCACGCGCCCGCCCTCGGTCCCAAACAGCGCCTGGCCAAATTGAGCCACAAAGGCGGTGTTGTTTTGAATCTGCTCCATGGGAACAACCGCGACAAAGGCGAAACTTACCAGCAAATAAATGGCGGTAACGATGAGAACGCCGGCTGTGAAGGCGATAGGCAGATTGCGGCGCGGGTTGCTCACGTCTCCGGCGATCTTGCCCGCCTCCCACCAGCCGCCGAAGCAAAAGAATGCGCTGATGGCTGCTCCCGCAATGGCTCCGATGAGCGGATCGGAACCTCCGCGGCGCAGGGTGAGCGGGGCGAGATTGGCCATTGTTGCGTGGCCGGAAACGAGCGCCCAGCCAACCAGTCCAGCCAGAACGGGAACTTTGAGCCAGTTGAGCGCGGTCATGAAGCGGCTGGAGAGGCGTGTGCCGGCAAAATTGATTGCGCCTAGTGCGATCAGGATGAGAGCGGGCAATGCATTGGCCAGCCAGCCAGGAAGCGGAACGAGCGTCTGAACATATGGAACTGACCCAACGCATAGCGCCGCCGCTACTCCGGGATACATGACTACGGCGGCCATCCATCCGTAAAGAAAGGCGATGCGGCGGCCAAAACCGTGGCGCAGGTAGACGTATTCGCCACCAGCTTGCGGGAAGCGCACAGCGAGCTCCGTAAAGCAAAGAGCGCCAGCTAGAGTAAAAACCGCCATGCAGCACCAAACTGCGGCCAACAGCGCGGGTGACCCCAGCGACCGGGCCATGCCCGCAGGAGTAAGGAAGATGCCCAGTGAGATGGCCTCGCCGGTGACAACAGCCGTGGCAGCCCACACACCCATCTGCCGCCCGGTCGGTTGCCGCGCCTGCTGTTCGGTGCCCATCGTTCCGACATCGTACGCAGTCGGGTTGTAGCGACGCATCGTCCATTGGGTGGAGAGCGCGGAATGAGCAAGCCGGTTGAAGGATTTCAGCGCCGCGAGGGAGAGATACGACGCCTGGACTCTCGTCGAAAGGATCTGAGAAGATCTCACAATGATTCTTGAGGTAGCAATCCTGAATGTTCGCCCCGGCCGGGAAGCGGGATTCGAGGCCGCGATGCAAAAGGCCCGTCCGTTGATTGAAGCGACCGCCGGGTTTGCCGGCATGACTGTCCGCAGATGCATCGAAACACCAAATCGGTATCTGCTGTCGGTTTCCTGGAGAAGCCTCGAAGATCATACGATCGGGTTCAGGCAATCGGAAAGGTATCCCCAATGGCGCGATCTTCTTCACCATTTTTACGATCCCTTTCCAACTGTGGAGCACTATGAAGACTTACCTTCCGCCTAGGTTCGGCCTCAATTGAGACGCGATCCCCTGGTCGCGCCCCTCGATGCATCCCCGCCTCTTGGTATATCGTCCAATGCGTATGGCAAACGTGAGCAACGCCCCGCACCCCGCACCCGAGGCCGAAGAGGTATACCGCCGCTGGATACAGTTTCTCGACGACGAATTCACCAGACATCGTTCTCCGGAGCGCCGCGCTGAAATCGTCCGTGACCAACTCTACCAGCTCTACCTGGGGCGCCCCCATGGAGGCAAACTCAACCTGACGCTTACCAGCGAGCTTCCCGGCAACGTGGTCAGCCTATCACTGGACTGCGAGAATGTGACCCTCGAGGCGCAACATTTCGCCGATGCGAACTGCGAACTATTCAACGAGCGCAAGCCCCTGCTGTGGTTCTGGCAGATGTTCGACCGTTCACCGGTGGGTCTTAACCACTGGCTGGGCCTGCGTTTCCGCTGCATGCTCGGGCGGCACATTTTCAAGAGCATGGGCGCAGGGGTGAAGATCTACCATGGCGTTGATCTCACCTTTGGCTACAATCTGTCGATCGGCGACGGCGTGACCATCCGGCAAAGAGCACTGCTGAACGACCGCGGCGGAATCACCATCGGCAAGAATGTTGTGATCGGATCTTTTGCGCGGATTTACTCGCACACCCACGCTCCCGAGGACTTCGACAGAGTTACTCTGGTGCCCACAGTGATCGGGGACGGCGCGCGCATCGGTAGCCACGTGATTATTCTGGCCGGCCAGAGAGTTGCCGCGGGAGAGGCGGTAGGGGCCTTCCCGATGGACCGGGTCTGAGAATCGTCTTCCACCTTTGCTAAGTTGTTTGTTTCGGCAGGTCGTTTTGGCTTTTTTCGGCCTAGCCTCATTATTTTCATACGCATGGGGCGAAAAGGGGGGAGGGGTGGGGTAAATCGCCGTCTGCGACTGGGTCGGACTGCGGGTATTGAGGGATTTGCAGCGTTGTGGAGGCCATGAATTGATTGTGCTCGATTCCGCGAATTAATCTGCAAACTCCGGGAAGATTTCGGAGATTATTTTTGTCAACGTGTTTGTTCGTGTGATTGCCCTGGTTGTTCCCGCCTCGTGCTCGAAATTCAGGGACCCGCCATGCTAACCTGAGCTTTCCGGTTAAATGGAGCTTGGTTTGCAACAGTCCGACCTTATCAAGGCGATTTTCGAGTTCGTCATTCTCATTTTCTCGCTCTGCGTGCATGAGTGCGCACATGCCTGGACGGCTTCGTATCTGGGCGATCAAACCGCACGGCTGCAAGGACGCGTTACCCTGAACCCCGCCTATCACGTGGACCCGGTTGGGACGCTGCTGTTTCCAGGGCTGGCAATTTTTGGGCCGTTCATCGGGTTCAGCTTTTTCAGTGGAATGCTGGTTGGTTGGGCTAAGCCGACGCCGGTGATTACCCGCAATTTTCAGAAAATTGTGCGCGATGACAACCTGACCACGTTAGCCGGACCGGTTTCGAATTTGATCCTCGCTTTCATTGCGTTTTCGGTATTGGCGGGCATTTCGATTTCCAGCCCTGGCGCCCATCAGGCTGTCATTTTATCCTTCATTGGGGCACTGCGACCGGGTGGGGCCGCGATTGCACAGCCAATCCCACTGCTATGCAGTCTTGCGATTTTGATCAACCTGTCGCTGTTCGTCTTCAACCTATTCCCAATTCCGCCTTTGGACGGCAGCCGCCTGGTGCGCAACATCCTGCCCTACAACGCGGTACAAGCGTACGACCGGATTCCGATCTGGGTCAGCTATTTGTTCATGATTTTCGTGGGCGGCTTTGTGATGAGGCTGTTCCTCGGGCCGGCGTTGGAGATCGTCTATCTGGCGTTGCGGGTGGTATAGCGGATTCCACAGCTCGCGCATACCCTTACGTCTGCCCTTACAATGGAAGGAGCCTTGTTTAAGCGTTTCTGACAAGGCGGGCAGCATCTCCTGACGAACAAAGCCGGGGAGGGTTGAGGTTTCCCACCCATTCGCCAGAAAAAAGCGAATGGATGGGGCACGGAGCAGTTTTGGCGCAACTGGCTTAAGCTCATCTCTGAGACGTAACCCGCTGAAAGCAAGTCCAGGTGCTCAGAATCACCCCTGCATTCATTCACGGAATCGACTAGAAAATGCCTGAAAATGTAATTTCATCTTCCCGGCCGCGTGTATTGAGCGGCATGCGCCCCACTGGCAAGCTGCACCTGGGCAACTACATGGGTGCGCTGGCCAACTGGGTCAAGCTGCAAGACCCGTACGAGTGCTACTTCTTTATCGCGGATCTGCACGCGCTGACCACGGATTACGCGGATACCTCGAACATTCTGCCCAACACGATGGAAGTGGCGTTGGACTTCCTTGCTGGCGGGCTCGATCCGGAGAGGTGCACCATTTTTGTGCAGAGTCACGTGAAGCCGCACTTCGAGCTGCCTCTTTTTCTCGGGATGATCACGCCGCTGAGTTGGCTGGAACGTACGCCCAGCTACAAAGAGATGCAGGAAAACGTCTCGAACAAGGATCTGACCAACTTTGGCTTCCTGGGGTATCCGGTGCTGATGGCGTCGGACATTTTGCTCTACCAGGCAGATTTTGTGCCCGTTGGCCAGGACCAGCAAGCGCACGTAGAGTTGACGCGGGAAATTGCGCGGCGGTTCAACCAGTTCTACAAAGTGGACGGCCAAGAAGTCCTGCCGGAGCCCAAAGTGCTGCTGACGCCCTCTCCCAAGCTACCCGGCACCGACGGCCGCAAGATGTCAAAGAGCTACGGCAATACGATCCTGATGACGGACCCCGAACCGGTGGTACGGCAGAAGCTGAAGACCATGGTGACGGACCCGGCGCGGATTCGGCGGACCGATCCAGGCGACCCGGACAAGTGCCCAGTTGGCGACCTGCACAAAGTGTTCTCGACGCCGGAGACCTTGGCAAACGTGTATGAAGGCTGCCGTTCGGCGGGAATCGGGTGCATCCAGTGCAAGGGCTGGGCGGCGGACGCGCTCGTGCAGGTACTTGCGCCCATTCAGGAACGGAGGGCGAGCTTCTCCGAATCCCAGATAGAAGAAATCCTCAAGGATGGTTCGAACCGCGCCGGAGTCCGCGCCGAGCAAACGATGCGAGAAGTGCGTGCCGCGATGCAGTTGACTTCGAGCGCTGGGGGAAACCGTTGACCGAAGAGCCAACCAATCCGAGTCACATAGCGGACGAACCAATCCCTGAGGTGGCGCCTCTCGCGCCTGAAGTGTCGCCCGAGCACGCGAACGCCCCCGATTTGGTACTGCACGTTCAGCCTCACCCCGATGAGAAGGCTGCGGCCAAAGCGGCTGCGGTGCAGAAGAAGCGCGACGAAAGCTCCGAGGAATCGCCATTCTCGGTCAGCGTGGGGCTGGTTTACGATGGACCGCTCGATCTGCTGCTGGACCTGATCCGGAAGCAGGATATCGACATCTACGACATACCGATTGCGAAGATTACGGCGCAGTTTCTGGCTTATGTGAACCAGCTGAAGTCCTCGGATGTGGATGTGGCGGGGGAGTTTATCTACACGGCGTCGCTCTTGATCCACATCAAGAGCAAGATGCTGCTGCCGCGTGCCGGTGCGGGTCCCGAAGAGGCGGCCGAAGATCCCCGGCGCGAACTTGTTGACCGGCTGCTGGAGCATGAGCGGTTCAAGAATGCGGCGCAGATGCTGCAGCAGAAACAGATGCTTGAGGCAGCCACCTGGTCCAATCCTGGATTCAGGGAATTCAAGGACGATGCGGCGGCAGAGCCGGAGATCGCGGCGGACACGGTCGACCTGGTGCGGATTTTCCGCGACATTCTGGAGCGCGCGCGGAACCGGCCGGTACTGAATGTCGAAGAAGACTCGGTGACGGTGGGCCAGATGATCCGGTTCCTTGGCCGCCGACTGGCGATGGAAGACAAGCCAATCTCGCTGTACAAACTGCTGACCCACACCCGGTCAGAGCGTGCCTTGATTGCAACGTTCCTTGCGCTGTTGGAATTGGTCCGTTTGCAGGCCATTCTGCTGCGCCAGGACTTGGCTTTCAGCGACATTTTTATCAAGAAGCACACTGGCTTCGACGCGGTTATGAACGAGGGGCTGGCCAATGCGCGGGACGATTGGCGATAGAAGTTAGTTATAACTAATGTTATACTGTTTCCAGCGAGGAGGCTTTTCATGCCTACGACCACAAAGATCATTGCGATCGGCAACTCCGCCGGGATCATTTTGCCCAAAGAGACACTGGCACGGCTCAACGTGCAAAAGGGTGACACTGTTTGCGTTTCCGAAACTCCCTATGGGGCGCATCTGACCCCGTACGACGATCAGTTCATGCGCAAGATGGAAGCCGGTGAAAGGGTGATGCGGAAATACCGCGACGCGCTGCGGAAACTGGCTGAGTAATGCAAGAGCCCATTTGGATGGAGGTCGCCGATGCGGTGATCATGCATGACCTTCAACTTGCTGCTCACGGCGGTTCCTCAGGGGTTCGAGATGCCGGATTGCTGGATTCAGCCTTGGCCAGGCCCAGGAACATCTGGGCATACGGGGAATCCTTACCTTCGCTCTCAAGCCTTGCCGCCGCCTACGCGTTTGGTGTCTCTGCAAACCACCCATTCGTGGATGGCAACAAGCGGACGGCGCTGGTCGTTTCGTTTGCTTTTCTCGATGTCAATGGTCTTGAAGTAACAGCCAGCCAGGAAGAGGCTTTCCTCACTATTCTTGGTTTGGCGGCGGGCGAAGTCACCGAAGCCCAACTGGCACTATGGTTTGAAGAGAATTCGGCTGCCCGGTAAGGCGGGAATACCACGGAAAATGAGGGCACCTTCAGCCGGTGAGCCAAGCCGTCGCTCAACAGAATCGCCCAATCTGCCGATATTCTTCCCAGATGGAAGAAGTCTCTATGCAAACCGAGCTGAAAATAGCCCCCGAGGTCGCCGCTCAGGATTGGGCTTCCGAGATGCGCTATGTTGCCCGTCAGCCGATTCTGAACCTGCAAGGTCGGGTGCACGGGTATGAGTTGCTGTTCCGGACCGGTCCACTTGGAGTCTCCCGAGGGGACGGCGACATGGCCGCCCGGACCATGCTCGACAACGCGGTGATTTTTGGGCTTGAACGGTTTACGAACGGACTGCCTGCTTTTGTTAATTGCAGCGTCGAGGCGCTCACCGAGCATTTGGTGAACGTTCTTCCGCCAGCGGAGACAGTTCTTGGGATACCGGCGAGCCTTGTAAAAACACAAAAACTTATTGACGCATGCCGCGATTTGAAGGCGCGGGGTTACCGGCTCGCGCTGGACGATTTCACCTGGAATGCGAATCTTGAACCGCTGCTGCAGCTATGCGACTACATCCGGGTGGATTTCCACCAGCTGGGCACGGCGGAACGGGAACATCTGCGGCGATTGAAGTGCGACTCCATTGCGGTGATCGCGCAGAAGGTGGAAACACAGGACGACTACAAGCAAGCCCGCGAGAGAGGCTTTACGCTCTTCCAAGGTAGCTATATTTGCCAACCGGTGCTGGTAAAAAAGCGCAAAGTGCCCGCCAACCGGCTCTTTCACTTTGAGATTGTGCGCGAACTTCACCACGATCCGATTGATATCAGGAAGCTGGGCAAGCTAGTGATGCGGGACGCGTCGCTGACATACCGGCTGCTGCGGCTGGTCAATTCCCCGCTCTACCACACCGCGCAGGAATTGCGCTCCATCGAGTCGGCACTCATCATCCTCGGGGACAGCATTCTTCGCCGGGTCATCTCGGTTGCGGTGCTCAGCGAGATGAATGGCGGCCAGTCCAATGAAGTTTTGCGCATGGCCCTCATGCGCGCGCGCTTCTGCGAATTGGCAGCCGGGGAATGCAAAATGGACGCTTCGGAACAATATCTCGTGGGAATGTTGAGCCTGGTGCCTGCCATGCTGGGTCTCCCCATGGAAGACATCACGCCATCAATGCCCCTGCGCAATGAGATTCGCGATGCGCTGCTGGGCAAAGCGAACCCACAGCGCAGGCTGCTCTGGTGGCTGGAGTGCCATGAGCGGGGCGATTGGGCGCCATGCGATCGGATCGTTCAAGCCATTGGCTTAAGTCGGGAACAGTTGATGCGGTGCTATGCCGACGCAGTGGTGTGGGCTGAGACCGCGCTTCGTTCCTCCATCTGACACCGACATCTCACTGCGTGAATTGCTGAGCGATTTGTTGTTCCGCCCGTTAATTCACATCCCTTTCACATACTTCGTATATCCATTGAGAGGTCCGGGGTTTGTCCCCCCCGCTGCGCCGGACGCAGTATCATCTTAATCTATTGGAGCAAGAGCATGTCCGATTTGGCGACAACCGTCCCCGGCCGTCCACCAGCGTCAGCCCTCCTCGAAAAGAAAATGAAGAAATCCCACGCGTTTATCAGTGGGGCCGTTGTGCTGGCTGCCCTGGTGATTGGAGTTGGGTTCATCGGCTTCAACATTTCCAAGGACTTCGCCAACGTAACGCTGGGCAGCATCTGGCCCTATGCACTGCTGATTCTGGCCCTGGCAATAGCTCTCGGTTTCGAGTTTGTAAACGGCTTCCATGACACGGCAAATGCGGTCGCAACAGTAATTTATACCCACTCACTGGACCCGAATATCGCGGTTGTCTGGTCGGGAATGTGCAACCTGGCCGGCGTGCTTATGTCTACCGGAACGGTGGCATTCACCGTCATTACCCTGCTTCCTGTCGAGCTGATTCTCCAGGTCAGTGCGGGTGCTGGTTTTGCCATGGTCTTCGCGCTACTCATCGCAGCCATTATCTGGAACCTCAGCACCTGGTGGTTTGGTCTTCCCGCCTCAAGCTCCCACACCATGGTTGGCTCCATCATCGGGGTAGGCGTCGCCAACCAGCTTATGAGCGCGCGCGGCAGCGGAACGTCCGGCGTTGATTGGGAACAGGCTACCAAGGTCTTCAAGGTCCTGCTGATTTCGCCTGTGGTTGGATTTGGCGCTGCGGCGCTGCTGTTCCTGCTCTCCAAGTGGCTCATCAAGTACCCCGAGCTCTACGAAGCGCCCAAGGATTCGTCGCCTCCACCGTGGCCCATCCGCCTGCTTCTGGTTCTCACCTGCACTGGCGTCAGCTACTTCCACGGCTCCAACGACGGACAAAAGGGTATGGGCCTGATCATGCTCATCCTCATTGGAACCGTCCCAACGGCTTACGCGCTCAACCACGCGGTCACTCCGGCACAGACGCAGGACTTCATTGCCGCTTCTGAACAGGCGGGCCGTGTCCTGGATCAACACGTGGATAAATCCGGCATCCTTGGCGCCGACGCCCGCGCCGAAGTTACCGACTACATCCGCACCAAGCAGATTCAACCGGATACGGTCCTTGCGCTGCGCGAGCTTGTAGAAGACCTGAACCACGAAGTGGCCCTCTACAAGGAATTCAAAGCTGTCCCCGCGGGCCAGCAAACCAACGTCCGCAATGACATGTACGTAGCCAGCGAAGCTATCCGGCTAATGCAGAAGGCGAAAAACCCAGCGTTTACGCCGGATGAGAATGCTGCTTTGGCCAACTACAAGAGCAAGGTGGACAAGGCTACCAAGTTCATCCCGACCTGGGTGAAAGTGGCCGTGGCCCTGGCGCTGGGAATGGGAACGATGGTGGGATGGAAACGGATCGTGGTGACTGTGGGTGAAAAGATCGGCAAGGAGCATCTGACCTACGCGCAAGGCGCCACCGCCGAGCTTGTCGCCATGGCCACCATATTCGCGGCGGACAATTTCGGTTTACCTGTCAGTACCACGCATGTACTAAGCTCGGGGGTGGCGGGCACCATGGCGGCCAATCGCAGCGGTCTCCAGATATCGACCATTCGCAACATCGCGGCTGCCTGGGTATTTACCCTTCCGGCGGCTGCGCTGCTGTCCGGCACGCTGTTCTGGCTTTTCCGGCAGATCGCTCCTCACTAGGCTGAATTCGGCTTGATTCAGGGGCGTTCGCTACGGCGGACGCCCTTTTTCCGCAGCTTGCACAAGGCATTCGTCTCCCCTGGGCGGCGGGATGGCTCCAGTTCCGGTACCATACTTGAGGTACCTATTGCAGAATGAGCCTTAAAGCAAAACTGGAAGCTGTCATTTACGCCGCGGAGGAGCCGGTCACACTGGCCCAGCTTTCCGCATTGTTTGCTGCCGACGTCCTGGAGTGGAAAACGCAGCAGGAAGCCGCATCTGCCGCGACGGCCGCTGAACCGGCCCCACAAGAGCCGTTGCCGCTGCTGAACCAGACGTTCGACTATCTGGGATTAGAACAAGGGCCCGAGCCGCAGGTTGAGACGGGTGAGGGACCGGCGGAGCCGACTACCGAACCGACAGTTGAACCTTTCTCAGAGCTCTCTGCAGCTGTTGGTGCTCCGGAGGCTGACCCAGTGGCGGAGGCTGTCGTGGCGCCTTCTGTCGAGGCTGCGCCTGAAGTAGCTCCGGATCCTGAAGCGGAAGCCAAGCGGCTTGCCCGTCAACAGGATCGCGAAGTTCGTTCCGTTTTGAAGGGACTTCTCGATGAGCTGATCGCCACCTATGCGAACGACGACCGAGGCATTGAAATCAAGGAGATAGCTGGCGGCTACAGGATGGCCACCAAGCCGGAATGTCATGACGCAGCGCGGATGTTTGTCAAGAGCCTGAAGCCGGCTCTGAAGCTTTCTCTCCCGGCGCTGGAAACCCTGGCCGTGATCGCCTATAAGCAGCCAGTCACGGCGCCGGAGGTAAACGAGATTCGGGGCGTTGATTCGTCGGGCGTGTTTGGGTCGCTGCTGGCGCGCAAACTGATCGCCACGGCGGGGCGGAAACAGGTGATCGGGCGGCCGATTCTCTACAAGACGACGAGGGAGTTCCTGCTTCGTTTTGGCTTGAAAGATGTGACTGAACTGCCGTCGATGGAAGAATTTGAAAAGATCGCGCAGCTTGAGTTCGAAGACATGGCGACGGCTGCCGAAGGAGAAGCGGCTGCGGCAGTGGACGAAGATTCGCGCCTTGAAGTGGACGGAGACGGCGACGAGTCGTCGGAAGAGGCACCAGCAGAGGAGAGCGTGCAGGAAACGACAACAGAGGGCGCGAAAACAGAAAGCCCCGTACAGGAAAACACCGAGAAGGAAACGAATGAGACCGCCGCGATGGCGGACAGAGAAGAAGTTCCGGAGATTAAGCAGCCGGACACCGCAGAAGCACCAGCCGAACCATTGGAACCATCGGAACCATCGGCGATCGAAGCGGAGACAACCACCGCAGAGGCCGCGCCTGCTGCGCCTTCCCCCCTAGAGCAGGCAGAAACTGAGACAGTACCCCATGACTGATGAAAATCGGCCTGAAGCAAATGAAGATGAGTTGATCGAAGCGACCGAGTCAAAATCGGAAGACCCAATCGGCGACGAAACCGATGGCGAAGCCGCGACGACAACCGGCCATGAACCAGAGGCCGAGATCGAGGCAGCGGAAGAAGACGCCCTTGCGGAAGCGGAGGTCGATCCGGAAATTGAAGCAGATGCTGACGACGCAGAAGGCGAAGACGAAAACGGGGAAGAAGACGGAGGGGACGAGCCGGAGTCCAAGCCCAAGTCTCGTCCTCCGGCCAAGCTTGAGCGGCTGCAGAAGATATTGGCTCAAGCAGGGATAGCCAGCCGGCGCAAGGCTGAGGAGATGATCGAGCAGGGCCGGGTGCAGGTGAACGGCACCGTTGTGACCGAGTTGGGTACGAAGGCGGATGCGGGGCGCGACCACATCCGTGTGGATGGGAAGCTGCTCCAAGGGGCGGAGCGGCTGCGCTACTTTGTCCTGAACAAACCGCGGGGCTTTGTGACCACGGTGAAGGATCCCGAGGGTCGGCCTACCGTGATGCAGTTCTTCGACAAAATGCGGGAACGGCTCTACCCTGTTGGGCGCCTCGACTACATGAGCGAGGGCCTGCTGGTGGTGACTAACGACGGCGAGCTGGCCAATAAGCTGACCAAGGCCTCCGCCGGAGTGGAAAAGACTTATCTGGTCAAGGTGGCCGGAGTTCCTACCGAGGCTGAGCTCGACACTCTGCGCGCCGGCGTGGCCATCGAGAAGGGTAAACCCGGTTCAGGGAAGGTGCGGACATCTCCGGCCCGGATTCGCCAGGTGCGCCAAGGCGACAATCCCTGGTACGAAGTTGTTCTGATCGAAGGACGGAATCGTGAACTGCGCAAGATGTTCGAAGAAGTTGGACATTTTGTGGAGAAGATTCGCCGCGTCGGCTACGGCCCGCTGGTTCTGGACCAGGAACCTGGGAATCTGCGCGAACTCGACCCGCAAGAGCTTGAGCTGCTGCGCAAGGCTGCGGATGGCAAGCTCAAGACGCCCGACGGCGGAACATTGTCGACTCGCTGCCACCGGAGAAGCCGGCGTTCAGACCGCGCGGAGACAGGCCGGCCGCGGGACCAAAGGACTACAAGCCCAAGAGGGCGTTCGGCACGGATCGGCCGACTCGACCCATATCTGGCCCGGCAAGGTTTGGGGCCGGTCCGGCGAAGTTCGGACCTGAACGGCCTGCTGAAGGCGGTGCGCCTCGTCCGGCATGGAAAAAGGACGAGAGACCTGCGCGGCCTGCGGCGCGATTCGATGCTGGATCACCAAGTGAAAGGCGTCCGGCGGCGGGCAAGACTTATGGCGATAGGCCTTCAGCTGGGCGCAGCTTCGGCGGAAGGCCGGCGGGTAGAGCCTTTGGAGCGAAGCCTGGCGGCGCTCGACCCTATGGAGACAAGCCTGCCGGACGATCGTTTCCGGCGAAACCGGCATGGAAGAAGCCGGAGTCCGGTGATCGGACACCTTATAAGCGGCCACCGGCGACACGACCGGATGCGACGCGGCGGCCAGCGCCAGAGCCAATGGAAGACCTCGGGCCAAGGAAGCCGTCGCGGCTGCACATTGAGCCGGTTCAGGATTTTGGTCGTACCGAGCGGCCAAGGACGGACCGGCCGAGCTCGAACCGTCCACCGTCGGGCTATTCGGGACCTGCACGCGTTGGATCTGGGCGTTCAGGGTCGGTTCGGCCAGGTGGCGGGCGATCGAGTTCTACGCGACCGTTCCGTAGCGAAGGCGGGTTGGCGCGGCCGTTTACGACTAGCAGCGGGAAGCCTAGGCCGGGCGGGGC
>JBELAI010000116.1:0-16807 GCA_049508975.1 Occallatibacter sp. | reverse complement strand
GGAGACTTACAAGGAACTTATCGAGACCACTAAGTGGGAAGAGTATGGCGCTGCGAGTGGGAATCCGAAATGCGCTAACTGTATGGTTAGTTGCGGGTATGAACCTACGGCTGTGATGGACGGATTCGGAAGCTTGAAGGGTTTCTGGGGCATGGTGCGCGGGACGTTGTTCAGCAGCTACAAGGATGCGCAGGCGCTCAAGGCGCTGAACCAGTGGTCGTCCAATGGACATGCGCCGCTGGTGCAGATAGCCAAGCCTGCGCACGCACTAGAGGAGACCAACGCATGAGCGCCGAAGTGCTGAAATACACGCTGGAGCAGGTGGAAGCGCTTGAAGTCGCGCCGGGTTTTGAGCACCATAACCTGGAAGGCTGGATTCCTGAGTTGGCGAGCGAAGACGATCTGCGGCAGGCTCTCGAAAAGGCTTTCGATTATCGCGGCGATGTTACATTGACCTTGAAGAATGGGGAGCGGATTGAGGCTTACATCTTCAACCGGCTAAGTGGCGCAACACTGGCTAACTCGTTTGTGCAATATTTCACGCCGAGCGCGAATGACAAACGCAAGGTGAGTTATGCGGAGATTGCGCGGCTTGAGTTCACTGGCAAAGATCGCGCGGCGGGTAAGCACTGGGAAGACTGGGTGCAGAAGTACAACGAGAAGAAGGCCGCGGGCGAGAAGAATATTGCGCTGGTACCCGAAGCGCTGGAGTAGCTGTATGATTGGCCGAGTGCAAAAGTGCGGGTGCATTGCGCTCCCCGATGATCTGCAGGAGCAGACGGGTCTTTATCCCGGCGCGACTTTCGAGATCGAAGTAACAGAGGAGGGCGCGGCCGTTTTGTTGAGGCCGTTGGTGACGCATCAGCCATGCGACCCAGAGCCTGGAGCCTGTTGCGGCTGAACTATACCAAGCAGAACGAATGAAAGTCTTTCTTACAGGCGCTACCGGGTTTGTGGGCCACCATGTGGCGCGGGCGTTGGCTGCGGAGGGTGCGGATCTTCGGCTTCTGGTGCGTAAGTCGAGCAACCTGAAAAACCTTGAAGGCATTCGCGGCGAGACGTATGTGGGCGACTTGCTAGAGCCGGAATCATTGCGCGCGGGGCTTGAGGGTTGCGATGCGGCGATGCATGTGGCTGCGGATTATCGGCTCTGGATTCGCGATCCGAAGACTATGTATCGAGCGAATGTTGAAGGGACGCGAGAACTGCTGCGCATGGCGCGCGAGGCTGGTGTGCGGCGCGTTGTTTATACATCCAGCGTGGCCACCATGCACTTTCGCACGGATGGACTGGTCATCAACGAGGACACGCCGGTTTCGATTAAGGACATGGTGGGCCACTACAAGCGGTCGAAGTTTCTTGCCGAGCAGGAAGCGATCAAGGCGGCACAGGGCGGGCAGCAGGTGATGATCCTGAACCCCACCACGCCGATTGGGCCGAACGATGCGAAGCCAACGCCGACGGGCCGTATCTTCGTGGACTTTCTCAATGGCAGGTTTCCCGCCTACATGGATACGGGGCTGAACCTGGTGGATGTGGCCGAAGTCGCCCGCACCCACGTAACCGCGCTAACCGTAGGCAGGCCCGGGAAGCGGTACATTCTGGGCGGGGAAAACCTTACGCTCAAGCAGATTCTCGACAAGATGTCGGCGATTACGGGGATTCCGTCGCCAACGATGAAGATTCCGTTTGCGGTTGCGGCGACGTATGCGTTCTTCGAGGAGTGGATCACGGGGCGGATCAGAGGCAAGGAGCCGCGAGCTACTCTCGAAGAGGTATGCATGGGCCGGAAGAAGATGTTCGCTTCCAGCGCCCATTCGCAGCAAGAACTCGACTTCAGGATTGTGCCGGTGTATCCGGCAATGCGGGCCGCAATTGAATGGTTCCGGGCGAATGGGTATGCGCCGCAGGGACGCGCATGACCCGTGTTGCGATTATCGCTGCCTTGCCCGGTGAACTCAAGCCGCTCGTCCACAGGTGGCCATCCAGCACGCGCGGGAACGTCCGATTCTGGGCGCAGCGAAACGAAGAGGAAGAGTGGATCGCCGCCTGCTCCGGTGCAGGTCAGGAAGCTGCTACCCGCGCTTTTGCCGCCATCGAAGACGGTGGCCCCATCGACCTGGTTTTTTCTTTTGGATGGTCGGGCGCCTTGACCACCGGCGTCGAAACCGGCGCCGCCTACAATGTCGCCGGGGTGGTTGACGCGCGTACTGGCGAGCGATTCCAATGCGATGCCGGGGCAGGGGACCGATGGCTGGTGACGAGCCCGATTGTCGCCAATGAGTCGGAGAAGCAGCGCCTTGCATCTACATACAAAGCTGACCTGGTCGACATGGAAGCGGCAGCCGTTGCCCGCCTGGCGCTAATGCGCGAGATACCTTTTTATTGCATTAAAGGCGTCAGCGACGGCCTCCACGATAAGTTGCCGGATTTCAACCGGTTTATTCGGTCGGATGGCCAATTCAACCTGACGGGGATGGTACTTTTTGCTATTCTGCGACCGTGGTACTGGCCGGGACTGATTCGGATGGGCGAGAATAGCAAGAGGGCTGCCGTCTCAATGAGGGAGTCCCTGCTCGATATTCTAGATGGACGAGGTGAAATCGGACAGCGCAATGGCTACCCAAACGGCAAACACTGAAAGCCTGATCGAGAAGAGGATTCCTGCCACCATGCGCGCCGTGGTGTATCGCGGCGTGAACGACATGCGCGTGGAGACGGTGCCAGTGCCGAGGATCGGGCCGGGCGAACTGCTGGTGAGAGTTGCCACGTGCGGCATCTGCGGGACGGACCTGAAGAAGATTCATACCGGTTCGCACTCCGCGCCGAGGATTTTTGGGCACGAGATGGCGGGCACCGTTGTCGAGACGGGCGAGGGCGTGGCGCGGTATGAAGTGGGCGAGCGGGTGGTGGTGCACCATCATGTTCCGTGCGGGAATTGCTACTACTGCCGCAAGCAGACACCGACGCAATGCGAGCTCTATAAGAAAGTCGGAGTCACGGCGGGATTTGAGCCATCCGGCGGCGGCTTCGCGGAGTATATCCGCGTTATGAATTGGATTGTCAACGGCCGCGGCGTGGTGCGGATTCCAGATGGAGTGCCGTTTGAGCAGGCCGCTTTTGTTGAGCCGTTGAATACCGTATTGAAGGGCGTGAAGCTGCTCGATCTGAGATCGGACGACACTGTACTCGTGATTGGCCAGGGTCCCATCGGGCTGATGCACGCGGCACTGGCGCACAGGACCGGAGCGCGCGTGCTGACTTCGGATCTTTATCCGGAGCGTCATGCAATTGCCGCGAGGTTCGGACTTTGCGATCCGATTCATGCAGGCAGCGAAAACGTAGTCGAGAGGGTTTTTGCCGAGACGGACCGGCGCGGCGCCGATGCGGTGATCCTGGCCGTTGGCGGCAACGCACTGATCAAGACAGCGATGGATGCAGTAAGGCCGGGTGGTCGGGTGATGCTTTTTGCGCAGACGCAGCATGGGGAAGCGACGATAGACCCCGGCGCGGTTTGCATGGACGAGAAGACGCTGATGGGGTCATACTCATCTTCGTTCGAGATTCTGGACGAGGTAACCGATCTGGCGTTTGTCGGCTACCGTAATGGTTTCGATTTGACACAATTGATCTCGCATCGTTTTCCGCTGGAGCAGGCGGTGGAAGCGATCGAGATTGCTTCCCACCCCAAGGCGGACTCGATGAAGATCATGCTTGAGCCTGTTGCCGGGGGCGGAGCAGAGTAGGAGGGACTTGATGGCGACAACCATGAAGGCCGCAGTCCTCCACGGTCGGGAAGATATTCGCATCGAGCGTGTGCCGGTGCCTGAAGCGTTGCCTGGCGAACTGATAGTGAGCGTGGGCGCTGCGCTGACGTGCGGAACGGACCTGAAGGTCTTCCGGCGCGGATACCATGCGCGCATGATTGTGCCTCCTGCGTTGTTCGGTCACGAGCTGGCGGGGACCGTGGTGCAGGCCGGTGAGGGCGTCACGGACTTTGCTCCCGGCGACCGTGTGGTGGCGCTGAATTCCGCTCCCTGCGGACATTGTTTTTTCTGCGAACGCGGGCAGGAAAATCTTTGCGACGACCTGCTGTTCAACAACGGAGCGTACGCGGAATTCATCCGCATACCGGCGCGGATTGTGGCCAAGAATACGCTGCATGTTCCGGACCATGTGCCGCTGGAACACGCGGCGCTGACGGAGCCGCTGGCTTGTGCCGTGCATGGGTTTGAGGATTCGCGGCCGCGGCCCGGCGATACGGTTGCGGTGATCGGCGGAGGCCCGCTGGGGTTGATGATTCTGCATGTGGCTGCGCTGGCTGGATGCGAAGCAATCGCAATCGTGAAGCACGACGGGCAGGTGGAAGCGGCTCGCCAATTGGGCGCGGCGCACGTGGTGCAGACGACGAGCATCCGCAAGGCAATCAAGGAGACGCGCGCGTTGACTCCGAAAAATCGCGGCGTCGATATCGCGATTGAAGCGGTGGGTGTTCCCGATGCATGGCAGGAGGCGGTCGAGTTGGTGCGCAAAGGCGGCTGCGTGAATTTCTTCGGTGGTTGCGCAGTTGGCACTCATGTAACTCTCGACACGAATCGCATTCACTATAGCGACATTACTCTGCGGGCCACATTCCATCACACGCCGACCATTTGCCGCAAGGCGCTGGACCTGATTGCCGGAGGAAGATTCCAGGCACAGGCATTCATTACCGGGCACGCTCACCTGTACGAACTTAACCGCGTCTTTGAGAAGCTGATGAACCGCAGCAGCGAGATCAAGACCGCCATTGTCCCCTGAGGCGTTTAATGAGTTTGGCAATTGAGGAGAAAGTGAAGGAGGTCGCTGCGTTGTGGGATCGCGTGCTTGGAAGCAGTGCGGCGGAGTCCATAACCCCGGAGACGGAATCTCCGGAGCCGGAGGCGCAGAACATTCCCGCTGCGAACCGCGAGGAACTTCTGACGCGCGGATGGGCGGCGCTTCCTGAGAATTACCGCATGCCGACGGGTGCTCCGTCCCTTGACGAGGCGCGTGCCTGGTGCCGGCATTTGGCGGAAACGCACTACGAGAATTTTCATGTGGCCACATGGTTCCTGCCCAAGGCGCTGCGCCCGCATTTTCACTCCATCTACGCGTACTGCCGGGTTTCGGACGATCTGGGCGATGAGGTGGGCGACACCGCTGTTTCGCTTGCGCTTTTAGACCAATGGGGCGAAGAACTGGACGCATGTTATGCGGGCCAGACGCGGCACCCCGTGTTCGTTGCGCTGGCGGAGACGATTCGCGCCTGTTCGATTCCGAAGGAGCCATTTGCGGATTTGCTGGCGGCCTTCCGGCAAGACCAGTCGGTGACTCGCTACGCAACCATGGAAGATGTGCACGCCTATTGCAGTTACTCGGCGAACCCAGTTGGACGGCTTGTGCTTTACGCGTGCGGCGAGGCGGGCCAGAGCGACCGTGAGGAAAAATTCAAGCTTTCGGATGCGACTTGCACGGCGCTGCAGCTGGCCAACTTCTGGCAGGATGTCCGCGAAGACTTCGCACGGGGGCGAGTGTATCTTCCGCAGAAGGATATGGATTTCTTCAAGGTGAGCGATGCAAACATCGCGGAGGGGATTGCAACTCCGCAGTTTCGCGCGTTGATGCATTGCGAAGTTGACTATGCGCGCGATCTGTTTGAACAGGGATTGCCACTGATCGGCAAGGTGAATCGCGATCTGGCGCTGGATCTGGATTTATTCAGCCGCGGCGGGTTGGAGATTTTGCGGGCGATTGAGCGGCGGGACTTCGATGTGCTGAGCGCGCGGCCGGCCATCTCAAAGGCGACCAAGGCGGGCCTTGCGCTGCGGGCTGCTACGGCCAAACTGCTGCCGTTCCTCAAGCTGGGCAAGAGCACACGTCGCAAAGAGCCGGCGGATTGAGACAGGAACCTAAAGTGGATGGACGCGCGGCGGTCTCTGTCGATAGTGCGAACAATAGGGAACTGAATTCGGCGTATGCCGTGTGCCGTGCAATCGCCAGGCGCGAGGCGAAGAATTTCTACTACGCCTTTGTAGCGCTCCCAAAACCAAAGCGAAATGCGATCTGCGCTGTTTATGCATTCATGCGCCAGGCCGACGATCTTACCGACGATGAGAGCGTGTCGATCGACGTAAGGCGCACGCGGCTGAATGCATGGATCGCGGATTGGCGTGCAGCGAGCGCGGGTGGGGCGACGGGCGATCCGGTGTTTGTTGCACTGCGCGATGCTATGGTGCGGTTCAAAATTCCGCTCAGGCTGCTGGAAGAACTTGTAGCCGGTGTGACTATGGATCTTGATTCCGGCGGAGGAGACGGGCCGGATACTTACGCTACGTTTGAGGACTTGTACAGATACTGCTACCTGGTTGCTTCGGTGGTCGGGCTGGTGTGCATTCGCATTTTTGGGTATACAGATGCGCGTGCGGAAAAGCTGGCGGAGGAAACGGGAATTGCATTCCAGTTGACGAATATTCTGCGCGATGTGGCGGAGGATGCCGAGCGGAATCGAGTGTATCTGCCGTTGGCGGATTTGAAAGAATATGGGGTCGAGTTGGAGTCGCTGCTTCTCCGAAAAAAGAGGCTGGCGCCGAATGCGAACGAGCAGGCGTTGCTGAAGGGAATTGGAAGACGGGCAGAGGGGTATTACAAATCGGGGCAGGAGTTAATGCCGCTGATTGACAAGGAGAGCCGGCCGGCGCTGTGGGTGTTAGTGAGTATCTATCATGCTCTGCTGAAGAGGATTGAGAAGGCGGACTTTGACGTGTTCTCGCAGCGGGCAAGCGTGCCGCTTTGGGAGAAGCTTTTTATTCTGGTTGTGGGGTTGACGCGGATGATGTGGGTGCGAGTGGTGGGGTGAGTTGGCACTCCACTGAAGGGGATTCCCTCGGGGGCTAAAGCCCATCCTTATATTGCAGGATTGATGTACGGGCTAAAGCCCGTACCCTTCAATGCTGAAGCGAAGCCTTTCTGATTTCAAATGGATGGAAATGGGATTTAACAGCACGGAGCCACGAACGGGGAAGACGGTCACAGTCATTGGAGGCGGCGTGGCGGGAATGAGTGCGGCTTGCGCGCTGGCTGAGGCTGGTTTTCGTGTGCGATTGCTGGAGCGGCGCGGGTACCTGGGTGGTCGGGCGTCTTCGTATCTACATCCGGGCGTTGGTGAGGTGATCGACAACTGCCAGCATGTACTGTTTGGGTGCTGCACAAATCTTCAGGGATTTTATCGGCGCATCGGCGTCGCAGATCGCATTTATTGGACAAGCGAAATGACGATGATTGAGCCGGGAGGCAAAAGGTCGCGTCTTGGTCCTTCGTGGTTGCCGGCGCCGCTGCATGGGCTGCCGAAGCTGATGACGGCGCGCGCGTTTTCAATCGCCGACAAGATTGCGCTGGGACGGGCTTTCAATGCACTGATGCGGCCGGTGCCGCAGGACTCGGAAGAGAGTCTGGGCGATTGGCTCAAACGGCACAAGCAAACAAGCGGGGCAGTGGAGCGATTCTGGCGGCTGGTGATCGCGAGCGCGCTGAATGCGGAGATCGATGAGATCGCGCTTCCGTATGCGGCCAAAGTGATTCGCGAACTGTTCATGAACTCCGCGTTCGCGGGCAGCATGGGGATGAGTACCGTGCCGCTGAGCGAGTTGTATTCGCGCGTGACTCCCTATCTCGAAGGGCTTGGTGGCAGCGTGCTTTTGAATACGCATGTCGAGGGCGCGGAGTGGGACGAGGAAACTCTGCAGTGGACAGTCCATACACGGACTGGCGAGATCTCATCTGATTTTGTGGTGGCGGCGCTGCCGTTTGAAGGGATGGCGAAACTACTGCCGGGCTTGCCGCCGGCGGAAGGTGCTCTGGAGTTGGCTGTGAAGATCGAGCGGCATGAGCATTGGCCGATCTGCAGCGTGCATTTGTGGTTTGACCGCGAGATTACGGATCTGGAACATGCGGTGCTGCTGGACCGGGAGATTCACTGGCTGTATAACCAATCGCGACTGCAGGGGCGCGGCGGGAATTACATTGAACTGGTGGTTAGCGCGACGCGGACATTTGCGGCGTTGAGCCGTGAAGAGGCGATTGGGCAGGCTTTGCGCGAACTGGCGGAGTTTTTTCCGCGCGTGAATGAAGCCAGGTTGGAAAAGGCTGCATTGGTGAAGGAAGTGCGAGCTACGTTTGGCGTTCCGCCGGGAGTTGATGCGGTACGACCGGGGGCGGTTTCGCCGTGGCCGAATCTGTTTCTGGCGGGAGACTGGGTACAGACAGGATGGCCTTCAACCATGGAGAGCGCGGCTCGGAGTGGGCATCTGGCGGCGGAGGCTGTGTGTTCGGCTAACTGGGTACCGCGGACTTTTCTCGATGCGGATTTGAAGCCGACTGGATTGATGCGGATATTCGGCCGACGAGCGAGTTAGGGAGTTGAGATTCGAGGTTTCCCATGTCTCAAAGTCGAGACCCTTCGGCAGGCTCAGGGCAGGCTATGGGGCACCCGCTTTAGTGCGCCAGCAAATACACGCCGATGCAGACTAAAACGGCTGCGGTCCAGCGGCGGCGGTCTACGTCTTCTTTTAAGAAGATTCTGGCGGCGACGGCGTTCGTGACCAGCGTCAGAGACGCACAGGCGGGGGCGACAAGGCTCAGGTTCAAATGATTCAGTGCGAAGAGTAGTGAGAAGAATGCGAGGGCGAGAAAACTGACGCCGGCGAAGAACAGCGGGCAGGTGACTACTGCGCGGATCGCTCCCTTCAGGCCGGAGTGGGCGCGGATGTCGTCGAGGTCGCCGATGGATTTCATGGCGGCGGCAGTTAAGACTTCGCCGATGGTCGAACAGACCACGACACAGGCGATCATGGCTACGGCGGACCAGGTACTGGAAGTTGGAGTCGTCATCGGACAGACTCCTTTTCGATGAGAACGGCGGGGTCCGAATTGTCTGCGCGTGCATTCGGCGCGATGGCAGGGCTTTCTGCCGCGGGGAGTGCGGTAGCCGGGCGTTCGGTGAGGGACGGGCCCTGCGCCACGAAGCCAACGCCAAGAGTGATAAGAGCGATGCCGGCCCAGCGTTCGAGCGAGATGGCTTCATGGAGCCAGAAGCGGGCGAAGATGGCGACGATGACATTGCCGAATGCGGTTGCTGGGAGGACGAAAGTGAGGTCGGCCCAGGAGAGCGCGGTGAGATAGCTGGCGAAAAAGCCGATGAGCAAGGCGATGCCGATGGCGACCCAGGGAGTGAAGACGGCGGCGATGAGCGTGGCGGGATGAGTGAGGGAGATTGCCGGCAGGTTATTCATGCCGCGCGAAAGGCAGGTGTCTCCCAGCGGTGCGCAGATAGCGACGGTCGCGAGGATCAAGTATTGGCGCGGCGATAAGGTGTGGCGAGGCATCGTTAAGTGATTGGATGAAGTTTGTCGGGTTGAGGTTCGTGGTTTCCCGCCCTTGCGATAGGGAAGAATCGCAAGAACGGGGCACGGAGTTTTTGCGGCGGTCCGGCACAGCTTTTCTTACGCTCGCCGTAACTCCGTTCAAATACAAAGGCTCAAGAAGAAAAAGGGCGGTCGCTTTTGCGCCGCCCTCCGGGTGTGCTGCTGACGGAGCGATTATGCACCGGCGTTGGCAGGGGTCGTAGGGTTAGCTTGCTGGGCGCGCGTGGCTTTCACCATCTTGTTGCGTTGCGAACGCAGCTTTAAGAAGGCCTTGGCTTCGACGTAGAGGCGAGGGACATCGCGATTGACGATTGCCTTCCATACTACGCGGAATGCGGCCTTGGGGCGGAAGTAATACTCGTCGTAGAAGCGGTGTACCATCTCCATGACGTAGTCGGTGGGCAGCCCAGGGTATTCGATGTGGGCCATCTGGTGGCCGCCTTCGTCCATCATGGCCTGGGTGTTTACGATGAAGCCGTTGGCCTTGGCGTAGTCGTAGAACTCCGTGCCGGGATAGGCGTGGGCGATGGAGACTTGAATGGTCTCGCAGTCCAAAGTCTTGGCGAAGTTGATGGTGTTGCGGATGGATTCTTTGGTTTCGCCAGGCAGGCCGAGGATGAAGTCGGCGTGGACGACCAGGCCGAGGTCATGGCAATCCTTGGCGAATGCGCGTGCGCGCTCGACGGTGGCGCCCTTCTTGATGTTCTTGAGGATTTGCGGATCGCCTGACTCGAAGCCCACAATAAGCAGGCGGCAGCCGGCTTCCTTCATGGCCTTCAGCGTCTCGTATTCGGTGGTGACGCGCGAGGTGCAACTCCAGATGATATTCAGCGGCTTGAGCTTCGAGCACAACTCGATGGTGCGAGCCTTCTGGATGTTGAAGGTGTCGTCGTCGAAAAAGAACTCCTTCACATGCGGGAAGTTTTCTTTCGCCCACTTGAGTTCGGCGGCAACGTCGTCGGTAGATCGCTTGCGCCAGGCGTGGCCACTCAGGGTCTGCGGCCAGAGGCAAAAGGTGCACTGCGCGGGGCAGCCGCGGGTGGAGTAAAGCGCGATGTATGGATGGAGCAGGAATGGCACGTTGTATTTGGTGACGTCCATGTCGCGCTTGTAGATCTTGGTGGCCCAGGGCATCGCGTCGAGGTCTTCGATCTGCGGGCGGTCGGGGTTGTGCATGACCTTGCCATCGAGCTTGTAGCTGATGCCGAGAATCTCGCTGAGCGGTTTGCCCTGGGCGAATTCTACGACGGAGTAATCGAACTCGCGGCGGCAGATGAAGTCGAGGGCGGAACACTCGTTGAGGGCCTTATCGGGCGAAGTGGTCACCGGCGGTCCTACAAAACAGATCTTCATTGCCGGGTTGGCGGCCTTGATGGCCTCGGCGAGGCGCTGGTCGCCTTCCCAACCTACGGTCGAGGTGAAGAGGACAAGGAACTCGTAATCCTTGCAGATCTTGATGGTTTCGGCGGCGGAGACGTGGTGGGGGTTGGCATCGAGCAGGCGCGAGCCCTCCAGGAGCCCGGCGGGGTAGGCGAGCCAAACGGGGTACCAATAGGACTCGATCTCGCGCGTGGCGGGCCAGCGCGAACTCGCGCCACCGTCAAAGTTCTCGAACGAGGGCGGATTCAGCAAAAGCGTTTTCAGGGGCATAGGCATCCTTACAATTCTAACATTCCGGTTGTTTCCAAGGGCGAATTCCGACCAATTTGGTCTATTTTCCGTGCAACTCGTTGAGCCAGTCGTCCATGTGACCGAGGGCGCGGAGTAGGCCTAACCGGGCTTTGGCTAATGAAAGCGATGCGTCGAGGGCTTCCTGATACTTTTGGCGCTCATCGATTCTGGCGAGTTGCTCGGCCTTGGGGGTTAGCTGCGGCTGGGCGTTGGGACCGGCGGAGGCGCCATTGCCGGTGTCCAACTGGGCGAGGACGGTTTTGAGCTGGGCATCGGCGATTTGCTGTTTCAGGGTGGCGATTTCGGCCAACGCATCGAGTTCGCGGAGGCTGCCGGAGAGGTTGGCGATCTGAACCTCGTTCTGTCGCTGGGCCTGTTCGGCTTCCACCGTGGCTCGGAGCGCTTCGGCCGCGGTAACCTTGGCCTTGGCGCGGAGACTGAAATCGAAAAATGGAACCGTGATCTGGAGGCCGAAGCTGACGTTATTCGGGGTGAACGTGCCGGGCTGGTAAAACTTCTCGTAGTTGTTCAACTCGTTTACGTCGTAGTTGTAGACGGCGCCAAATCCAATCAGAGGTCTTCGCCAAGCCAGGTCGTCTCCTTTTGCCTGGAATTGCTTGGATTGGGCGAGGGCTCTCGATGAATCGATTCCCGGCAGGGTGCGAGGCCCATCTCCGGCAGTGATGGCGGGAATCTCAGGAATGCTCGCATGATCGGGAAAGATTGCGCCGACGGGCATGTTGGTGAGGACGGCTATCTGTTTGGCCAGCGTCGCGGCACGGGTTTCAAGATGAAGCTTTTGGAGCTTGAGCTGACCTATCCGCAGGCGCGTCTGCAACAAGTCCAGGTCGGAATCGACTCCGGCCTGGAGCCGCTGCTGCTCAATGTGAAGAAGGTCCGCACAGAACGTTTCCTGCTCCTGCGCTGTTGCAAGTTCGCGAAGGACGGTATCAAGTTCGATATAGGTAGTTGAGGCGTCCAAAGCAACCTGTTCGCGGGCATCTTTGAGAGCCAGATTGGCGGCTTCGATTCCGGCGCGAGCAGACTTTGTGTATTGGCGCTGGGAGTAGCTGAACACCAGCGATTGCATTGAGGCGCTTCCCACCGACGGCTGGCCGGTGGGAAACCCTTTCGAGTAGCCGGCCGTAGAACCAATTTGGAAGTTGGGAATATAGGCGTCCTGGGTCTGGGCGAGGGCGGCGCGGGCCTTTTCGAGGTCGGCTTCGGCGAGTTTGACGGCGCTGGAGTTGCGCTGGGCGAGGTCAACAACGGTGGCAAGGGAGACCTGTGCCTGGAGAACGGCAGGAGCGAGCAAGCAGACGAGAAGGATCGGCGTCAAAGGTAAAGGCGGCCACGTCGTGAGCGGGTTGGGAGTATGTTTCACTGGCATCCGTTTGGTCAAAACCTAGCGTCCTGGTGCGTTGATTCCTGGGACTTGAATTCCTGGGCTGGTTTGTACTCATGAGCCATGGCCAGGGCGGCGGTGCGTTCGCGATCGGCACCGGCAGCGTCGCCCGATTGCAGCTTTAGGCGGGCCAGTCGCAGGTGAGCGATAAACGCCGGGGCGTCCTCGGTTTTTGAGGAGCTGGAGAGGTAATTCGCGAGAAGGCTGGCGGCCAGGGTGGGGTCTTGCTTGGATTCGATGAGCAGACCGGCGCTGTCATAGAGCGCTGCGCTGGACTGCTTGTCGTGCTGGGCGGCGGTGGCGGCACTGTGGATCGCAGTCTCCATGTCTGGGAAGCGCTGGCGGCGGGAGAAGAAGCCAGCCAGACTGGACCACTCTGGAGCTGCATGTTGACTTGCTGCAATGGCCTGCTTGTACTCGCTTTCAGCAGCGGTGAAGTCTTTCTGCTGCTCGGCGATGGTGCCGCGAAGATGGTGGGCGCGGCCTGGATCGACTTTATCAAGCTGACCGGCGATTTGCTGGGCTTTATCGACGCCGCCACCGACTACGCCGGGGGCCTGGCGATAGAAACTACCTAGGTCGGAAAGGGCGTCCACGTCGCGTGGATTGAGGCGGACGGCCTCTTCGAATTCGGCACGGGTGCGCTTGGCGAGAGAGAACGCGTTCAGGAACGATGCGTGGGCGGCTTTCTGACCGAGGGCGCGACCAAGCCAGAGGTGGAAATCGGAATGCTGGGCATCGAGCTGGACGGCCTGCTCGCACTCTGTGGCGGCGGCGTCCCATTGTTCGAGGGTCAGGCGAACGCGGCAGACAAGATTGTGGGCCTGGGCCAGGCCGGGGCCGGATGCGGGCAAGGGCGACAGCAGAGTCAGAGCCTTATCTGCTTCGCCCGCCTGCAGGGCCGCGTTGGCCTGGAGGAGGGACTGTGCCGGACCATCGTTTGGAGATGAGGGCGTACCGGCAGGTTGCGCAAAGGCCGCCACCTGTATGGCCGCAAACGGTACGGCCGCACCCAGCAACGCTGAGTACAGGCCTGTTCTCGCAAAGGGCCGCAGTCTCAATGCATTTCCTTGATGGGAACGCCATCTTGAAGGGAGAGTCCGTTGGTTGTTCCGGTGGCTACGATATCGCCCTCCTGCAAGCCCGATACGATGGGTGTGAGAGTCAAATTCGACGTTCCGACAATCACCGGCGTGCGCACCAACTCTCCGTCCACCACTTTGAAGACAAACGGCTTACCGTTCTCCACGCGCAGCGCATCGTGAGGCACGGTCAATACGTTGGGCTGGCTCGCTGTGGTGACTGTGACCGTCACGTTTGTGTCCGGCAAAAGGCCGCCATCGCCGCCGTCGATCTCGATAAGCGCCTCGCCAACGGTGCGCGTGGTGTACATCACAACGGTTGTAGGCGTGCGGACGACCTTGCCCACCCACACATGTCCGGCCTTTGGGTCGCCGTCCCACTTGATCTGGACCGTCTGGCCCACGGCGAGCTGGCCGATTTCGGGTTCGTCGAAATAGGCGCGGATACGCAGTTTATGCAGGTCGGCCAACTGGAGCAGGAGCTTTCCTTCTTCGGCAAACTCTGAGCGGCCGACGCCAAGGCTATAAACGGTTCCGGCAATTGGAGCGCGGGGTGCGGTTCTAGCTTCGATATCTCGTGCAGCGGCAAGGCCGGCTTCAGCGTCGGCCAGAGCAGACTGGGCGCGGGCTACGTCGGACGGCGCATAGTGGTTGTGTCCACTCTCTTCGGCCGCGTGGAGGGCGGCTTCGAGGGAATCGAGCCGCTGCTGTGCGGCTGCCACCTCGCTGGCGGAGGCTGCGCCGGTGGACTTGAGCCGGGTGAGGGCATCCAGATCGTGGCGGGCCTGATCGCGGTCGATGCGGTCGCGGGTGATTTCCGCTGCCGAAGCCTGCCGCTCCTGCAGGCTTCCGTTGTGAGTCGCCGCGTCCAGCGCCGCCTGGGCCGCCTTTACACCGCTCTCGGCAGTGGCTACACGGGCGCGGGCTTGCACGTCGTCCAACTGAAGTAGCAGCTTGCCGGCGGGAACCGTGTCGCCCTGCTGCACAAAGAGGGCTTTGACTGTCGCGGCGACGGGGCTGTAGATCGGATAGGGAGCAAGAGGTTCGACCCGGCCGTTGGTGCTGATCTGGTTCAACAACTGCTGGCGGCTCGCGCGCGCTTCACGCACCGGGAGACGGTCGCGCGTAAAGGAGCGCGCCACAAAGAAGACGATGACGACTAGAACTGCCGCGCCCAGCCAAAGCCAGAGCCTGCTCGATTGCTTTCTTTCTTCCATTAACCCAACCTGGTTCAGTATATAGGACTCACAAACCGCTCTCAGGAGTCAAGAAAATGCGGGCTTGAGAAGTGGTCACCTGGTCTTTGTGATCGGTACAATGAGGTTATGGCTCTTGAACCACGCTACACCGACGAACACGCGAAGGCTGGACTGGACTTTAGCTTTCCGGCGATTGAAACCTGGCAGAACCAGTTTCCCGGCTACGAGATTCTGATCGATGACCCAGAACTCACCTCGGTCTGCCCCAAGACCGGACTGCCGGATTTTGGCGTGCTGACCATCCGGTATATGCCGCGCGAGAAATGCCTGGAACTGAAGTCGCTGAAGGAGTACTTGTTCAGCTATCGCAACCTGGGGATCTTCCAGGAGAACATTGTGAACCAGGTGCTGGAAGACGTGGTAAAGGCAGCCGATCCGGTGTGGGCGGAAGTCAAAGGCGTGTTTCGGCCGCGAGGCGGAATTGGGACAACCGTGGAGGCGCGCTGGCCTCGTCCAGCTAAGGGCAATCTCTAGCCGGGATTCATGTTGTGTTGGGTATCGGACGGACGGGAATTCGAACTGGCGGGACAATGGTTGCATGAAAGGCGTACCGCAGCGTCACGTTGTCCGCGCTGAAAGGCTCGGCAGCGGCATACTTATTCAATTCGATAACGGAGAAGCGGCGCTCTACTCGGCTGCTCTCTTGCACTCGATCCTGGACCAGGCATTTGTGCTCCCCTTGGTCACAAGCCAGTCTCGAGCCGGGGCCCAGAGAGAGTCCGAGGCGATCCACAAGTCAAACTAACCACTTGCCACTGCGGTGGGACGAAGCGCTGAGGCGCCTTGGATGTTTGTGGCTTCCCACCCTTCGAAAGAAGGAATTGAAAGATGGGGCACCGTTCGTTTTGGGCTGGGAAAGGGTGGGCTGCCGGCCGGAAATGAGGCCTGGTCCGCGCGATTGTCATCCCCGGTCCCCAAATGCGAGGGAACGGTGGCACCTCCTCAGGGTTGAGTAAAGTCGCCGAGACCGTGGCTACCCGCCGTTGACAAGTGTTAGGTTACGGGCTACAGTTGGTCAGATGAAGATCCGGGACTTCGCTCATAAGGGTCTGAAGAGACTCTATGAAGAAGACAATGCGAAGGGAGTCCCGGCTGACGCGGCAGACAAGCTGCGCAAGATGCTCGCCTTTCTGGATGCGATGTTGGAGGAAGAGGAGTTGTTCCTGCTTCCTACTTGGAAGGCGCATAAGTTGACCGGGGATCGCAAGGGTACGTGGAGCTTGACGGTGACCGGGAATCTGCGAATGACTTTTCGGATCGACCTGGTTGAGCGCGAAATTTACGTGTTGAATTTGGAAGATTACCACTAGAAATTGAGGGGAAAAACGCCATGCCCATGAAGAATCCTTCGCATCCTGGGGATTTCATCAAGACTGAGATTGTTGAGGCGCACGGTTTGTCGGTGACGGCGGCGGCTGAGGCACTGGGGGTTTCGCGGCCTACGCTGTCAAGCTTGCTGAATTGCAAGGCGGGGCTGTCGGGGGATATGGCGCTGCGGATCGAGAAGGCGTTCGGCGTGAAGATGGATACGCTGATGCGGATGTGGTCGGCGTATGAGATTGCCGAGACGCGGAAGCGGGAGAAGCTGATTCGGGTGCGGCGGGTTTTGAGCGCGGCTTGAGGCGGTTGGGAGAGGGTCCTGAACTCGGGCATCGGAGGCCGGTTTCACGCCTGCCCTACGGGACGGCGAGACCTTTTGGGGACGCGTTACCCCGGATTTCATCCGGGGCTATTGTCATGCGCTCCCTCCAGGAGGCCACCTGAGGCGGGCAGTCGGGCTGGCGCGCCTTGGAGGTTCGTGGCTTTGCACCCTTCGATAGAAGGAATCGAAGGATGGGGCACCCACGTCATGGGCAGGGAAAAGGTGGGCCAACCGCCAGAAATGAGACCTGGTGCACTCGACTGTCATCACCGGTCCCCAAATGCGGGGGACCGGTGGCACCCTCATCT
>JBELAI010000115.1:0-16938 GCA_049508975.1 Occallatibacter sp. | reverse complement strand
GCAAACGTGAGCCAGTATCCCAACATCAGCCCATGCCAGACGATGATGGATATTGCATCTCCTTCCACGGCAACCACCCAGTTCTTCTATTCGGACTACAACCAATCGGGATCGAACAGCCAGTGCTACTCTCCCTATTCAGACTCACCTACCGGGCTCAACGACATCTTCGCCACCATCACGGGGCGTTTAACGCAAGGACGTCTGATACCCGACGGCATGTTCAATTGATTGCTTCAGGCGCCGGAGACTCTCTGGTCCCACGAGTTTAATCCATACACTATAGCCAGTGCCTGGAAGAGTGGGCGAGCATAGATTAAATTCAACATGCAGTAACTCCCGGCAGGTCCGAATCTGGACTTGCCGGGAGGGTTCTTTGGTGATAATGGATATTCTTTGCAAGCCGCGGATTGTGCGTTTGCGAGTCAATGAGCCAGTCGTCGCGACGCGATCGGTTCGCACGCCGGATGGTGCTATAGCATTTTCGGAATTGCTGTTGACCGAAAGCACGCACTCATGTGGCTTTTTTTCCAAGAAAAAGCCACATTTTCACTGCTCTAATAACGTCTATATGTATTCCGAAAATGCTCTAGTGCGCTTGATCCAGGCTTTGGTCCAGCTCTTCCGGAATAATCAGGAGAACTTCTACCTTTTCAGTTTCCCCATCACGGGCTGCCGGCCTGAATTGCCATTGGTTCAGCGCATCCAGAACGAATTGCGCCTGCTGAAATGCGGGCGGAAATGCAAGAGACAGCGATTCAAACCGGCCATTCTTGTTCACAAAGCCGTGCACAAGAATCGCATCGGAGTTGAATGAATCGGCGCCGAGGTTGGGCCGCACAATGTTGAATGGCCATGGCGCTTCCAAGCGCGCGATATTCCCCGACTGCAATGCCTCACTTGAACGGGGAAGCGAATACTGGAGAATCCAGCTTTTTGTCAGTCCTACATGCAGGTAAACGGTGTAGGCTACCCTGTCGTTCCAGATGCCGGACATCTCGGGAAACTTTTCTTGCAGGCTGGCCCCCACTACGACGGCTCCGAATTCGCCGTTCCGCGGCAGGTTGAATTGCGTCGTCGTGAGTCCATTGTCTCCTGAGCCCGCGCCCGATCCTGCCTTCGTTCCGCTTCCTGTTCCGGCAATTCCTTTGGGCTCACCGGAATCGCCCGCCGCCTCAGTGGCGCCTGTGCCTCCTGCCTGCTTCGATTTGTGGCCTGCACTTGCCTGTCCCGGCGCCAGAACGCCGGATTCATTCTCGGTTGCAGTCTCATTCACCGGCGGCAGTGTCGCGGTTCCATCCGGCATACGCAGATCCGAGATGGACATCACGGCGGTGGGCGTTGGCTGCGCGGAAGTCTGCGAAGCAGTAACCGGCGCCAGTTGCACCTTGTCCGGCCCGTGCACAAACACGGGTGAAGTCGTGGTTGGGAGGACCGGCATAATATCTGTCGGCCTGAGCGTTGAAGATATGCTCAGGTCCCCGAGGTCAATCTCCTGATTGGGCGCTTTCATCGATGGTCTTACGTCCGAGGCGGTTGCCTTTGAGGGAAGAGGCGCCACCAGAATCTTCACCTGCTCCTTCTTGGGAGACCAGATCACCACTGTCGGTACGGGAGTCTCCTCGGCAATATTGACGGGGTCGGGAAGATCGGGCTGTATCAGTGTTTGCAGCCCTTTGACGGCGTTCGCGGTCTGGCGCAACACGGCTTCATGCGCAGTTGGATTCTGCCCCGATGCGGGGTTGCGCTCGTCCGAATGGGGGCCGGGATAGGCAATGCCCTTCGACGCGGACTGGTGCGCATGGTCTTTCGGAGTTTGCAAATCCAGTTGCCGAATCGTGTATCGCCGGCCTTCCAGATGTTCGTTGATTACCGGAGTGTAGAGAAGTCCAAGAGACACGAGAGCAATCGCCATGCCGTGCGCGACAATGGAAACAAGAAAGGAGGACGGCCGCTGGGATACTTCGGGCCGTTCCGAAAACAGCGTAATGGTGCGTGAAGAACTCATGTTCGGATCACTCTTCTCCCACACGCTCTCTCGGCTTACTGTTGAGGGCCATCGCTCCTAAGGCACTTATATATCATCCGAACACAAAAATTCCTTGTGAGACCCCTCAAGAATGCTCTCAAACACCTTATAGAATCTCACGACGCACCTAACTTCCTCATAGCACTCTTGATACCTTGTACGATTTCTGCTTCGCATCCATTCTTATATGTGGGCCGTGCACGGGCTACACTGAACACGCGATTCAACATGTCGATAGTGAGATAGCGATCTCCGGATCGGCGTTAAATTCGAAGATTGTTCCTTGGGCGCATAGAAACCCGGGGACAGAAAGGCGGAGCTGGCCGGGTAGCCAGTTCAAACAGGCGTCAAGATGAACAAAAGACTACTTACGATCCTACTCCTCGCTTTCGTCATTGCAGGCGCGTGCGCCTTCCTGGTCTATCGCGTAATAGGAAACCGTCTTGGGGCGAGCGGTCCGTCTACCACGAAAGTTGTAGCCGCGGCAGCGGACATCAAGCTCGGTACGGTTCTGGCCGCCGCCAACCTGACGACGGTCGACGTCAGCGCGGTGCCCAAGGGAGCGATCCTCGATCCCAAGATCGCCATAGGCCGCGGCGTTGTCGCGGACATCTTTCAGGGTGAGCCGATTCTGGATAGCCGACTGGCGCCGGTTGGCTCGGGCGGCGGACTAGCCGCCACGATTCCCGACGGCATGCGCGCCATCGCGGTCAGGGTGGACGATATCGTCGGCGTGGCCGGGTTCGTCACTCCCGGCATGCATGTCGACGTGCTTGTCTCCGGCACGCCTCCTGGACAAAACTACCAGGCGAATCCCCGCGCAGCCGAGATGGGCACGCTGGTCAAGACCATACTGCAGAACATCACGGTCCTGTCCGCCGGCGTCAATATTCAGAAGGATGCAGAGGGCAAACCGCAGTCGGCGCAGGTCGTTAACCTGCTCGTCACTCCCGAACAGGCCGAAACGTTGAGCCTGATCACCAATGGCGTGAAAGTCCAGCTTGTTCTTCGCAATCCCCTTGATACCAAGACCGATCCAATTCAAGGAACAGCCATGGGCAACATCTTCGCGGATCAGAACATTGCCCCGCCACCCACGGCACATCCAGTGGCGAGAGTCGTCAAGAAGGCTGCGCCGGCGGCGGCGGCACCGTTTTCCATTGAAGTGATCAACGGTTCGAAACGAACTGAAGAAAAATTCGGAACTCCCGAGGCAAAGCAGTGAGAGCGAATACTGGCTTACACATCGCAAGCATCTGCGCATTGTCCGTATTCCTTTGCGCCGAGTCTGGCCTCCAGGCTCAAACGTCAACGACATCTTCCCTTCCCGGCGGCGTTCCTGTTCAGGACTCGACCAACGAGCTCGCCGTCGCTGTGGGCAAGACCGTTCTGATCGACTGCGCGAGGCCCATTGCACGCGTCGCGATCGGTTTGGGTGAAATCGCCGAGGCTTCGGCGGTAACCCCGACCGAGATCATGGTGAACGGCAAAGCTCCAGGCGAAACCAGCCTTATCATCTGGGATACTCGTGGCGGTCGCCAGTTCTTCAACATCACAGTCCGGCCCAGCTCGGCAGTTTCCACTGACAACCTGGATGCAATTCGCCGCGAACTCGCCATGGAGCTTCCGGGACAGCCCTTGAAGGTCACATCGGAAAACAACATGGTCTTCCTTCGCGGCACAGTCAAGGATCTCAACGGCTCTACCCGCGCGGTTCAGATCGCCTCCACAGGCGGTAAAGTCGTCAACCTGCTCAATGTCAACGTGCCCGCGGCCGACCCGCAGATCCTTCTCAAGGTTCGCTTCTGCAGTGTCGATCGCAGCAAAGAGAAACAACTGGGCATCAACGTCTTCAGTTCCGGTTTGGGCAACACCATTGCGGGCATTACTACTGGTGAGTATTCCGCTCCGACCGTGACCGCGCCTGGTGGCGGGGTGGGCGCTTCAGCCGTCATCCCTCCGCTGAACCTCTTTGCCTTCTTCCCCGGTCTCAACATCGGAGCCAACATCGAAGCTCTCGAGCAAAGAGGCCTGGTCGAAGTTCTGGCCGAGCCCAATGTAATGGCCGTCAACGGGAAGGAAGCAAGCTTCCTGGCCGGTGGAGAGTATCCCTACCCCGTTGCTCAGGCCTCCGCGGGTGGGGCTGCGACGATCAGTATCAGCTTCAAAGAGTATGGCATACGCCTGAATTTCATCCCCACCCTCACACCTCGAGGAACCATCCGGCTACAGGTGGCTCCCGAGGTGAGCGCCCTCGACCTGGTCCATACCGTCGAGATCTCCGGCTTCGATGTCCCCGCCATCACCACCCGAAGGATCAAGACCGAGGTGGAGTTGGAAGACGGTCAGAGTTTTGTTGTCGGTGGGCTGCTGGATAACGAGGAAACCGAAACCTTCCAAAAGGTCCCGTTCCTGGGAGACATTCCCGTTCTGGGCAAGTTCTTCCAGTCCATGCAAAGAACCAAGACGAACACCGAGCTCATCGTCATTGTGACTCCAGAAATTGTGGCTCCCATTGGCTCCGGCTCGGCCGTGCCTGAACTGAAGTATCCAACAACATTCCTGCCCACCAACTCCGGGATTGCGATGCACACTCCGGATGCCAAGACTCCGGCGAATACCATGCCCGCTCCGCCGACTACCATCCCGGTTGAGAAGTTGATTGAAAGCATGAAGCCTGAAGCGCCACTGGTCATTGAGAGCGGCAGTGGCACCTTCGGCGGTGGAAGCGGCGGCATCAGCTCGGCCGCCCCGTCGTTACCCCCCGCTGCACCGCAGTAAACCAGTCGCCGGCCGTGCATTCCAACGGCCGGCGATCCTTCCGTGCAATAAGTCTTTCCTCTGGCGGCAGCGAATTGTCTGGTTGGGGAATCCGCAAACTCCGGCGAAAAGGTTGGATAGAAACGGATGAATCCGATCAACAATATCGGCCTGAGCGCGCCACCCTCGAGCGCCTCGCGGCAGCTACCTTCCGATTCCCATTTGCGAGTCTTGAATGTCACGCGCGGCACAGTTCTGGCCACCTGCCTTGAAGTTGCGGACAGCGGGCCAAAGCGCAACAAGGGCCTATTGGGGCGCAACAGCCTGGCTCCCGGAGAGGGCTTGTGGATCGTCCCGTGTGAATCGGTTCACACCTTCTTCATGCAATTTCCGATCGACCTCGTCTATCTGGACCGCAAGAACAGGGTGAGGAAGGTACGCAGCAGCGTACCACCTTGGAGGCTCTCCGCCTGCCTCACCGCGCATTCCATCCTTGAGCTTCCCGCAGGAATCATCAACGACACACAGACGGAATGCGGCGACTCGCTGGAATTCTCTCCTGCGTCCATGCCGGCTGCCGGAGCAGGCGAAAGCCCGCTTGCGGAGTGAGGATTCAGAGCCAGAGAAAGACGCATGATGATAAAAGCAAGACGCGATGGTCTGTATTTGCTGCTGCTGGGGTGCGTGGCGTTTCTCTTGCTGGGCATCGCCGGGGAAGCGACCTCCAGCGTTGCAATGCAGGACTTCAAAGTGGTCTATTACCCCGCGCGATGCCTTCTTCAGCATGGCGACCCATACCGGGAAAGCGATGTATTGAGCACCTGGCGCGCAGAGGGTGGAGAACGTCCATCGGATACCGCCAACATGCGCCAGTTTGTGTCACGGTACATCTATTTGCCGACCGCATTTTTCTTCACGGTGCCTTTCGCAATGCTGCCGTGGGGACCGGCTTACATGCTTTGGCTGTCTCTCACTGCGGCGAGCCTCATCCTTGCCTCTTTTCTGATTTGGAATCTCGGGGCGAATTACGCGCCAGTCGTCTGCGGTTGCCTGATCGGCTTCCTGCTTGCCAATAGCGAAGTGACAATGATTCTTTGCAATGCGGCCGGGATAGCCGTGAGCCTTTGCGTGGTGGCCGTGTGGTGCTTTCTTCGCAATCGATATATCCCGCTTGGGATCCTCTGTCTCGCTGTCAGCCTTTGCATCAAACCGCAGGATGCGGGGCTGGTCTGGGTTTATTTCTTATTGGCGGGCGGAGCTTACCGCAAGCGCGCAATGCAGACTCTTCTCGCGACGGTTGCCCTCGGTTTGCCGGGCATTATCTGGGTCGGTCACGCGGCGCCGCACTGGATCTCTGAATGGCAATCCAATGTGGCGGCGTTTTCGGCGCGCGGCGGACTGACCGATCCCGGTCCTGCCTCAGCCAACGGCTACGGTCTGAGCATGATGGTCAACCTGCAAACAGTCTTCAGCGCCTTCCGGGACGATCCGCGCTTCTACAATCCGGCGGCCTACTTTGTTAGCGGGGCACTGTTGCTCGTATGGGCATTCGCAACTCTGCGCTCTCAGGCATCCTCCAGGAAACACTGGCTGGCGCTCGCGGGAGTTGCGGCTCTCTCCATGCTGCCTGTCTATCATCGGCTCAACGACGCCAAGCTTCTGCTGCTCACTGTCCCCGCCTGCGCCATGCTCTGGGCCGAGGGCGGCGCGATCGGTTGGCTCGCGCTGACAGTGAATACAGCGGCGTTCGTATTGACTGGGGATCTTCCGTGGATCGTCCTGCTTAGCCTCATCAGGATCCTGCGCCTGTCCTCGACCGGGCTGTCCGGGCAGATTCTTGCAATCGTGCTGGTCTTTCCTACGCCCCTCATCCTGCTGGTTACGGGCGTCTTTTATCTGTGGGTTTATACGCGACATGGAGCGAAGGAATCGCAGGAGATCTAGTGCTTTTCGTAAGAGAAGCCAAGAAGAGAGACACGAACGGTACGGGCTTCAGCCCGTACATCTCAGCCAACAAGTGGTTGGGCTTTAGCCCCCGAGGGAGTGCATTCGGGAGCTCGCATTCCCTCAGTGGCTAAAACCAAGACCTAAGTTCGCTGTTAACGTACGGGCTGAATCCCGTACCCTTCAAAGCACAAAGTTTCTGGGCAGCTTCTCAGGCGCGCACATCGC
This sequence comes from Occallatibacter sp., assembly GCA_049508975.1. GTDB lineage: Bacteria > Acidobacteriota > Terriglobia > Terriglobales > Acidobacteriaceae > Telmatobacter. Next base: position 9,977 of record JBELAI010000115.1, on the reverse strand, counting down.
GGGAAGATTCCACTCTTTGAAGACGGCGAACACGGCAAACGTGACCGTAAGCACCGCCAACGATCGCAGTAAAACCAAATGGCCAATCAGGAAGGCGTACTCAAACCTGGCCGCGAGCGACCACGCCAGCACGACTCCCAGATACGCCATGGCGCTGCGTCTCCTGCGGTATCCCACGCTTGCCGCGAAGCAGCCGAACGCAAGCCCGGCAACCAGGTCAATCACGTAATGCTCTCCGGTCGAGAGCGTCGCCATCAACGTGCCGGTCAAAAATGCCAATGAAACCGCGCGCGAAAACTTTCCCGGAGCAAAGAGCACAAACACAAATGCCGTCGCGGTATGCAGGGAAGGAAATGCATTGGGCATACCGATTAGCTTGATGGCCGCCGCTGCCACCTGCGGAGGATGGAGCCACTGCGCACCGAAAGCGTAGATAGGACCGCAAGCTGGAAAAATAGCATAAAGGAGCGGTCCCGCAATAAGCTCGCCAACATAGGCCAGCACCACCGACCCGCGCCGATTCCCTTTGATTGTCACAAAGAACCAGACGATCATCATGGGAACCATCAGCTGATAAATCACCATCAGCGGAACCCGCATGAAGCCTTGCAGAGGACGCGCGATGGAAGCAGCGGTAATGCCCAGCGATTGATCCAGACCCGCAAGAACATAGTCGAACTTCCAGGGAAGCAATCCGCCTTCCCTGCTCATGAAAACGGTGAGAAGAAATCCGAAAAACAGGTTTAGCGTCAGTGCAAATACGAGCATGGGACGGGTCTTGTCTTTTTCGTCCCTGAGCATCCAGACAACGGACAAAAAGAGAGCCACTGTTCCAATGATGGCGGGGTTTGTCAGCAGGGTGAGCAGGTGCATTTCCTATTCCAGCCGATCGTCCGCCAGGCATATTCAGCACGCGGAAGTGTCAGTTTAACGCAGCCGTCAACCACGCCATGCCATCGTTGATGAACTTTGGAAAAAGTGGTAAACAGTCTTCGCGCCCTTCTGCAACTGCAGCGCAACAATTCAAGTCTGCGCAGAACGCGGCGTGCCGGCTGTTGCCTGCGCAAGAAGGTACCATGCAAGCCATGCGGGCACAGTCCACAGAAACCAGGCCGAATTGACCTTGATGCCGCCGACCAGCTGAACCTCGACAGCGAGACTGGCAACCGCGAGCACCACCAGCAGTGCGCGGGAGCGAGTAAGATATGCGCCTTGTAACAGCGCAGGCATGGCCAGGCCGCCATCGTAAATCCAGGAATATGGCGCGGCAAACAGCGACACGAGCACCAGCAGGTTGCCGTATCGGGCCCAGTCCCACACCGTGCGCCGGCGCCAGAAATAGCTCACCGCCCAAACGCTGGCCAGGGCGGGCGTCAGGTATTGAAGCCACATCGCATGAGGGCTGAGCCAAAGGCGCAGCACGACAGTGAGGCAGGGAATGTAGTCGGTATCGAGGCCCGCCGAGCGTATCATTCTTGCGTAATCGATCCACGCCGTGGGGTCAAGAAAATATACGGCGGCGCAACTGGCGGCCATAGGAAAAGCAAAGCCCGCCAACAGCCTGTAGCTCTTGGTAAGAATAATCCACAACAGCAGCACCACGCCAAAAGGCACAAACAGGTGCGGCTTCAATGCGCAGAGCCAAAGTGAAGCTCCGGCCAGAAAGGGACGCGTGCGGTAAAGATAAAGAAATAGAACATACCCCAGCAGCGAGAGTAGAGTGGTCTGTCCCATCATTACGCAAATCAGCGCCGGACCAAAAGAAAGCCCCAGCCAGTGCAGACGATTCTCCGGCCTGCCGTTGATTGCCCAAAGGATATAGGCAGAAGCCACCAGGCAGCCCAGCATGAGCAACGACCACAACAGAGCACCAATACGCAGCCCGATGAATCCCAGCGGCACAGCCAACGGCAAACCCCAGGGCGGGTTCCGCATAAAAAGGACTGAGTCTACGTCAAGGCCCGCGGACCGCTCAATCTGCGCCATCGCATCGTGGTCGTAAGGATCGGCGTGGTGAACAAGTTGTTGCCCGGTGGCCCAAAAGACTGCGAAATCGCGTGATGCTGCAACACGGCCGGACAAAGGCACGACGCAGAGGAAAATTGCGGTGAACGCGAACGCCAGCCCGCACACAAGGGCTATCGAAAACTCCACAACATCGCGCGTTGTTTTGGGCGAGGGCGCATCGGTCGTGCTTGCCATGAACGCTATTCTACTTGCCTGCGCAGGCATCGATTGCGTGCTTTCCGCTTGCTCGCGAATTGCTGACTTCCACGGCCGGTCTCGCGCGAGCAGCTTGTATCCCCGGTCACAAACTTTTGGGTCATGTATACGCCGCCGGTCCTTTCCGAATCTCCCTGTAAACAGCCGTACACACCAGCGCGTTGCCCGCCTTCGAGTCCATTCTCTGTAAGTTATTGATTTATATAAGAAACCTCCAACGAAACAATTGGCACGCCAAGTGCTATATGGGGGGTGACCCGGCTGAGGCTGGGAACACAATATACGGAGAGAAAACACTATGAACACCATGCTCCTCAAGCTGTACGTGAAGTTCCAGGATCTGGCCAGCCGCGAAGAAGGTCAGGATCTGGTTGAATACGCCCTGGTCGTTGCACTCATCGCCTTCGGCGCCACCGCCGGCATGAAGGCCCTTGCCACCGGCCTCAACTCCGCTTTCAGCAACATCAGCTCCACCCTCGGCTCCTACGTAAGCTAGTTCCCTTGCAAACGGGTAAAGCAACAATCGCCAGCAGTTTCGCTCCTTCGCGGGAGAGCCACGCACAGCACATTCGGTGACACAGCGTTCTCTCCCCAGCAAAGGGATCCACACCTTACTCGCAACCACATAATGGAGATACGAATGAACACTATGCTTCTCAAGCTGTATGTGAAGTTCCAGGATCTGGCAAGCCGCGAGGAAGGTCAGGATCTGGTCGAATACGCTCTGGTTGTTGCTCTGATCGCTTTTGGCGCCACCGCCGGCATGAAGGCTCTTGCCACCGGCCTCAACTCCGCTTTCAGCAACATCAGCTCCACCCTCGGCTCCTACGTAAGCTAGTCTCTTGCCCTGCGAGGGCAGAACAGCAAACCCATGCAGTTTCGCTCCTTCGCGGGAGAGATACGCGCGCACCCAACCCGGTGACAACGCGTGCTCTCCCAACAAAGGAGCTTTCTCGTTTAGTGCTCCTTAGCGCAAATCCCTGCTTCCGAGTTTCAATGAACCTTTTGGGAAAGACACACCGAGTTAACACTTTCTCGGTATGTACTTTCCCATCGCTTTTGTTGGAAGCTGAAGCTGTCGATAGAGATAGAAAGAACGGCGGAAAAACAGAGATGTCTCACACATCGCTTTCGGAAGAGGACGTCCCCTGCACGCCGACCGAAGGCGCTCTGAATAGCCCTGCCCTCTGTGATCCAAACGTTCGTCCACCTTTCGAAATGCCTGTCTCCGCACCGCCTGACACGCTTTCCGACGCGGAGTATGCCGACTTGAAGACGGAACCGGCGAAGGTCGCAGAGACAACCGTGAAACCCACTTTAAAGAACATGCATTGGATCGCTTTGCTTTTGATTCTTGCCAGTTGCGGACTCTCCGCCTTATGGGGCACGGCTCTGATGCACAGCGTTTCCGGCGGAATGACGGATTTCAAGGCCTTGTATTCCGGCGCGCGTTGCCTCATTCAGCATGCCGATCCATACAAGGAATCGGAATTTCTACGCGTGTTTCAGGCTGACGGCGGTACCATCCCAGCCGATCCCATGGCCGCGAGCCTCTTTCGCCGCGCAGTGCTGGTTTGCGTGAATATGCCCAGCGCACTCTTCCTTATGCTTCCCTTTGCGCACCTGCCTCTGGGGGTGGCGTACACACTATGGATGCTCTTGATGGCGGCGGGCCTTGGGCTTGCCGCATTTCTGATGTGGACCGTTGGCGCCAGGAAGGCACCACGCATCTCTCTCTTCCTGCTGTGCGTTCTGCTTGCCAATTGCGTGATTCTTTTCAAGGATGGCAACGCAGCCGGCATCGTCGTAGGCCTTTGCGCCGTCGCGGCATGGTGCTTTCTTGAGGACCGGTTTGTGCCGGCCGGCATCGTCTGCCTGGCGCTCAGCCTCGCTTTCAAACCTCACGATGCGGGCCTGGTTTGGCTCTATTTCCTGTTGGCTGGCGGGACTTTAAGAAAACGCGCTCTACAAACCCTTCTCGTGACCGCAGCGCTCTGTGTGCCGGCGTTTTTGTGGGTGTCGCACGTCGCGCCGAATTGGTTGCCGGAAATGCAGTCCAATTTGCATCAGGCAGCCGCGCATGGCGGCCTCAACGATCCTGGGCCCTCCTCAATCAGCTTCCACCATCCTGACCCGATTATCGATCTTCAGGCTTTCATAAGCGTCTTTCGCGATAACCCCCGGTTCTACGTTCCGGCCGCGTATTTGGTCTCCGGTTCACTTGTTCTGCTTTGGGCGATCACTACAATGCGCGCACGCTTTTCCCGCCGGAACGCATGGTTCGCACTCGCGGCAATCGCAGCTCTCACCATGCTCATCTCCTACCATCGCCAGCATGACGCAAAGCTGCTGCTTCTCACGGTTCCAGCCTGCGCCATGCTGTGGGCCGAAGGCGGCCTGATCCGCTGGTCTGCGCTTGCGGCAAACACAGCGGGAATCATCGTCACAGGGGATATTCCTGCCACGACCCTGTCTCTTCTTACGGGACACATGGCGGTGGGAGCGGGGATCGTGGGTCACATGAAAACAGCCCTCATGGTGCGGCCCGCACCGCTGTTTCTGCTGGTTATCGCCATCTTCTATGTCTGGGTTTACGTGCGTCGTGCCGCTCCCCGCTCGGAAGCTGCCACGGACACGGAACATTCCCGCTCATTGCCGGTTCGCCTTTTAGACCGGTTGCAGCAAGTGCCGCAGCTCAGTTGGATGCTAAACACCTTCACGCCGCTGGCGATGCGGCCTGCAAATGCGCCTACAACGCCTGCGAAGCAGGGTAGCGCCAAAGTCGTATGGGCAAACCAACCGCTTACGTCGAATAATCGAGGCTGTTTGAAGAGTAACCACAAACCCTGATGGTGCCGATAGGGCCGATTGTATTTGCGACCGTAGCAGCCGGATATTTCCAGAAAGACAACAGATTCAGGAGTCGAGACCATGATCAACGGAAAGCGCATTGCGGTTGTAATGCCCGCCTACAACGCGGAAAAGACTCTTGAGAAAACTGTACGCGAGTTGTCCGATGTCGTCGACATCAAGATTCTTGTCGATGACTCCAGCAAAGATCAGACCGCCGCTCTTTCCCGCCGCCTCGGCGTACAGACATTCGTCCATGATGCCAACTACGGGTATGGCCGCAATCAGCAGACCTGCTACCGCGAAGCGCTCGCCGCAGGCGCAGACATTGTCGTCATGGTTCACGCCGATTACCAATACACTCCCCTGCTGGTTCCAGCCATGGCAGGCATGATCGCCAGCGGCGTTTACGATATGGTGCTGGCCTCGCGCATCCTTGGCAACGGGGCGCTCAAGGGCGGGATGCCCCTCTATAAATTCGTCGCCAACCGCCTGCTCACCGCCTTTCAGAATGTTTTTCTGGGCGTCAAGCTATCGGAATACCATACCGGCTTCCGCGCCTTTTCTCGCGAATTGCTTGAGAAGCTCCCTCTGCTCGAAAACTCCGACGATTTTGTCTTCGATAACCAGATGATCGCCCAGGCCGTCATGTTCGGCTTCAATATCGGCGAGATCTCCTGCCCCACCAAGTACTTTAAGGAAGCGTCGTCCATTAACTTCAGACGCAGCGTCGAATATGGTTTCGGGGTGCTTGCTACCACACTCCGCTTCGTTGCCCACAGAGCCGGAATTATTCGCTGCCCGGCCTTCGGCGAATCCGGAAGAAAAGTGAATCAGAAGTACTACACCCATGCCAAGCAAGGTTCCTGAAGCCTCTTCTCTTTCGTGGTTCCCTGGCTTTCAATTGGGTCAAAATCCGATGGCGTCATAATCCCCCTGCGCCTGACAATAACGAGTAGCCATCCTGGCACCGCGCTCAAGGTGTGCGTCACCCAAGAGAAGGGGCATGCGCTTGCAACCAAACACAACCGCTATCCCGCAAAGCATGCTCGCTGATTCAATCGATTTCCCGCATAATGCCACTGAGACTGCCGTCGCTCCCACAGTGCGCTCACACTGGCCAGAGTGGTGCACGATCTCGCTGTATACGGCTCTCGTCGCATTTGCCATTCCCTATCACGAGCCATGGGCCGACGAGGCTCAAGCCTGGCAGTTGGCACGCAGCCTATCCCTCCCCGATCTTTTTCATACCTATATCCGCTTTGAAGCTTCCCCCGGTCTCTGGTATTTCCTTCTCTGGGTGCTGGTTCATCTCCACGTGGGCTACACTGCCATGCACTGGGTGTGCGGGGCCATCGCTGTTACCGCCGCCGCGCTTCTCGTCTTCAAAGCTCCCTTTCCGCGTTACCTGAAACTTGCTCTCCCTTTCACCTTTTTTCTGCTGTTTCAGTACGCCGTGGTTGCGCGCAACTACGTACTCGCCCCGATGCTGATGTTCCTTATCGCATGGTGCTGGAAGCGAAGCCCGGCGCTGATCGCGCTGTTGCTCGGGCTGCTTGGCAACGTTGCTCTCCATGTCTCGGCCATCTCCGGTGGCCTGGCAACCGTCTATCTCATCCAGCAAATCGCCGATGGCGCACTGAAAGATTCCCGCCGCCGTCGTCAACTTCTGCTCTTCCTGTTCATCCTGCTCTCTTTTTACGCTTTTGCAATTTGGACCGCCTATCCGCCCAAGGCGCTCTCCGGCTACATGACCTATCGGCTCGCGGAATCGCTCTCTCCGTTCATATGGATTCTCGCCGCGCTCTTATGGGGAATCTGGCAACCTCTGCAACTCTCCATCTTTTTCTGGGTTGCCGTTGTGCCTTGCTTCATAGCTCGGCGGCGTCTCTTTTATCTTTTACCCGTCTTGCTTTTTGTAGGCTTTTGTACGGTCGCCCATTGCAACTTCTGGCATGTCGGCCTCCTCGTTCCAACCATCATCACCGTCTTCTGGATTACATGGCCCGCGCCAGGCGCCGTGGTTGGCCACAGCGAAAAGGCCGGCCGCATTGCCATGGCGCTACTGGCAGTCGTGCAGATTGCCTGGTCGGCGAATGCCATCTGGTTCGACCACTTCAACGCCTACTCTCCCGATCCCGAGACAGCGCAGTTTCTCAAGCCCTTCGTCCAACAGGGAGCCAGGATTGCCATCACTTACTGGAACGATCAGGAAGGTCACGCCTTCCGCGCCGTTGGAATCCTGCCCTACTTCGACCACAACATTTTCGTCAACATGCCGGACTCATTCTGGTCGTGGGCCAATCAGAACCCAACTGAAGACCGGTTCAACGCCATGCTGCCGTCGCATCCCAAAATTGTGCTTGTCGAAACCCGCAATACCGGCCCCGTTGAACCGCTCAAATTGGATGCGCCCCGCTTTCAATCCATCCTGAACGCCGGGTACAACTACGTCGGCAGATTCTGCGGATCGGTGCCGGAGACGATTGGCAGCTTGCGCTCAAGCTGTCATGTAGTCTTCGAGTATTCCAACGCGCCGCTCAATCCTCAAGCACCAGCGCAGGCAGGTCACTAGCGCATGCCCACTACCACAGCGGACACCGGCAATTCCATGCTTCTGATCGAAGGCGGCCTCACAGTGATCTTGTTCGCCGTCGCCTTCGCACTGCCGAGGCTTGGTTCACCATTGTTCGTGCCCATTGAACGGGCGTTCGCCCGTCTGGCGCGGAAGAAACATCTTTCCGTTGCACTCGTCGGCGTCTCCGCGCTTGTGCTGCGTCTGGCCATTCTTCCCTTCTGCCCAATACCGTTGCCCTTTGTCCAGGATGACTTCAGCTTTCTGCTTGCCGGCAACACCTTCGCACTCGGAAGGCTCACCAATCCCACGCCGGCGATGTGGCTGCATTTTGAAAGCATCCAGATCACCATGCAGCCAACGTATATGTCGATGTACTTCCCCGCCCAAGGCCTGATTCTGGCTGCCGGCAAGGTGCTCTTCGGCCATCCCTGGTTCGGGCTCCTGTGCATCAACGCGTTGATGTGCGCTGCGCTCTGTTGGATGCTGCAGGCATGGCTTCCGCCAAGCTGGGCATTGCTCGGTGGGGTGATCGCGATTCTGCGCATCGGCCTGTTCAGTTATTGGATCAATACCTACTCCGGCGGAGGCTCAGTCGCGGCCCTGGGCGCAGCGCTTCTGCTTGGAGCGCTGCCTCGATTCGTGCGCACAACACACCTTCGCTACAGCTTGCTCATGGCCGCGGGAATCATCGCGCTCGCGCTAAGTCGCCCCTATGAGGGACTGCTGCTTTGCATCCCTGTTGGCTTCGTTCTGGGCCGCTGGATCTTCTTCGCCAAAAACCGCCCGACTGTCGGTCTTGTTCTTCGACGCACCGCACTTCCGCTCGCTCTGATCATCGCGGCCGTGGCATGGCTCGGATATTACGACTACCGCGCCTTCGGCAACCCACTCACGCTGCCCTATAGCGTGGATCGCGCTGAATACGCCGCTGCACCCTATTGGATATGGCAATCCCCGCGCCCCGAGCCGGTCTATCATCACCAGGCGATCCACGATTTCTATGTGGTCGAAGAACTCGGCTACGCAAACCACCTGCATACATTGTCCGGGTTCTTTTCAGAAACATTTTTCTTCAAGCCGCTTCGCACGCTGCTGTTCTATGCCGGCTTCGCATTGCTTCCGCCGATGATCATGCTCAGGCGCGCGTGCATTGACCGGCGCATCCGCTTCCTCGTCGTCTGTATTGTGCTCGTCGTCTGTGGCGTCATTGTGGAAACATGGCTCATTCCCCATTACTTTGCGGCCATCACGCCGGCCATCTATGCTCTGGGCCTGCAAATGATGCGCCACTTGCGCCAATGGAAGCCAGGCGGCCAGCCAGTGGGAGCCGCGATGCAGCGCTTCACAATTGCACTATGCGTTGCGCTCGCCGCGCTTCGCCTCGGCGCTGAACCGTTTCATCTCAAGCTGGCCACGTGGCCCAGCGGCAATTGGGCATCCACTTGGTCCGGGCCCGGACGGGAAGGCCTGGAGAGGAAGCAGGTCGAGGGCAAACTCAATCAATTACCCGGAGGTCAACTCATCCTCGTCCGCTATTCTTCCGAGCACAGTTCGCTGGACGAGTGGGTTTATAACGCGCCCGACATCGATAGCTCGAAGATAATCTGGGCGCGTGAAATGGATGCCGCTCACAATCTGGAAATAATGCGCTATTACAAGGGCCGCACCGTCTGGCTAGTGCAACCCGACCTTCATCCAGTAAGTCTGTCGCCGTATCCCGCGCAGTAGAATCCACCTCACCGAGCTATCGAATCCCCAGCAACTTATGCGTCTGCAAGCTCAATCGCCACCGCGGATGCTCCATGCAATACGCAACCGCCAGTTCTGTATTCGCGGCACGGTGTGGCCCATCCATCGGTTGCAAAAAGAAATGCTCGAATTCAAGCGATTCAAATTGATCGGGTTCGAATCCAACCTGCGGGTACACCAGCTTCAACTCGTCACCGCTGCGCTGCACAAGTTGCGCGCCGGCTTTGGGGCTCATGCAAAGCCAATCCACGTCCGCGGGCGCTACGACGGTTCCATTCGTCTCCACGGCGATTTCAAATCCTCGCGCATGGAGCGCCTCAATGAGATTCGAGTCCAGTTGCAACAATGGCTCTCCGCCCGTGCAGACCACGAACCTTTTACCTTGCGACGCGCTTCCTGTCCACTTGTGCTCAACAGCCGCAGCCAGAGCCTCGGCGGTTTCAAATTTCCCGCCGCCGTCGCCATCCACACCCACGAAATCCGTGTCGCAGAATTTGCAGACCGCCGCGGTTCGATCCGCCTCGCGCCCCGACCATAGATTGCATCCCGCAAACCGGCAGAAGACCGCAGCGCGCCC
>JBELAI010000114.1:0-27099 GCA_049508975.1 Occallatibacter sp. | reverse complement strand
GAGCGGCTCTTCACGCCCTACTACACCACCAAGCAACACGGCACTGGCCTGGGGCTCGCCATTGTGCAATCCGTCATCGCCGATCATAATGGCGCCATCGCTGTTGAGAGCCGCGTAGGCGGTGGTGCTACCTTTGTCATCACGCTGCCCAGGGCCCATGGAAACAAGCTATGACTGCAAAAGCAAAGATCTTGATCGTAGACGATGAAGCCAACACACTTGCATCCCTCTCCCGTGCCTTTCGTCTCGCAGGGCATGAGGCAGTAGTCTGCGATAACGCCACGCGCGCACTGGAAATTGCCCGCACGCAACCTTTCGATCTGATCCTGAGCGATGTCGTCATGCCGCGTCGTGACGGCCTGGCGCTGCTTGAAGACTTGAAGACTGCGGGCGTCACTTCTCCGGTCGTAATGATGAGCGGCCAGGCGCACATTGAAATGGCCGTCCGCGCTACGCGGCTCGGCGCACTGGACTTTCTCGAGAAACCACTCTCTACTGAAAAGCTCCTTGTCACCGTCGAAAACGCCCTCAAACTCACTCGGCTTGAGACTGAGAATCAGGATCTCCGTACCCGCGTAGGCAAGCACACGCTTGTATTCGCCGGAGAAACCATGCGCCGCGTCATTGCTCAGATTGAGCGTGTGGCCATGAGTGAATCTCGCATCTGCATCTACGGCGAAACCGGCACCGGCAAGGAACTTGTAGCTCGGACACTCCACGAAAAGAGTCCGCGCTCCTCGGGCCCTTTCGTGACTCTCAACTGCGCGGCGGTTCCGGCTGAGCTGATTGAAAGTGAGCTCTTCGGCCACGAGAAAGGTTCCTTCACCGGCGCAGCGCTGCGCCACACAGGCAAATTCGAGCAGGCTCATCGCGGCACGCTCTTTCTCGATGAAATCGGAGATATGCCGCCGGCCATGCAAGCCAAGCTCTTGCGCGTTCTTGAGGAAGGTGAAGTTGAGCGCATCGGCTCGGATAAGCCAACAAAAGTCGACGTGCGCGTCGTGGTCGCCACTCATCGCAACCTCGAACAACTAGTCGAGACCGGGTCCTTCCGCCGCGACCTCTATCATCGCGTCGTTGTCTTTCCTGTCCAACTGCCGCCGCTTCGCCAACGCACCGAAGACCTGCCCGCTCTTGTCGACCATTTCGCGCGCCAGGTAAGCGCCCAGAATGGCTGGAAGCCTATCCCCTTCACCGATGCCGCCATCGATGCCCTCAAGCTCTACGCATGGCCCGGCAACATCCGCGAGCTCCGCAACATTGTCGAGCGGCTGCTCTTGCTGGCCGGTGGTGAGGTTGACGCCGACGCGGTTGAACTGGCCCTTCCGGCAGCCCGCTCAAGTCTCACTCATTCTGGTCAATCACTGTTTGCGGCTCATGCTTCCGATGGAGCTGCAATCGGCGCGTTGTCTGAGCGTGTGTTGAGCTTTGAACGCGCACAGGTCCTCAAAGAACTGGAGCGGCACAATTACAACATCACGCAGACTGCGAAAGCGCTGGGGCTCGAAAGGAGCCATCTTTACAAGAAATGCCAGCAATTGGGAATCGACCTCAAGTCCAATGGTGAACGGAATTAGTGGAGTCGGCCGAACGGCCGCTGCCACACTATCATTAGGTAGAAACAGCTTGGCCACCCTGATCGTGATTCCACGCATACAATGAGCGCGTCGCATAAAGCGGCTAGTTAGGCAATTGCGTCATTCTGTCACCGGGCCAAGCCTGCAAAGTTGCGCCAACAGTCGAAGCTGCCTGAGCATCCAAACCAGAACAGTCCGATGGATTCCATAACTCGCGGCAAAATCAAAATCCAGTTGAGTTAATCTCGTGGCAAGGATCCATATGTCTGTTGCCGACCGCTGCAAACGCCCGCCAATTGAGGTCTCAATCTCAAGATAAAAACGATGCTGAATCCGCCAATTGGACACAGTGCTGGGCCCTTTGAGCATATCCGCCCAGAGTTTGTTCGCAACTCTCTCCATGTGTGCCGCCGTCTTCACGGGCACTGAAATATCCGGTCCGAAAGTGCAGCGCGGATCAAGGCGCATCGCCATGGCGCGGCTCAAAACAATGAGAGGACGAAGTTTTGCGGCAGTTCCAATCTCATAGACTTTTGAGTCGATCTCCGGAGTGAGGCAGCGGAACGCAAGGACTAAGTCGAGCACGTTGCTGAGGAATTCGAAGCGGTGTCGAACGCCATGGAGACATACGAATAGCAGTTCATCGGAGGGCGCGAATTGCCACACAGGCTGACCAAGAAAGTCCCTTTGTTTGGCTCTGCTCCACGCAGCCGCGGTATCGAAATTGAAGGTCAGCGGATTCTCAACATCGAAGTGAAGCTCAACGAGCGTGGTGCCTCTGCTCCATGAAAAGTGATAGTCGCTTGGCCTCGCATATTCGGTGAATCCAAGCTTTACCAACAAAGTGCAGGAGGACTCGATGTCAGCAGAGCGAACCAGCAAATCGAGATCGACTGAAACACGAAGGTTGGTGCTGCCGTAGATTCGCTCGGCCAGCATCGGCCCCTTCAGCGGAATCACGGGAATGGCTTCGGTTGCAAAGCCCTGAAGAATTCCCTTCAGTTCCGATACCCACCAAAAACTGTTTCGCGCTGTCTCCTGTTCGGCTTGCATAAGATAGTCCATGATTGGTTCAGGAAGAGCAGCGCCGCTCTGGCGAAGCTTCGCCGCGAAATACGGCAGGACTTTCTCCTCTACCGCGACTTGAAAGGCATGCTGCCATTCCCAACTCGTGACATCGGGGCGGACCGGCTCGCCGCGTAGCACGCCCAGGACGCAATCCATTCCCGCTCTCACCATTCCCGGCATCATCAGGCCAGAGCCTCAGCCGTGCGGAGGGTTCGGGCACCGGGTGCCACGCTCGATGAGTCGCCTGATTCGAGAGATCGAAGCAGAAACTGTGCCACCACATCGGCTTCATCGCGGCAGGAACTCCACGCAGTCGCGCCGTCAAGCATCGCCGTCAGCGTCGACATGACCAGCCGAGGCACGCGTTGCACGGGGATGGTGTGCTGTATCATCTCCAACACCGCCATACCGGGGGTTAAGGGTCGAGGATTCCATTGCGCACCATGTTCATAACGGGCAAAAACCACCTGCGCCACACGCAGCGGCACTGTTCCTGCATGGCCCTGCAAGGATGCTACAGTCGTGTTGCGCTGCTCGGTCTTTCCCGGTTCTCGTATCTGCAAATCGCGCGCGTAGGGATGAACCCACCCCTCTTCGTCGACGGCGGCAAACTCATCTGAATAGTAAGTGGCTCCGGCGCGCACCAGGGCGGCGGTCAGGGTCGTCTTGCCGGCAAAGCTCGTCCCCGGCAGCACCAGTGCACGGCCCTTCCACCCCACCACTCCGGCATGAACGAAGACCCGATCCGGACAATAATTGGCCACATGTTTCATCAGTTCGCCGGAGAATTGCTTGAGCACTGGTCCAGCTTGCGCGCTCTCCAGCGCCAGTTCAGTACCCACCAGGCATCGGTATCCATGCTGTTCGTCCGGAGGCAGAAGACTGAAGGTCTCGGCCTCAAATACCGCCTCGGCATTCACATGCGTGGCCAGCGGAAGAAGATCCGGAAGAGCATCGAAGAGGTCGTCGCCGCCCACCTTGATCCGCATGGCCACACCAAAGGACATGCAATCGACGGTGTGTATGCGACAGGTATCGAGAGGCGTAGTGCGTCGCACCGTTGAAGTTCTCCTTCATTTCATTTCGACACGGTTCTAAACGCCCTTGGTAGCGTCTCGTCAGCGCCCAACCGCACCCAATGGCTGGCAGGCCTAGGGGCTCGTCGGCGGACCCGATAGAGGCGTCTTGATCGGGCTCGCAAGTCCGACAAACTGTGTGACAGTGTCGGTTTCCGTGTTTGTGACCCAGATATTTCCGCTTGCATCGATGGCAAGCCCCAAAGGCCGTTTCAGCGCAGCGTCCAGCCCGAAGCCGTTGGTGGGGGACAGCAGAGCGGCATTCGAACCAGCCAGCTTGGCAATCGAACCTCCTCGATAATTCGCGGCAAAGACATTTCCCGCGCCGTCAATTGCGATCCACTGTGCGGCCTGGCTTGCGCCTGGCGATTCTACGGTGGCAGCCACTTTGCCGGCAGGCGTGAGCTTTACAATTGCTGCGCCACCGAAATCGGCGACCCAGATGTTCCCGCTTTGATCCACGGCGATGCCCGCGGGGTCATCGCAGCATGGAAACGTAGTGACTGTCCCGGACGGAGTGACGCGAACTGCGCCAACCTCGGTTGCAAACCAGCCATTGTTATTGGCATCGACAGCAACCGCCTGTGGAAAGGGCAAGGCTGACGCGCCGAAGCCATTTTTTCCGGAGATAGGAGTGCCATTATCCTGAAGCAGGCTCGCCGAAGAATGACCGTAATCCGAGATCCAGATGTCTCCAGCGGAGTCGCCAGCGACGGCATTCGGGAAGTAGATGTCGCCGCCCGTGTAGCCTGCGCCGGAGAGTTCGGTCCCAGTTGAAGAGAACTTACTGACACTGCCAAGACCGCTGTTATTGGCCGCAGGCACGCTGTTCTCGTTCGTAACCCACACATTGTTATTCAAATCGACCGCGACGCCAAAGGAGTTCTCAAGGCCAACCCCGGGGAATCCGGTTGCCGATGCAGCTTGTCCGGTGGGGAGAAACTCCGACACGACGGCGCCGTAGTAATTGGCAACCCAGACATCGCCGGAGGAATCGGCCGCGATGGCGCCAGGTTGATTCAGGCCGCCTCCGGCATAGGTAATCGACAATGTCCAATCGTTCGGAGCGGCGCTGAGAGCAGGCGAGAACGGCGCTGTCGACCCTGCCAGTTTGAAGAGAGCGGCAACATTCGCCGCCGGGTTGCGCACGATGTCGAGAGCGGCATCCAGTACGTTCGTTGGTTGAGTTCCTCCCGCGGCTGCCGCGGAAAAGAGCGCCGAGCACGCGGTTGTCCCATTGGAAACTGTGCAGGATGCAAGCACATTCGCGAGCGTGTCGATCTTCGGGACTTCAGCTTTAGCGCCCTCAGGCAAGGCCGAGCCCGGAGCAACCCCCGTAGTTATGTTAGCCAAATTCTGCACGATCGAAAACGCATTGCTCAGACCTGTCGCATTGGTTGCGCTTGCGTTGACCGCGGCATCTGGCCCCAGAAATTGCGATAATGCCCAGGCAGCGGAAACAGTAGTCACCTCGTTGACCATATACGACGTCGACGATTTGAGACTGCCGCAATTTCCCAATGCTGTCATCAAAACGAGGGCCGGGTTATTGGTGCCCGATGCCAGACCGGGGTTTCCGCCCCGAGCAACCAGATAGACCTGGGCGGACGAACTGGGGCATTGGAAGGCATAGGTGATTGTGAAATTGCCGCTCGAGTTAGTCGAGACCGGGGAATCTCCGAGCAGGTTTACCGGCCCGCTTCCCGGCGACACGGTTCCTGTGGCATACAGTGCAATCTGGGCGTCGGAGACGGGATGTTGGCCTGCGTCTACGTGGCCCTGCAGTATTATCGATAGTCCCGACGGTGGTTGCGGAGGAGGCGCGATGGGATTGCTGTTTTCTTTCTCCGTGCATCCGTTGAGAAGCACAATGCACACACAACCTGAGAGCAGCAGAGTCTGCGCTACGAAAACTGGGCTCCTCAATCTCATCGTCTGACTTAACTCCGCGCCCAATGGTGCCGGCCTGACTCGTTACGATAGCGCCAGCGCTTATTGTCCTTCGCCTGAAGGCCTCGCGGGGCGGCGGAACCGGTGCACTACGGGCAGACCGGCATCGCTTGGACTAGGGCCAAATGAGCAATCGGTACATCCGGATCCCGCGAATGGCTTGGGCGCCATGACCGCTGCGATTGCCGGCCCGGGCAACAGCATCATTGCTCCGGCGCCCAGCGTGGCCACCAGGCTGCGGCGGGAGATGGACCCGTGCGCCACAACACTAGCCTCTGAGGGAGATTTAGTACCGGGATCGAGCAGCCCGTTCTCTTCCATCTGTGCCAACGCGAGAAGGACGGTCTCATCGGTCACAGGCTGGTTGAGTTCACGGCACAGAGCAGCAGCAATTTCCCCAACGCTTTGCGTTCCGTCGCAGTGCGCCCAGACCGCGGACGAGACCTGGTTCAGGCAGAATGCCCGGTGAACGCGTTCGTCATAAATGAGCGTCTCTTCGCCGACCGTTTGGATCGATAGGCCCTGCCCGAGGCTGCGAGGCTGATATACCTGGCTCATTGAAAGCTCCTTCGATATTCGTTGGGAACAGCTATTTTATTTGCGAACGACGCTCGGAACAGGAGAAGACGCAGCGATGGGGTTGACGGCGATGCTGGAGGGCCCGTTGAGCCCTCCGCCGCTATACGGGGAGTTGGCGAGCGGAGTGCCGGGGCTAGGAAGACCCGTAATGCCGCTCAGCGTGCTGTTGCCGTTGTTCACCACCCAGACATTGCCCGCGCCGTCAATCGCGATACCTTCGGGGTTGTTGAGCCCGATGCTTGCGGAGTTGTAGTTAACGGGGGAAGCTCCACCGGGTCCAAACATGGTGATCGAGTTATTGCCTGTGTTAGTAACCCAGGCGTTGTTGTCGATATCGATCGCGACGCCATAGGGCGAGTTCACGTCGCTTGTATAGTTGGCGCCGGCGTAGACTGGCGTCGAAGTCGCGTTGGCGGCGACTGTAAGCTCCGTCACGCTGCCCGTACCGGTCGTCGGTTTGTTGGTAACCCAGACGTTGCCCAAACCATCCACAGCAACAGACTGCGGGCTGGCCAAGCCTCCTGTCGTGTAGTTGATTGCCAGGGTCCAATCAGTCGGCGCGCTGGCAAGGGCATTCGGGAAGGCTGGGCTGAGGGCCTGCAGATCGTAAAGATAGAGGGCGTAGTTGGCATTGCTGACATTGGCAACATTACCGCCAGGATGCTGCGCAATGTTCATCGCCGCGGTAGCGGTATCGGAGGGGGCAGCGGTCGCGGGGAGAGTCGTCAGGAACATCAACTTGTCGCAGGCGGTTCCGGTGGTGATGCCATCCGTCGGGTCCGACGGCGATCCGCCATTGGAGTTGATGCAGTTCTGCAGAATGTCGCCCAGCGCATAAAACCTGTCGATCGGTAGAGTTGTCCCTGACGGCACGAGAGTGCTGACCGCCTTGCCATTAGAGACATTTACCAGCTCGTTGATGGTGGCAAAGGCATTTTGAAGGCCAGTCGCGTTGGAGGTCGGAGCGCCAATGTTGGTGGGCCCGGTCATGAATCCGGCGAGCGACCATTCGGTGGCAACCGTGGTTAATTCGTTCAAGACAATATGATACCCGGGCGATGCGTTGTTCGCGGTAAATGTGCTGCATGAACCGAGCCCGACCATCAGCTTTATATAGGGGTTGTTCGACCCGACACCAACCGGAGTCCCGTTGGAACCCACCAGAAACACTTCTGGATTGCCCGTTGGGCACGCTGGGAGCGTGGGGAAGCTGAAGCTGCCCGTGCCTGGGTTTGTTGCGAAAGCGGGTCCATAGGTCACTGCAGCGGAGCCATAGCTGCCAGGAGCCGTCGTGGCTGTCGTGTAAAACTGGAGGTCCACGCCAGGCAAAGGCTGCTGCCCGCCCATAACCACGCCTTTTGCAGCAGGAACAACAGGAGTGCTCGTGACCTTCATGGGTGCGCCGCATCCGCTGAGTAAGAGGGCCACTCCGCCTGAGCAGGCCAGAAGAATCAGCATTTTGGCTCGATCATTCTGCGTTTTGCCGCTAATCTTGGATTTCATCGTGTTCACTCCTGGGGGCACGCTGACTACCTATTTTGCGATACATTGGACGAAACATCAGGCAAACCAATGATTCATTCCGATCTAGAAGTTTGACCCCTTTTGCAATCCCGGAAATTCTTGTGAATCGTCTTTGAATGCGCTCTTGGTCCGCAATGCACGTCAAAAAAGAGAGAGAACTCTAAAGGCCGGTTTGATCCACCGGGAAGAGGCAATCCTGGGGAGAACTGGTATTTCGATAAACTTCCCTCTAACAGGCGGTCGCATCGACAGCTGTAATGCCCTGCGCCATACGTTGCGCAGATGAGACCGGTGCAGGCGAAAACAAGTTGACGAAACGTATCTGCGCAGGGCAAAATGCGGAGATACGCCCTAATGGGGAAATGCTGGACATTGGGGAGCTACAGCAAGGAGAGCCTACAACTTGGTGACTTCAGTTGTCAACGGATTTTCTCCTGTTGCGCGGGATTGACTACAGTTTGCACCTCCTTGCGATAAGCGGCCTTGCAGCACCAGCGGCCTCTACAAGCGGCCCTCCACCTTTGATTGCGCGCAGACCCGCGGCAACGCGACGTTTGCATCGACATCCGTTGATGCCCAGAGTTGGGCAGCGGACCCCTTGTGCATCCAAGTTTCCCCGGTCGATGGAGGAAGCGTCGACGGTGTTGCGATCTCGAACATCCAAAATGCGCGCACGCCGATTTTTGTGCGCCTTGAAGCGCGAAAACAGAATGACGCGTCATTCCTGCGCAACGTCGTCGGGCGCTTCTGACGGGAATGCGTTCCCTTGCGGGTGTCAAAATCTTCGCGCAAATCAGTGGTGCAAATTCAGCTGAGATTACTCTGCGGAGAAAAACCCTGGATACGCACCAGAAGGCCGTCGAGTATTCCGATGGCGCGACAGACGGCGCGGCCAAAGTCGAATGAGCGATCGGAGGCCCGCTTACCCGTGCGCCCACGAGCTTGGGTGCCCCAGGTCTCGCTCTTGAGACCTGAGAGACCACATATCTAAGCGGTCGCAGTACCGGTAAGTCGGACTAGTTCGATGTACCTCCGATAAACAAGTGTTACCGGTGACTAACTTGAGCTGCAAAGCTCGAAGGAGTGCACGGGTTATACCCCAGGGTTTGCTCTGTCACCGGGTCTGGAGGCATCGGTGCCTGCGCCCAGGGGACGTTATTGAAGTCAAAAAACTCCAATAAGTCAGGTTGCGCCGCGTCCCGGTTAGTCAGGTACTGCTGGTTGCCGATAAACCGGTCTTCGACGAACCTGATCACCGCCGTATGATCCATCGGCGTGTGCGAAACATAGTGCCTTCGAGTAAACGGCGAGATAATCATATTCGGCAAGCGGAAGCCGAGTTGCGCGGCGAACCCATTGACTGCAGCGGCGTCGCCGGAATTGGCTCCGGGGTCGGTAGAGGCCAGGTCGCAATGGGTCGTCGGCGTTCCGCCAGGCGGCAGGCAAGGCAAGTAGCTGTCGGGATTCACTGCAATGCTCGATATATCCGGGATGGTTCCCAGAGACGCATCCGTAAAGTCGTTTGAGTGTCCAGGCACAGGCGGAACATGATCGTATGGCCCTCCTCCCTCGTCGTAGCTGAGGAAGAATACTGAATCCGCCCAGGAGGAACTGGACATTAGAGAATTCACGATGTTTGCCACTTGAGCTTGGCCAAGCAAAATCGACTGTCCCGAACCTGGATGCTCATCGTTGTTTCCGTAGCCCGCCTCAATGAATGCAAAACTCGGAAGCGTTCCATTTTGCAGATCGGTGAAGTAATTCGCTATCGGCGCAATGTGGTTGGGGTCAATACAAAACGAATTCGTTTGGTCGCCAACCACACTGGACGGCTGAAGTGGATCGCAGGTTGTAGTTGAGCCGGGCGTCGGATTCGCATGGTAATAGTTGAACGAATAAGTGAAGTTACCAAAATCGGTCGCGGGGTACGCCGAATTTCCTCCGGATTGACAGTCATCTTCGTCGAGGCATAGCCCCTCGTTCACTGTGTAGTAGATCTTCCACGAGACTTTAGCCTGGTCAAGCTCTTGGAAAATATTGGGAAGATCGAGTTGCGAAAGGCGGTCGTCGCCTCCGGGATCCTTCACCAGGCCCTGTGTGGTGCCACCCGAGAAGGTGGCAATGCGATTGTCGATACTCTTACTCGACACCGGCGAGAACCAGCGATCGGACAATGCAAATTGAGATGCCATGTAGTAGTAGTAATCCAGGAATGTCTGGTCGTAATAACCCATGGCCCGCTGGCCCGTCAGGTCCGTGAACTTTCCAGCACAGCTGTTGCTTGCATTGCAGCTATTCGCGTACCCTTCAGCATCGTGAACGAAACCGCTCATCTGGATTGGACGTGTAGCGAGAAAGTCGTAGCGGTTGACGTCTCCGTAGCTCGCCAGCCAGTCTGAGCTTTCATCGTCGATGCAGGTGCTGGTCAGTGGGAACAGCGTGTACGAGGTGCCCTCATCGTCCTCGTTGCTGATTGTGAGCTTATCATCGATGCCGTCGACGTTATAGGTGATGCCGTCGTCCCCGACGTTCCAATATTGCTGGCCGGTCTTCATGGATTGCCGATACGGGTTCAACATACCGAAATAATTGTCGAACGAATGGTTCTCTTGCAGCATGAAGATAACATGGTCAATGGATTGAACATTCCCTCCGGCCGTTACCGTTACAGTTGCTGTGGCTGAGGTAGATCCTCCTGCGCCGGTTGCAGTGGCCGTATAAGTGGTCGTTGCAGTCGGGCTTACAACTTGTGTTCCACCTGCAGCTGGAAGAGTATACGAAGTGCTATTGGATCCGGTGACTGTTACCTGTGTCGCGTAGGCTGCCACGACAGTCAAAGTGGATGAGTTACCTGCCGCAATTGTAGCTGGGTTTGCTGTGATGCTCACTGTCGGCGCGGGAGTTGCGTTCACGGTCACAGTTGCAGTTGCGGAAGCGGTGCCTCCGGCTCCAGTCGCAGTTGCCGTATAAGTGGTGGTCACGGTTGGGTTCACGGCCTGTGCTCCGCCGGTGCCTGCAAGGGTATAAGAAGTGCCATCGCCACCGGTAACTGTAACCTGGGTGGCATTTGTCGCGGCGACATTCAGTGTAGAGGACGCTCCGACTGCAATCGATGTCGGACTCGCGGCAATAGTGACAGTTGGCGCGGGGATTGCAGTTACTGTCACGGTGGATTTCGCGGATGCCGTTCCTCCGATTCCCGAAGCGGTAGCTGTATACGTTGTAGTTGCACTCGGCGAGACTTTTTGCGTACCGCCGGAGCCTGTAAGTGTATAACTGCTGCCATCCGTTCCGCTCACCGACAGCTGGGTGGCGTTCGTAGCGGTCACTGTCAATGTGGAGGAGCTACCTGCACTTATTGAAGCGGGATTAGAGCTGATGCTCACTATTGGCGGGGTGTCAGAGCCAGTAAAATTGTTGGCTCCACATCCGTTGAGCAGCAGTGGAAAGATGAGTGAGAAAATCGTCCAATACACAATTTGGCGAAAGGTGTCACGGTTGCTCGTCGTAGTCAAGGTGGTTCCTTCCTGCACTTGACGGGAGCATGGAAAGCCGCAAAGCTCCACAGAATGGAACTTGAACCTGGCCGGTCATCAGCCCCGCATCGAATCGCTTTAGGCGAAAATGAACTTGGATTCTTACTTAAGACTCGTACAACAGGGAGTTACAAAACTCCCGTATTGCCTAGATGCATGCAAAGGCTGCTGAAGATGCCTGGTTGCGTCCCCCGTGCGAGTGGGACTTCAACCGTTACAATCATGCCGACCGGCGGATTTACCGGTGCCGTGGCGCTCACATGCGCTGTTACCGACAGCCCATCGCCTTCGGCGGAGGCGTGACCCTTGCGGTGCTGCTCTTCATCTGTCTGCCCTTCGCTCGGCGTAAATGGCAAACGTTGTTGTGCTTGCTGGTATTTTCGGCCCTGGGCGTTGCCTCGATAGGCTGCGCGGGTTACAAGGTTGACCAGCCGAATGGAGGTACGAGCATTGGAGATTATATCGTCACGATCACGGGCAGCAGCATCACAGTGACGGAGTCTACCGCGGTGACGATTACGATAAATTGAACATGGCCCAACCCGCTCAAAGCGCGATAATTGACCCTGTCAAAAGACGTTTTAATCGAGTTTATTCGATTTTGCGACGAGGGAGGGTCATGTCGTTCCTGGAATCAAAGTAGATTCTAGTCGGCCAAATCTAATTGAAAATGCAAGCTTTGCGATAGCATAGCCTGTCCCGTACTTATATTCATTAAGCCTCTTGAGCCACGTAGAAAAACGCACTGTACGATGCAATTCAACCCAAAAGGGTTGCATACCGAAAAAGTGTTATTTAGATCGCATCAGTCTCACATATACTCGCCTCAACAAGAATCACTAATCAAATTACGACAGTCCACCCCAGGGGGCGCACTGTCGTTGCTCGGTCGTGACGGACAGCAATCGTTCGGCTCGATTGTGCAATTACGATCATTTCCGAATGTGTGCAATTTCGAACGCTGCGGCATTGGGACTGAAGGGCGCCTTTTGCAAGATTTTACCTATCGTCTCGGTCGCTCTTTTTCTGCCTTGAATTGCTTCCTGGACTCGATAGTCCAACCGGCGCAGCACGCGCGCCTAGGTAACGAAACGAATTCTTTCTGAAAGTCACAGCCCTGGCAGGCGAAGCGTCAGGGAGGGAAGATCATGCGGCGATCCGTACGACCTGTTCTCAGAGCAAGAACAGCCATGGTTAACATGCTGTTCGCATTGATGGCGCACGCCGCCGCCACAGTCAACGGGAATGCGCGCTCGCACATTAATCGACGAGGCGGATCAATGAAGAGTTTTCTCTATTCTATCCTTGCGCTTTTGGCGGGCATTGCCCCGGCGTACGCCATTACAGTGACTGCTCCCGCGAGCGGCACTCAACTTACTTCACCATTTACTTTGGTTGCGAGCACGGATATCTGCGACTCAAAACCCGCGGTGTCAATGGGCTACTCAATCGACTCTGGGGCGACGACTATTGTTTCCACCTCTTTCATCGCGATCGTAAGCGCCAGTTCGGGAGCCCACATCCTGCACGTGAAATGCTGGGGCCAGGGCGTTAATGAAGATAAGCAACTGCAGATCACAGTCGTTCCGGCGATTGCGGCCGGGACTGTTATCGTTGCCAGTCCAAAGCCTGGTGCCGCGGTCTCATCGCCATTTGCGCTTTCAGCGACAGCCTCCCTCTGTTCTTCGAAAGCTGTTTCCGCAATGGGCTATTCGCTCGACACGAGTTCCAACACAACAATTGTGAATGCTCAAGCCGTAAATACCACGGTCGTGGCCGCGAGCGGGGCACATACCCTGCATGTAAAGGCGTGGGGGAGCGGCACTTCGTGCGTTACCGACGTTCCCATAACTGTCGGGGCAGCCGCTATCGCCGCAGCTACACCTACCTTTTCGCCGGCTGCCGGCAAGTACCCAACCACTCAAGTCGTATCCGTTTCCGCAGCAACGCCCGGTGCGACAATCTACTACACGCGAGACGGTTCCGCGCCATCGACTTCATCGGCTATATACACCGGACCACTTTCGGTGAGCGCATCTGAAGTTATCGAAGCAATCGCCGATGCTTCCGGGTATACGAGCAGCGGGTTGGCCAGGGCGGACTATGTCATAACACCCCCCACTCCCACAGGGCTTCAAGTCCCCCCAGACGCCACTGCTTCAAATGACATTCAAGCCCTGGATACATGGCATTTCAATCACGATCCAGGAACTCCGGGCACTGCGGTTGGGCAATCGTATGTGGTGAGTTCACCGTCGTTGAGCGGTAACGCTCGCCAGTTTGTTTCCGGCTACACGAATGCCGGCGGAGAGATATACAGTGTGCCCTACGCGTATGACACTGCTGCCATGAACTTTGTCTACGACGGTTGGGTGTGGATCGATGCTGGGAGCTCCATCGCGAATCTTGAAATGGATTCAAACCAGGTCACCGCAAATGGGCAAACAGTAATCTATGCCTTCCAGTGCAGTGGATACAGCGGAACCTGGGAATACAGCGGCGCGGGCGCCAAATGGGTAGCCTCCTCCGCACCTTGCAACCCGTCGACCTGGCAGACGGACACATGGCACCACGTTCAAATCAGTTACTCCCGCGATGACTACGGCAACGTGACCTATCATTCGGTGTCGCTGGATGGAAACGAACAGGCCATCAACGCAACGGTACCGTCGTCTTTCGCATTGGGTTGGCAAATTGGCGTTGTTCAAACGCAATTCCAGGTCGATGGTCTTGGCGCAAGTGGGGCCAGCACAGTGTATTTGGATAGCCTGACCATTTCTCGTTGGTAGGCCGAATGACGATATCTTGTTCGTTGCTCGGTCGGTTATTGATGTTACGAACATAACTTGTAATAGGTCAACAGCAGGCTATTAATTTGGGGCTTTCTCATGCTTTTGTTGGTTCGACTTCGCTCGCTTTCCGCGCGTCGATGTGTATTATTGTTTCAGATTCGTTCGATACATGATTCTCTTAATTTGTTGCCTGGGCAGTAGAAGTTTGTGAAGAATATTGTGGGGACCTTGAGCGGCAGGCCTTGTTAATATTGAGCCGTATCTCGATACTCACATAAGTTCCTGGCTAAAACCGTCTGGCGCTATAGTGCACGCTCTGTAGACGCCCGAAGAGATCTAGCTATAGAGGTTGCTGAGTTCCTTGAGTCGCTCAAGGAATTTTGCTCAGACCAGCCCGTTTCAGACTGGCAAACATCTTTGGCTCTTATCGCTGGCGAAGCGCAGCGTGGGAAGTCTAGTGTCAACTTCAACATTATTCACGGGTCTGATTTCCCGATAAGGCAGATTCAATGAAAACTCATTCTTCGATTGCGCGCCGCAACTTCATTCAGAAGTCTTTTCTCCTTTTCTCTTTCCTTCCACTCCTCGCGATTCCTGCGCTGGCAGGCGTTACTGTCAACAACCCCAGCAATAATAGTGAAGTTGGATCACCATTCACTCTATCGGCGTCTTCGGCAACCTGCTCGTCTCAGAATGTTGCTGCCATGGGCTATTCGTTCGACAGCAGTGCCGATACAACCGTTATTTATGGCGCCACGATCCAGGCATCGGTGGGATCGGCCTCAGGCACCCACACCTTGCACGTGAAGGCATGGGGCGACCAGGGGGCATCCTGCGTAGCCGACGTTACAATCAATGTGACCGCGGGATCGTCGTCCGGGTCCGGTTACCCCCTCATTCCATCGAATGCTGTTACGGTCAGCAGTATTCAGGCCATGGGCAATTGGGCAGCTGAGCATGATACCGGGGGACAGGGCAGTTCGTCTGGGTGGACGACGGTTGTCAGCTCACCCTCGCTCAATGGAAGCACGCGGGAATTTGCCACCACGTTTTCGAATAGTGGCGACGAACGGTATTCCATCTCCTTTGCGGATGATACCGAATCTGAAAACCTCTTCTACGATGCGTGGGTCTATTTGACAAGTTCAGCCGGTAATATCGCCAATATTGAAATGGACGTGAACCAGACAATGGCCAATGGCCAGACCGTGTTAATTGGGGTGCAGTGCGACGGCTATTCAGGCACCTGGGATTACACCGTCAACCAGGGAAGCGCAAGTAACCCAAAGCCCCATTGGGACAGTAAGAGCGGCACCACGTGCAATCCGCGAAATTGGACAAGAAATCAATGGCACCATGTTCAAGCCAGCTTTTCCCGGGATAACTCCGGAACTATCACTTACCATTCGGTGTGGTTCGACGGAACGGAGGTTAGCTTGAATGCCACAGCGTTTGGAGCGGCCGATCTCGGATGGGGTCCAGCGATCAATACGCAATTCGAGGTTGATGGGCTTGGCTCAGGATCAGCTACCGTGTATGTGGATAGTCTCTCGGTTTCCCGCTGGTGAAGGAACCAGGTTAAAACCAGCGGCCGCATTCTCGCTCCAATAACAGAAGAACCACACCAAAGCCCCGAACCTCGCTTTTGTTTAGAGCGGAGGCCGGGGCTTTTCGATTTTTCGCCTGTTTCATCCCAAGAAGTCATCGGTCATTGCCGCGACATGATTCTGATCGGTATGCGCTCAAAACAATTGAGTTCTCTTCATCTCTTTCTTGCAAAGGCTCTTGCAATCGTTTGCTCGCGGGACTACTCTGTTTTCATGCTTCGATGTCGCTAACGCCGTTCTGGTGCTATGCCCGATGCAAACGTGCGCCTTGTTCGCGCTCGCTTTTTCCAGCTTGACAGCTCCAATTCACTCAAAATCGAATTCATTTCAATGGCCGGGGCCCATTCGCCCCAAAAAGAGGAGATCATCATGGCGCGCATTGCTGCGGATGTAACTGAAATCATTGGCCGTACCCCGCTGGTCCGGCTCAATCGCGTGGCGGCTGGCCTGCCCGCAACCGTTCTGGCCAAGCTGGAGAGCCAGAACCCACTTTCGAGCGTCAAGGACCGCATCGGCCTGGCACTCATTGATGCCGCCGAGAAAGCCGGCAAGATTACCCCCGGCGAAACCGTCCTGATTGAGCCCACCAGCGGCAACACCGGCATTGCGTTGGCTTTTGTGGCGGCGGCTAAAGGCTACAAGCTGATTCTCACCCTGCCGGAGACCATGAGCCAGGAACGCCGCGCCGTGCTGCTGGCCTTTGGCGCCGAGATCGTTCTTACGCCTGGTCCCAACGGGATGAAGGGAGCCATCGCCAAAGCCAACGAAATCCTGGCCAAGACGCCCAACGGCTATATTCTGCAGCAATTCGATAATCCGGCTAATCCGGCGATTCACTACGCAACTACCGGTCCTGAGATCTGGGACGACACAGACGGCAAGGTCGACATCCTGGTCTCAGGCGTGGGCACGGGCGGCACCATTACCGGCGTGGCGAAATACATCAAGGAGCGCAAGCCGGAGTTCAAGGCTATCGCCGTCGAGCCCGTGGACAGCCCCGTCCTCTCGGGCGGCAAGCCCGGCCCGCACAAAATTCAGGGGATCGGCGCAGGTTTCGTCCCAAGCGTTCTCGATGTAAGTTTGATCGACGAAATCATCCAGGTTACCAACGATGAGTCCATCGCGGCCGCCCGACAGCTTCCGCTGGAGGAAGGGCTGTTTGTCGGCATCTCTTCAGGAGCGGCCGTATCCGCCGCGCTTAAGGTTGCCGCGCGCCCGGAGAACGAAGGCAAGCTGATCGTTGTCGTTTTGCCCGACTTCGGCGAGCGGTATCTGTCCAGCATTCTGTTCGACTCGCTGCGTCAAAAAGCTTTGGCTCTGCCCACGGAAGCGATAGCGGTGTAAGGTGGCGATTTCCGATATGTCAGCACAGACCGAGGCACAATCCCAGGTCTCAAATGCGAGGCCTGGGGCACCCGACAGCCGGCTAGTGGCTGAAAGTTCCTTTGCATCTATGTCTTTTTTCGCCCGCATCCGCGAAGACATCGACTCCGTTCTGGAGCGCGATCCCGCCGCCCGCTCGCGGCTGGAAATCTTTTTTTGCTACCCGGGACTTTGGGCAGTGTCGATATTCATCCCGGCGCCATTCTGGGACGCCGCCTCTTCATTGACCACGCAACCGGCGTGGTCATCGGCGAAACCGCCATCGTGGGGAACGATGTGACCATCTACCAGGGCGTCACATTGGGCGGAACCGGAAAAGGCCACGGCAAGCGCCACCCCACCGTATGCGACAACGTCTTCATCGGCAACAACGCCAACGTGCTGGGCAACATCACGGTTGGCGAGAACTCCCGCGTAGGCGCGGGTTCCGTTGTGCTCTCGGACGTTCCGCCCAACTCTACCGTTGTCGGCGTCCCCGCCCACATCGTTTACCGCAACGGGCAGCGCGTGCTTATCACCGATCCGCACGATGTGAAAGACCCGCTCTCCGATGCCTTGATTGCTTTATCGGCGCGCGTTGAGGAACTGGAAAAATGCATGTGCGTCGAAGGCAGCCTGCCCAGCCCCGTCGAGCCATTCGCTGCCGAAGCGGCCGAGCGTGAAGCCTACCGCGAAGAGCTTGAGCGGCTCCGCGAATATGTGTCGATGGGCGAAGGCATTTGAATCCACGGCACCTTCTAAGGTCTTCAGATACTGGAACTTCTGTCCCCTCCGCGCCGTATGAGTTTCCAATGGAACCGCTATAGTCAGCGATTCTTTCGATACTCGGAACAGGGATTGCAAGTGATCCGACACGCGTTCTTGACTCTTTTTCTGTTGGTGCCACCATACCTCTGCCTCGCGCATGGGCACGCACAGACTCAGCCACTCGCGCCGGATTCCGAGGAACCGATTCTCCATATCTCGTCAGACCTGGTCCTGGTCGACGTCGAGGCGTTGAGCACCGCCAATGGCCATCCCATCGATACATTGAAACAGGCCGATTTCCAGATATTCGATAACGACAAGCCGGTCTCCATCAAGACATTCGATGTCGGCGCATCGGCACGGCCTCTTGCGCTCTGGTTTGTTGTCCAATGCAAGATGAATGGCTGGGAAGCGCAGGGATCGGGCCTGTTCGTCGGCCAAATCGAGCGATTTCAGCCTGCGTTGCAGCACCTGGAAAAGCGGGATCGAGTCGCTGTGGCTCACTGGTGCGACAACGGCCAGGCGCAGGTGGATCTGCCGCCAACCGGCGATATTAACCAGGCCGTTACATCCCTGAACTTGGCGCTTGTGCCGGCAACGGACAAAGTATTCCACGACAGGCCTGGCGAACTCGCTCTCCAGAAAACCCTGCAGCTCATCGTCGATGCTACGCGGTCAATGCCTACCGAATCAGTGCCAGTGATTGTTTTCCTTTATGGGGACTACAGCGCCATGCGCAGGTCCGAGGCTAACCAGTTCATCGACGAACTATTGGATACATCGGTCATTGCGTTTGGCCTGAGAGACCGCAGGTCTCCTCGTTTCCTCTCCTTCATGGCTCCGGGAGAACAGGCATCGATCGCAAACTATATTGCGAATCAAACCGGGGGCGAGTACCTATGGGTGACCCCGGATACTTATGCATCCGGACTGATCGAAATCCTCGAGCAGCTCCATTCCCGTTACGAGTTGGGCTTCAGGCCTGGAGTTTTGGACGGCAAACGCCATAAGCTCCAGGTGAAACTCACCGAAAATGTGGAAGTTTCCGGGAGAAAAATCCGCCTCAGATGCCGTGCCGGTTATGTTGCGGGCGCGCACGCGGCCAGATGATTGAGGCGACGCAGTGCTAAAGTGGTCTGTTCCCATTTTCTAGCTGGGGTCTCGGTTCTTGCTGGTTTTTCGCTCGCTTCTGGTTGGCCTCCTCGCGCTCCCCATCGCCGCCCACGCGGCCACGCGCGTACAGGCAGCGGCGGTTCCCGAAGAGCTGAAGTCGACCGCCTTTACCGTCACCGTCAACGGCCACCCGGTCGACGTAGCTCACGCCGCAGCGAGTCTTGACTGGGTTTCCTTCGACATCACCGGTCCCGTAGACATCGCCATCACCGCGGCCGAGCCCGGGTTCTGGGACCACGGCGTCGATATCCAGCCCTGGCGTCTTGGCCTTCGTCCCGTCCGCGAAGGACAAACGATCCGCTTCCATCTAGCGAGCCCTGCCAAGCTCTCAATATCAAGGCCTGGCGACTTCCTGAACCATGCTGCCATGCTGTTTCTGTTCGCCGGCACGCCGCCGCCACCGGCGCCATCCGGCCCCAACGTCCACGTGATCCCGGCGGGCATTCATCGCGAGAGTATCAATCCCAAGTCCGGCGAAACCTACTACCTCGCGCCCGGCTCATTCATCTTCGGCAGCCTCAACCTCTTCAACGTCGGCGGCGTCAGGATTCTCGGCCGCGGAACGATCGTTTACGAAGGCTCGCAGGACCCCAACACCGACGAAGGCTGGATGCAGAAGCCGGATTGGCACTGCATCGGTTCCGTGAACGCCCGCAACGTCCAGATCGACGGCCTCACGTGCATTGTCCGCGCGCGCACCTGGTCGATCCAGATGAAAGATTCCAATGAATTTACCTTTGACGATCTGCGAGTCATCGGCGGCAACCCCGGCAACGCCAACCAGGACGGCATGGACTGGCTGGGTGGCGGCAACACCATCGTCCGCGACGCATTTATCCGCGCGTCGGACGACGACCTGGCCTTGCAAGGAAACTGGGACGGATACACCGATGAAGAGATCCTGCGCCCCGGTCACGACATCCAGGACATCCTCGTCGAGCACAGCGAGCTTTCCACCAGCATCTCCAACGTCGTTCGCTCCGGTTGGCCGCGCAAAACCTTCAACTCGCGCAACTTCACTCTTCGGGATTCAGACATCCTTCACGGCGGCATTGGAGCATGCGGCCAGACTTTTGGGCTCCTCGGCTTCTGGGGTGCGGACGGCGCCAAGGGCGACCACTCCAGCTACACCTTTGAGAATCTGTTTCTCGACAACTGGTATTCGCTGGTCCAGATTGAGCGCACCGAACCCGCCCTGCACGGATTCACGTTCCGCAATATCTGGGCGCTCGATCAACCGCCGCTCGCTTACTCCACCCTTACCGGGCAGGTAAGTGACGTGGTCTTCGACAACGTGAAGTACGGCCAGTCCCACGCCACCACCGACGCCGATCTGCCGCTCATCACTTCAAATGGTGCTCAGCCGCCGACATTCACACCCGTCCACAACCCGGTCGCCGGATTCACCTTCGATCCGCCGGTCTTTGCTCCGGGCCAGAAAGTGACTTTCACTGCTCAGACTTCCCCGGGTGCACGCTACATCTGGCTTTTTGGCGACGGAACCCAGGCAATCGGCAGGACCGTGACCCACAGATTTCCCGACGCCGACGGTACAGAGTTGGACGGAACCGCAAACGGCGCCGGCCGTTTTCGCGTTCTGCTCCACGTCGAAGACAAGGCGGGAAAACAGGACTGGTCCGCGCAGGGACTAGTCGCCGTCGCCAAATGGCAGCCCGCTTCGAATTCCGTCGCCGCTGTTGTTCCGGGGCTTACCTGGCAAATCTATCCCGGCGTCTGGACCGAGTTGCCCGATCTGTCCAAACTGCACGCGGTCTTCAATGGAGAGTCGCCCAATCTCCATGCCGACCCGCAGGGATTCACCCGCTACGCCGCGGTTTGGGATGGCTTCATCGACATCCCAGCCGACGGGGGATACACCTTCCACCTGCTCCATCGCGACGGCGCCCGCCTGGTGATCGACGGAATTGAAGTCGCGAAAACAGGCCCACCGTTCGCGCAGGTCTGTGGTTCCCCCGGCAACGCGATGCGCTACGACCGCGGTGCATTAGGTCTCCGCGCCGGCAGGCATACGTTGCATGTGGAAGGGCTCCATTCCGTAAGCCAGGGCGTGCCGCAGTTGCTCTGGGAAGGTCCTGGTCTGCCACTGAACGCCGTGCCGCCAGCCGCGTATAGTCACCTGCGGCAGGATTTGGTCACTCGCTAACTCCAAAGGTCCGCGGTGGGCGTTGATCAACCAGGGTAATAAGTAACTTGACTAACCCAAAATCGTGGGTATGGGAAGTGGCTTTTCACCCCGGCAATCCACGCGTCAAGTTGACCCACAGGATAATTATTTAGATTCCTTTTGGATGAGTTATCCACACAGAGCACCAAAGATGATGCTGTTCTCTGCTGTTCTGCCCTTGTAATGCCATGTCATGCCGTGTATTGTTGAGTGAAAGATTTGGCGAATTAGCGCCTGAGGTCGCATGACATGGATTTCAAGAAGATGCTTTCGTTCAGTCGCGCGGAGCTTGATGCGCTTCGGCTCGCAATGCAGGAGGAGCACGAGGCGGAGGTAGCCGCGTTACAAGCGCTGGAACGTGTACAGCGCTTTCTCCCAACTAATCCTGCCGCCGAGCCAGCCTTAAACAAAGCGAAC
The DNA here is from genome assembly GCA_049508975.1 of Occallatibacter sp. Classification (GTDB taxonomy): domain Bacteria; phylum Acidobacteriota; class Terriglobia; order Terriglobales; family Acidobacteriaceae; genus Telmatobacter. The sequence continues at coordinate 5,485 of JBELAI010000114.1, read as the reverse complement.
GGCGTTGCCCACCATGAAGAGCCAATCAAAGAAGCGCCAGCCAAGACGGCAGACGAAGATGAACAAATTGCGGATGTGGTGGATGAACCGCGCCCAACCCTGATTGGCACCGTGCTGGCCACGCTAAAGAGTAGGCCTAATATCTCCTTCAGTAATCGGACGGTATTGCGTGCCATGGAAGCGGACGGATTCCCGTTCACGGGGGATGAACGGCGTAGGCTGACGTCTATCCATTCTGCATTGATTTCCCTTGCGGAGCGCGGTCAAATCCGCATCGTGCGAAGGGGATCTGGAAGGGAGCCGAATCTATATCGGGCGAAGATTGAACGCACTGAGGAGACGGGATCACCCGTTCCGGGTCAGGCTGAATTGACGATGTGAGTTTACCCCTGCCGTGAGAGGTCCAAGCCTTGCGGCAGGTACGGCCCGGAAAGGTCAGGCCTCCAAAACCTGATCCTTTCCGGCAGCTTTGATCTTGGGAATCACTCTCGTACTTATCAAGGGCGCGTGGGTGATGCCAAGAGAGAGGAGGTGAGGGTCATGCCCCGCTTCCTTTTCAACGGTGCCGGGATGACGGTGCTCTGTTCGCTCGCGAATGGAGTGCCGTCATCAGGCACTTGCACGAATTATAGCCCAAAACCGTACGGGAAATTTGGCACTATCGGGTAACTGGAGTGCCCTGTTCGTTATGGGAGTGAAAGTCAGGCCATCATCCGAAGTGCAGAAACCTGGCGCTAGTTGTTGGGTTATTCAAGCTATTTATTACCCTACTTGGGAACGACTCGCAACAGGCCAGTTTCGTCTGGAAAGAGCGATACCCACCGTTCGCCCGGCGGCAGGACCCCAGGGCAATCGCATGAACAGCTCTCGTTTCCGTATTAGGCTCCATTCGGCGGGTGGCCCCGATCCCGGGATATTTCCAAACCGCCAATAAGGGTGCCCCCGGTCCCTCGCATTCGGGGACCGGGGATGCCACAGACCTCAACCCGGAACCCGTTCGCGATACTCCCGGTCAATCCCCTTAGGTCGGCTTCCCGGCCTTTTTCCCCGATTTCCGGGCTCCGGGAGATTGACCGGCTGCCTGTCCGTAACTACTTGAGAACGACCCGCAATAGGAGAGTTTCGTCCCGAAAGATCGATACCCACAGTTCGTCCAGCGGCAGAGCCTCAAAGGAAGTCCTTCTTCCTGGATTGAATGAAAAATGCTCCGGCGATGAACAGCGCGATCAAGGCGAACTCTATCGCCAGCGAGATCGTCGCCGCCGGCCTCCACTGGATCACCGTGCCAAACATTCCATCCTTGATCCCGGGAACGTGAGCCACAATATAACCCACAACATTAATGCCCAGGTTGCCCACCATCATGGCGGAGATCGTCCAGCCCTTGGACTCGGTGACCAGGGCGACCGCGATCATGAGGCAAGTACTGGTGAGTATCTCAACGGCCATTATGACTGTGAATGCGAAGAGGCCATGGATGGTCGGCGAGACAATGATCAAGGCCACGCTTCCTGCGACCAGGATTATCCAGAAAGGGATGAAAATGAGCAGGCTTCCGAAAATCTTGGCTGTCGAATATTCGCGATAGGAGATAGGCAGGCTCATGACGAACGCGAGTGTCTGATTCTCGCGTTCTCCGACGAGCGTGCTCATCACCATCATCGCGCCGATCGCGATCATGATCGTGATCAGCGCAAGAAGTCCGAGGTAGAAGCCGACTTTTCCGCCGAAGGCAACCATGCCGAGCGATGCCAACCCGCCAGCCAGCGAGAGCAGAATCGCAGTGCGCTGAAAATACCAGTCCTTGAAAATCAGACTTCTGACCATTGCGTAATTCATGCTGTTAGCCGCTCCCTTCTGCTATGTACGTTGGCAACAAAAATCTCTTCCAGGGTCATCGTGTCCACCGCCTGCACAGTGGCGCCCATGTCATTGCATACTGAAACCATCGCAGGCTCGAATCGATTGGTCGTGAGCACCGGCAGCCGGCCGCTTCCGCCCACTTGCACAATGTCCGGCAGGCGCGGCACCACGCCATCCGGCGGCAATACCAGCCGCAAGCGGCGCCATCGGTCCAGGAACGACTCCTTGTCGTCGGAGTCAATGATCCGGCCGCGGTCAATGAAGGTGATCCGATCGGAAATTTGCTCCACATCCTTGGTGTTATGCGACGAAAACAGAATCGTCCGATCCTCGTCGGCAAGGACGGCCATCAGCTCTTCGAGTACTTCCACGCGCGCAACCGGATCGAGCCCCGTAGTTGGCTCATCCAGCACCAGCAGCCGGGGACGCCGCGCCAGCGCCAGCAGCAGCGCAGCCTTGACGCGCTGCCCATGCGAGAGCCCCTTGATCTTCTGTTCAGGCTTCAGGTCAAAGCGAAGCAGCAGGCTGTCCGCATACGCCTGGTCCCAGCGCGGATAGATGGGCCGCAGAAAAGCCATGTGCCATGCAAGGGTCGCAGCGCCATAGAGCCGCATATCTTCGGAAACAAATCCGATGTCGAGTTTGGCCGCCGCCTGGTCCGCCGGCATGGCGTGGCCGAGCACCTGCACCGCGCCTTCGTCCTGATGAACCAGCCCCATCAGGATGCGGATGGTTGTCGATTTGCCCGCGCCATTTGCCCCGATAAATCCCATCACGCTTCCGGTGGCCAACTCGAGGTCGATGCTCTCGAGGGAAAAATGCTTGTATCTCTTGCTTACTCCGTCAAATTGAACGCAGAGGTCACTCATGCTATCTCCTTTGCCAGCCGGGACTCGGTTAACCGGCTTGAGGCTTCTTTCGTACGGCGCGCAATCTCTTCCCCGCTCAGGCCAAGCAGATTGCCAAGTCGCGCTACTTCATCCAGGTGTTCGGATAATTCCTCGTGATAAAGCCGCGGACCTACATTCGGATCGGGAGTGACAATCGATCCCTTGCCCTGCTGGGTCAGGATGATGCCCTCCCGCTCAAGCTCGAGGTAAGCGCGCTTGACAGTAATCACGCTGACCCGCAGAGCCACTGCCAACTGTCGGATGGATGGAATCTCTTCCCCCGCAGCCCAATCCCCAACGGCAACCCTCTGCTTCACCTGTTCCATGATCTGCAGGTACATCGGTCGGCTGTCTGTCTGCGAAATGACGATGTCACTGTGCATGTCAATATACTGAGTATACACAGTTGATATGAACAGTCAAGCGCCTCCACGGGTCGGCTAGGCCGGTGGACGGGGCGTAAGTCTTTTGTTTTGAAAACGGGTCAAGAGCTGATTTGACGTAAGTGCTTTGTTTGATGGGGTCAAAATGGGCAATTTGCACATAACATATTTATTTTCAGTTAGATGAGACGAAAACCGGAAAATCGCATGAATTCATGCGGCAGGCTGTCCTGATTTTCTTTTCCGCGGGCGGTTTCTTGCTTGTTCTTTCTTGATTGTGCTCCGATGAGGAGAAATGAACTGCAAATTGCGGCGAGAATTCTTTCGGAGATGAAGAAGATGACCCGGACCTACACAGTGTGGAGGTTTCCGACCCTTGCGCCAGAATTTCAAGAAGCAGGTTCCCTTCGGCAGGCTCAGGGCAGGCCTTCGACTCCGCTGCGCTTCGCTCAGAGTGGCAACAAGGATGGGGAGCCGACGTTTGTGCTTGTGGGCCGAGATCTACTTCGGTAACTGCGAATTGTCCCAACCGCCGCCGAGCGACCGAATCAGGCCCACGCTATCCACGAACTGCCGAGTTTGCAGGTCGACAGCGGTGCGCTGGTCCTGAATCAGAGTCGCCTCGGCCGTCAGTACCTCAAGATAGCTGGTTACCCCGCCCTTGTAGCGCTGATCGGAAATATCGTAAGAGTGTTGCGCTGAATCCACGGCCTTCTGCTCCGCAACGGTTTCCTGTTCCAGAATCCGTAGTCCGGAGAGCTGGTCTTCCACGTCTTCGAATGCCAGGAAGATGACGCCCTTGTAGCCGGAAACCTGCGCCTCGTACTCATGCTTTGCCTGCTGGGTGAGCGCTCGCCGCTGCCCGGCGTCAAACAGCAATTCTGTCGCCTGCGCGCCCAGGGACCAGAGCGCGCTCGGTCCCTGAATCCAGGTTCCGCCGTGGGTGCTTTCAAATCCACCTTGCCCTGTGAGGCTGATGGTCGGGTAGAAGGCGCTCACCGCAATGCCAATCTGGGCATTGGCTGCCGCGGTCCGGCGCTCCGCCGCGGCTATGTCGGGCCGTCGCTCGAGCAGTTGCGATGGGACTCCGAGAGGGATCTTCGGGAGGTGCAAGTCGAGCGGAGAGTAGGGAATGCTGAAGCTGGGCAATTTGTAGTCTGCAATGGTGCCCACAGCGTGTTCAAACTGCGCGCGGGCGACGCCAAGATCCACAAGCTGCGCCCGTGTTGTTTCAAGCAGCGTTTGCGCCTGGGCTACGTCAGCTTCGGTCGCGACGCCACCTTTCAGACGCCGCTCGGTCAGATCGAGTTGGCTCTCCAGATCGGTAATCGTGTCGCGCGTCAGCTTGATCTGGGCATCCAGGCCGCGGAGTTGGAAGTAGTCCGTGGCCATGGATGCCTGCAGGCTCAGGTCGACGTTAGCCATATCCGCCGCGCTGGCCTGCGCGTTCTCATGGGCGGCCTCGACGGTACGGCGGATGCGGCCCCAGAAGTCCGGTTCCCAACTCCCTCCGCCTGCCAGGATCAGGTCGTTGTAGTTGGTGGCTGTGCTGGGAGTAACCAGCGGCCGGTGCGCCGATTCCTTGTCGTGCGCGACAGAAGGGCCGGCCGATAACGTCGGATAAAGCGCCGACCGAGCCGCTTTCACCTGGTCCTGGGCAGCCAGATATGTATTCAGAGCCTGACGCAGGCCCTGGTTATAGCCGGCGATCCGTTCTTCGAGTTGATTCAGTTGCGGGTCCTGATAAACCTCCCACCATTTTCCCTTAAGCATGCCGTCGGAGGGATTCGCAGGCTGCCAGCCGCCTCCGGTGGGATTGGGTGGAGGGGTCAGCGGCACCTGGACAGCGGATGCGCCGGTTTCCTTGTAGGTTGGGGGGGCGGTGTACGTAGGACGAGAGTAATTGGGGCCGACAGGCTTGCAGCCAGAGAGTGGGATCAGGATAAGCAGGGCAGCAGCGCAGATGCACAGCTTGTTGCGGAAAATGCGCGCGTAGATTCCCTCAGGGGCTAAAGCCCAGGGCGATTTTGCGTGGTTTATGTACGGGCTAAAGCCCGTACCCTTCAGGCTCAAGCCCTTACGCTTCAGGCTCAAGCCCTTACGCTTCAGGCTCAAGCCCTTACGCTTCAGGCTCAAGCCCTTACGCTTCAGGCTCAAGCCCGTACCCTTCAGGCTCAAGCCCTTACCCTTCAGGCTCAAGCCCGTACCCTTCAGGCTCAAGCCCTTACCCTTCAGGCTCAAGCCCGTACCCTTCAGGCTCAAGCCCGTACCCTTCAGGCTCAAGCCCTTACCCTTCAGGCTCAAGCCCGTACCCTTCAGGCTCAAGCCCGTACCCTTCAGGCTCAAGCC
>JBELAI010000113.1:0-17518 GCA_049508975.1 Occallatibacter sp. | reverse complement strand
AGTCACTCAGTGACCACAACGCTTGAGCCACCCGGCCGAATAGTCCGCAACTCTTCCCTTTGAGGATTTTTTCGCCTGAGATTGGGCATTTTCCCGATCAATGACAACTCTCCTCCGAGACACTTCAAGCACGCCAAGAGGCAGTAGGATAGATTTCCGTTTCTTCCAATACACAATCACTGGCAAGAACGATAATCGAATCGAGAAATCGGGCGATCGTGATGGAAGAGGGACAATCAACATTTGAGCGGAAGATTAAGTGGGTGCGGATTCTGATCGGAGGATTTCTCGCCGAGGCAGTCTTGATTCTGCTGGTGATTCCCGTATCGATGAAGTGGGGACAGCAACCACTTCTATATCTCGCACCAGTTGACCAAGTTGTAATTGAACGGTAGCCGATTTATCGGCCACTTGCTGAGAACGCTGATCGAGTTGAATGGATCAATGAGTGCTTTGACCTGATGAGTCAATAGTTGAGATCCGAGTTTCCTGAGCCTCTGGACGCTGGCTGACATGCACCAAGACTTCCCGTTACTGGTGCGTTGGCGTGTACTGGAACAGCCGAGCTGACTACACGGCGGTGTTCAGTTAGCCGGGAGCGATGTCTTGATGGCCTCTGCCAGATCGCTTGGATCAAAGCCGAAGGGGCCCGGCTTGCTTTTGTAGAGAACGCGACCGCCCTTGCCGATCAGATAGAGTCGGTCGGGCCAGCCGGTGTAAGCAGACTCGACTCGATTATCGAAGCCATCTACCAGCGCAGGAAATTTGATCCCCAGCTTGCGCACGCATGAGCCTGCGACGTAGGCGCGCTCAACCTCATCCTTGGGGCTGCTGAATAGGACGTTGTCGCGCACGTTCGACTGCATTTGCCAAACATCGGTGGGATGCGCTTCAAGAATGTAAACAGCATAGAAGTCGATCTGGCCGCGATATTGCTCTGCGAGCTTGTTCAAGGCGGGAACCTCCCGCCGAAAAGGCGGTCAAGTGTAGCTGCCAAAAACAAGAACAACTGGACGATTAGCCCAAAGTGTAGCCAGATTGGTTGGACTGTGATCTTCAAGCTTCTTCACCACCAAGCTAGGCGCGGCGTCACCGACGTTCAACTGCCCGTGGCGAGCGCGCGTCCACAAAGTCTCGAAAGGGAGCACAAAGTAGGCAGGCATGGGCATCGTTGCCATTACATGGCCGAAGACCTCGGGTGGCTGGTGCATGGCCCAGTTCACGTATCCAATGAGGCCGAGCCAGCCGATTAAGCAGAGCCCGGCGATACTGGCAACCCAATTCCGTATCCGAGTCTTCTTTGCTTCTTCCATCGTCCGCCTACTTCGTCATCTCATTCATCTCGAGTTAACCTTGTGGTGATATTCCGAAGGCACCGCAACCCTCAGGCCGGCTTCTTCCAATTTGCCGTTTGCTGAAGCACTTCAAAATGCCGGGCAATTTTTGGCGGCCGGACTTCGCACCCCATTCGTCGTAGACCGCAGCCACTTCGCCAGCGGCGTCGCGATCTTCGATCAGCTTGATTTTGGTTTCGTTGTCGGAGTTTGTCACGCACTTTTCCTGTGGTTATTCTGCAATATAGCACGACCGCTGTGCCGAACACATCCACCTCCGGATGTACCGAAAACCTAGAGAATAAGACGCTCGTCGTTCTGCTTCAAGGTAATGCGCTGGCGGTCAAGGTACTCGAGGAGGGGGATCGCATATTTGCGCGAGATGCCGGTCAGTTGCTTGAAGCGAGCAACATTCATCAGGCTGCCGCGAAGTGGGGCAAGCTGCGCGGCCAGGCGGCTAAGAACGACAGAGTGGATAAACAAGTCGTCGCTGCCCATCCGAATGATGGTCTTGTCTCGATAGAGCGTTGTTATAAGGCGGCGCATGTCGGTCTCTCTTATGTTGAAGCGCTTGGCAAGTTCCAGGACCGAGGGAGCAGCGAGTCCGGAGTCCTCGTAAGCACGGGCGATTGCCGCCAGTCGGTCGCTTTCTGAATTTGAAGCAAGAACATCAGCGTTATAAATGGAGACTGTTTCGTCGCGGAGCTTGATTTTCTTCTGACGGACGAGAGAGTTGACCACGAAGCCAAAGACGGGATGACTGAGGGCCGACCGGACGCGCAGCTCGGATGACTTCACTGTCTCGCCAGTTCGAAGATAGGTGGTGATTTCGTGCGCGGACGTGAGGAAGGCCTCGCGGCTCAGAAGCAGACTGTTCGAAATGAGATAGAGGTCTCCGAGTTCGATCGCAGGGTCGATCTGAAGTCGAATTGCATCGCGGTTCAAGCCGGTTTCGGCAGAAAGCGTGTCAAGAGTGATTCCGTTGGCGTTGCATCGGGATACACGGAGTGAAAGCTGCGCGGTTGGAGAGGCTGCGCGCAATTGTTCGAGCCAGCCTTGGGTGGGGGGCTTTTTTTGCCTAGGCAGCGGGTGGGCATCGAGGACACGGCCACCGCCAACGGTGCCGGCCGATGAGGGCTGTCGCAGGACAAACCGGTCGCCGGGGACCAGCACGATTGGCTCGGCAAGTCTGAGACGCATGAGACGCAAGGTTCCCGGTTGAGCCGCTTCGTAACCGTACAGAGACACCGATGCCATGGTCTCGGATGTAAATGCGTGGAAGTGAATGTTGGCCCGATGCTTCAACGCAGGTGCGCTCTCGAGAAGGCGCACTTCAACGTCGAGAGTGTCCACAGCCGAAAGCGTCCGCGGTGATACCAGTGTTTCGCCGCGGCGGACCTGATTTGCATCGATTCCTGAGAGATTCACGGCAACCCGCGATCCTGGCCGCGCGTATTCGACGGGCTCACCGTGTGATTGAAGGCCACGCACCCGGACCGTGCGGTCACCCGGCTCCAAGTGCAGCATCTCGCCATCACGCATGGTACCGGATATGAGAGTGCCAGTAACCACCGTACCGAACCCCTTCATGACAAAGGAACGGTCGAGCGGCATGCGCAGCATCGCATCTGAGGTCTCGAGAGAAGTGCGCATAGCGAGGTTCACCAGCTCTGCTCGCACAGTTTCAAGACCCGCGCCGGTTGTTGCACTGGCTGATACAACAGGCGCATGGTCTTTGGAGAGAAACGTTCCTTGCAGAAACTTTTTGATCGAATCGGTGACCTCCTGCAACTGGGAAGCACTGACTGTGTCGGCTTTGGAAATGATTGTCAGTCCTTCCGACACTCCGAGGAGATCGCAGATGGCGAGATGCTCCACCGTCTGCGGCATGATGCCTTCGTCGGCCGCGACAACCAGCATGACTGCCGGAACACAGCCAGCTCCTGCGAGCATATTGCGGATGAAAAGGCTGTGACCGGGGACGTCAACAAAGCTGATGCGAAGCGGAGATCCGTTCGGCGTCGGAAGGTCGAAGGAAGCAAATCCCAGGTCGATCGTGATGCCGCGGCGTTTCTCTTCGGGAAGGCGGTCGGCGTCAATTCCCGTAAGGGCGCGAACCAGCGTGGTCTTGCCGTGGTCAATGTGGCCGGCAGTCGCGATAACGATGGAGCTGGGCGTGTTGGTCATTCAGAGTTTTCCAATGATGAACGCGCGTTGCGATTGCTCGATCTATAGGCTCGTCAAGAGCGAGGCCAGTTCGAGGTCAAAATCAGGAGGTACGGTGCGCAGATCTAGCAAAACAGTGTCGTCTGATATGCGGCCGATGATGGGTGGTTCGAGCTTGCGAAGTCTTGAAAGAAGTTCTACCGCAGGGAAGGACTTGTGCCGTAGAGAGATAGCGCAACTTTGCAGAGTAGCCTTGGGTGCTGTGCCTCCTCCCACGAGACTGGCGACTGGAACGATGTCAAGGACCAGTTGGGAGGAATAGATGCCCTCGGCGACTTCACCGCAACGCCGCATCAGTTCCTCAGGCCGAAAACCGAGCATGCGTTCAACTGGAATAGAACTCGTTTCCTCAGAAAGATGCTCCAGCAACGTGCCCTCAAGCGCCGCGTAGGTAAGCTTGTCAACCCGCAACGCACGAAGAAGTGGGTTCTTTCGGATGCGGTCAATCAGATCCTTTCTGCCAACGAGGATGCCGCATTGGGGGCCGCCCAGCAGTTTATCTCCGCTGGCGGCTATAAGGTCAACGCCGCTCTCAAAGGACTGACGCAAGCTGGGTTCTCCATTAATCCCAAAGCGTTCCAGCGAGGACAGAAGGCCGGTGCCCTGATCTTCAAACAGGGGAATGCCTCCACGTCTTGAAAGCTCGACCAGTTCTTTCAACGATGGGCGTTCGGTGAATCCTTCGATGCTGAAGTTCGACTGATGGACGCGAAGCAGAAGACCCGTGCCGGGACCGAGCGCGCATTCATAGTCGCTAAGCAGTGTACGGTTGGTCGTGCCGACCTCCTGGAGGATTGCACCGGATTTCTCAAGGATTTCAGGGATGCGAAATCCTCCGCCGATCTCGACAAGTTCCCCGCGGGAGACGATGACTTCGGACTTTTCGGCAAGCGAATTCAGCGCCAGCATCGTAGCGGCAGCGCAGTTGTTGACGATGGTGACGCCATGCCGATCGGAATTTGCCGCAGGCACGCCCAGGATGCGCAATACAAGGGATTCAACGTGGAAGTCTCTGCGGCTCCGCAGGCCGTTTTCGAGGTTGTACTCAAGGTTGCAATAATCCCGGGCGACTTCAACCACGTGACGAAGAGCCCCAGGGCTCAGTGGGGCGCGGCCGAGGTTGGTGTGGAGAATTACTCCGGTTGCATTGATGACTGGGCGAAGGGAGTAACGGGCACCAACTGCGAGGCGATTGGCAATCTCCTTGGGCAGCAGGGAGATGCTTTGCTTCAGGCTCGACTCTGAATGCTGCCCCGAGGAAATCTCCGAGCGCATTGCGGTGAGAATCTCGCGGGTCGCACGCAAAACGGTGACGCGCGGGTGCGTATCGAGAAGAGAGCGACACGCGGAAATCAACAAGACTTCGTTGACTGACGGTAGCGATCGAAAGAGCCGTTGAAGCGCTCCGTCTCCGTGTTTGAGATCGTGAATTGTCATCGCGGAACTCTCAGATTCGGTAGCTCATCATCGCAGAAGGATCGCGGGGGCGCCAGCACCTTGAGTAAATGCTCCCGAGACACGCCCGATGATAGCGGCAGGAAGGCCCGCATTTAAGAGGTCCGCGAGCAATATTGGAGCAATTTCGAAAGCAACAGAAATCAGAAGTCCGCCCGATGTCTGCGGATCGTAGAGCAAAGCGCAGACGTCCTCCGGGACACAGCTCCCGGGAGAATCCGCGACTACACATTCGGCAAAGTCTCGGTTGGCGAGCAAACCGCCGGGAATCGCGCCGGCGGCCACCGCATCAAGCGCACCTTCGATCAGAGGAACCTGATCGGTTTCGATTTCCAGCGTGACTCCACTGCCAAACGCCATCTCGCGGCTATGACCCATCAGCCCAAAGCCGGTGATGTCGGTGATTGCATGGACGCCAGAGCAGGCGATGGCAATGGTGGAGGCGGTGCTGTTGAGTGTTGTCATGGTACGAACTGCGCGTTCCACCCAGCCTGGTTCGGACTTTCCTTGCTTGAGGGCCGTAGTGATAACGCCCGTGCCGATTGGCTTGGTGAGAATGAGAATATCCCCTGGGATGGCTCCGGCATTTGTATAAACACGCCCCGGATCGATGACACCTGTGACCGCATAGCCAAATTTCATTTCGGCGTCGCGAACGGAGTGCCCGCCCACCACAGTGCATCCTGCCTCGGTCATCTTCGACAGGCCACCACGCATGATCTCCTCAAGGATCTCAAGCGCGGCGTCCAGCGGGAAACAAACGATCGCGAGAGCAGTCAGCGGGCGGCCTCCCATCGCGTAGACATCGCTGAGAGCATTGGTTGCCGCAATCTGGCCGAAGGTGAATGGGTCATCCACCAGTGGGGTAAAGAAATCTACGGTTTGCACCAATGCCGTTCCCGGGCCGATACGGTAGATCCCGGCATCGTCGGAAGTCTCAAATCCGACCAGAAGGTTCGGATCGGCCTGTCTTGGTAGCCCGGAAAGCACCTGGCGGAGAGAACCGGCCGGGAGCTTGCTGGCGCAGCCGCCGGCTTTTACCTGCTGCGTCAACCGAACGGATTGTGTCTGATCCAGGCCCATATCCTTCCATTCCTATCATCCCTCCGCGCCTTGCATCCAGGCACGGTAGCATGTGAGAGTCATAAGACGGAAGCGCTTAGGCTCCGGTGATCCTCCCGGTCTTCAAAACCGGCGGTCGTCCTTAAAGGGCGACGGTGTGTTCGACTCACACGCGCTTCCGCCAGGTCCACGCCCTTATGCTGACATCCGTGAATATTCGTTTGGACCTCCTAGTACATGAACTTCAACGCAAACTGCACCTGGCGCGGAGTCCCCGCTTCAAGGATATGGTTGAATGTCGGCGAACTGATATCGCAGTCGGGCAGCCGGAAATTCGTACGGTTCAAGACGTTAAACAGCTCGGCGCGGAATTGCAGCCGCTTTGATTCCGTGACTCTGAAGTTCTTGAGGGCGGCGAAGTCCCAGTCAGCATAAGCCGGACCTATATTCACGTTGCGGCCTTCGGTGCCAAACTGTCCTGCGTTGGCGGTGGGATCGAGCCGCTGGTAAGCGCCGGTATTCAACCACGCACCAACAGAACGGGGCCCGTTATTGGGGTTTCCGACGATATTGGGACGCTGAGCGGAGAATCCGGTGATCTCCGGCGCGCTGCCTTGCGCCGCAACGTCATTCGAGTCGAACACGGTAAACGGTGTTCCGCTCATCAGTGTGGCAATGCCATCCAATTGCCATCCACCGAGTGCGGACTGGTACCAGTTCTCAGCATGGCTCCAGAACGGCAACGCCCATTCGTAGCTTCCAACGAAACGGTTGCGTGCGTCGAACAGCGACAGCCCGCGCTCGGCGCCGAGATTGAACGGATCCTGCGCAAGATCGTTTTCGCCTGCAACTGGCTTCGCCGCCGATCCGGTGATGTTGAACGATGAAACATCGTCGATCGCCTTCGACCACGTGTACGAAACCAGGAAGGACAGTCCGTGGCTGAACCGCTTGCGCAGGGACGATTCCAACGCGTTGTACGCCGAGTTGGCGATGCCCGAGATTTCGCCGGTCGATGAGAATTTGCACGTGCTGGGCGAATCGGCAAGCGTGCAACCGGAGTAAAGCCGCCGTTGATCGGCATTACTGGAGTTCGAAATCGGCTGGCCGTCCACGGCGCCGGGAACGAAGACTGCGGGATTCGCTTCAATAAAGCGCGGCAAGCGCGTTCCCTTGGTGCCGACGTATCCGATCTCGAACTGCCAATCGGACCCGAACGATTGCTGCAGATTCAAGTCCCAGTCCTGCGTGTAGGGGAGCGTCAGCGTGGGCGACAAAGTCAGGTTGGTGAGCGACGGGGAGAATGATCCTGGGGCGGGAGGATTGCCGTTGAATGGGTTGGCGAAGTCCGGCAGGCTCACCTGTGGAGTTCCCAGGTAAGGAGGCGCGCTGATCGGAGCTTGCAATGGTCCGCCCTGGCCGGTGTAATACGGCTCATAGAACATGCCGTATGAGGCAGTCAAAAGGGTCTTGCCCTGACCAGTCGGGTCCCACGCGACGCCAAAGCGCGGCGCAAATGCCTTCATATCGGTAGGAATGAGACCTGCGGGCACACCTGCATCGCCCGGATACAGCAGTCCCGTAGGCGCATCCGAGATGACCTGGGACTTTTTTCCGGGCTCAAACAAAGATTGCCGGTTATGAATCTCAGTGTATGGTTCCGGCAACTCGTAGCGGAGTCCGGCATTGATTGTGACTCGCCGGGTGACCTTATAGGTATCCTGCACGTACAAATTGGAATTGTTGCCTCGAATGCCGCGTGAGAAATCGCCGATGCCTTGCAGGAAGACGACTGCTTGCCCGGTAAGGAAGCTGGCGAACGCGTCGGTGACCGGGAATGGCGCGAATACGAAGAAGCCATTGGTTGCGATCCCTTGCAGCACGTTGATTCGCTGATTCTGGTATCCACCTCCGAATTTAAGCTCATGCTTGCCCCGCACCCAGCTCAACGATCCAGAATAATCGAAGACGTCCTCATAGGTGTTGCGCGGGCCCGTGATCGGATCGCCAACCGTCGCATAGCCATTGACCTGGATGAATGGCGGTCCAGCCGCAATATCGAGACTCGGCGTGTATTGGAATCCAAGGCTGGAGGGCGACTGATGATCCTCATGCTCGCCGAATAGGAACTTGTTGCGCAAAAACGACAATCGAGCGATGGCAACGAGGGCCGGCGAAAAAGTGTGCGTTTCTTCCGCAACAAAGTTTTGTGCGCGCTGGTCTTCGCCTACCGGAAAGCCCGGCACACTCGCGCCACCCGGCGAGAGCGGATCGAACTGCGAGAGCTGGTTGAACATATATCGGAAGTTCAGCGTGTCGTGCGGAGCGAGGTAATGGTCAACCTTGATGCCGAACTGATCGGTATCATTGCTTAGTGTTTGCGTTGTCGAGAACAGATTCAGACCGGCGTTTGGCAGCGGAAAGAAGGGCAGCAGGTTTTCTGAAACCGAGTTGAACTGGACCTGCGGCACCACATTATTCGGGTAGGGAGCGTTGGCGAAGACGTTGAAAAGCTGGTGCGCGGGGTTGTTGCAGAAGCCGCCCGAGAAGCCCTCTGGGCAGAGTTCGGAGAAGTCGCCGGTGCGCTGCTTTAACGACGGTACTGTGGTCAGCGCTGTCTCGCCTTGGCGATTGCGGAAGCCCTCATAGTAGCCAAAGATGAATGTTCTGTCCCGTTTGATTGGCGAACCAACTGTGGCGCCAAACTGGTTTTGCTTCAGCGGCTCCTTCGTCTGTGCGAAATAATTGTTGGCATCGACTGCATCGTTGCGCAGGAACTCCCACAACGCCCCGTGGACATGGTTAGTGCCCGATCGTGTGATGATGTTCGTCGTCGATCCTAGCGCACCACCGAACTCGGCATTCGCGCTATGCGTGATGATGCGAAATTCGCTGATCGCGTCCACCGGCGGCTTAAGGACGAATCCTCCATCAACTCCGTTGAAGTTGTTCGCGCCGTCAATCAGGAAGTTATTTGACTCAGGCCGCTGGCCATTGACCGCGTATGCCTGTCCGTCGCGCAGCGAGCCGCCCGCTTCGGCTATTCCTGGCGTCAAGGGAACTACTCCAGGCTGCAACAGGCCAAGTTGCGAAAAGTTGCGTCCGTTCAGGGGCAGATCCTCCAACTCCTGCTGTTGCACCACCTTGCCCATGCTGGTGACGGTTGGCTCAATCAGCGGGGCATCGGCACTCACCAATATTTGCTGCTTTTCCGATCCAACCGCGAGATGTGCGGAGACAGAAGCCGTCTCGTCCACATTGAGCGTGATGCCATCCTGCACATGTTCCTGGAATCCGTTCGCCGAGACTTGCAGGCGGTAGTGTCCGACCGGGAGTTCCAGAAGGACGTAGTTACCGTCGCGATCGGTGCTTGTCGCGCGCGACAATCCCGTTTCCGCCTGGCGGGCAGTAACCGCCGCGCCCCGAATGACAGCCCCGCTTGGATCTGTAACGGTTCCGCGAATGTTTCCCGTGATTTGCTGAGCAGACAAACTAATGCAAGAAAGCGCCACAAATGCCAGCACGTTGCGAATCATGTTCATATTGTTTTCGGCCTCTCCCAGAAGACGTAGCACTACAAACAGAGTGACGTCGTGGTTCCTGTGGAATCTGTCGACATCGATGGCCATGACGTATGCGTCACAAAATCTACTGCATCGTCAAAGGCTCCATGAGTTAGAGATTGCTGGCGGGGTTCACCAGAAGCAGGGCTCTGCCCAAGTTCAGAGGAAGAAATCGCGGGGAGGGCTGCACGGATGAACTGTAGAAGGTAAGTCAATGCGCTGTCTTGCATCCGTCGATGGGTAGCCAACTCAATCCTTCGGTGGAGTCGCACCGTGAGGAGCCAATGCCGTATGCGCAAGGTCTGTGCGAACCTTGCAACGGACCGGAAACGGATTTACCTCCCGCTCGGGACAACAGCTCAGGTGCACTATCCTTGCGACGATTTCAGATACTCAAGGATCGCCTCGTCCCGATCGGCGTGCCGGAGCATTGCCGCGATTTCCTCAGGCTCATAAATCGGGCGGATGGTCTCGACATAGCTGGGCCAGTCGCTGCGCTCGACCAGCCCTTTCAATCCGTGCCTCTTGAAGAGCTGGAGCACCGTAACGAGGCGATCGTAGACCGTCCTGAGCCGCACTGCGAACTCGAGCATTCTGATAAGCAAGTGGAAAATTTCGGGCTCCACTTCGTAAAGCTGGAAGACCGACCGCAAATCGATCCTGAGAAGCGCGAAGAATGAAAAAGCCTCTACTGATGGCCCGTAGAGGCTCATTCGCAATCAAGGTTGAGAAGCTGCTAAGCGGACCACGCAGACCGAGTGGCGCGCCCAGTGGACGTGTATCCCATGTCTGCCGAGATTCCGCGGACGCATTGCAACAACTGGTTGGCAATGGCTGGCAGCTTCTGTGCCGTCACACGGAACGAAGGACCGGAGATGCTGACCGCCGCTACAGGAAGCCGCTGGGCATCGAGAAGTGGTACGGCAATACAACGCAGCCCTTCCTCGAACTCCTCATCGTCCACGGCATATCCACGGCGACGTGTCTTTTCCATCTCAGCGCGCAAGGCCTCTGCCGTTGCAATCGTCCGATGCGTAAAGCGCTCGAATCTGGTGCGCCGCACAACCTCGGCAGCCCGATCTTCAGGCAGGAACGCAAGAATCGCCTTCCCCACCGATGTGCAGTGGACCGGATTGCTGGCCCCGACCCGTGTGATCATGCGAACCGACCGCGCCGGCTCAATCTTGTCGATGTAAATGACGCGCGCCGCCTCCAGGATGCACAGATGCGCCGTCTCCTCGGTCTCGGCAACCAGGCGCCGCAGATGTGGCTGAGCACGATCGCGCAGGTCATACTGTTCGATTGCTCTGTTACCAAAATCGAACAGCCGCAGGCCAAGACGGAACTTCCCGCCCGTCGTGCGTTCCACCATGCGATGCCGCTCCAGAACCATCAGAAAGCGATGTGCCGTGCTCTTGTGCAGTTGCAACGACGAAGCGACCTGCGCCAAACCGAGCGGTGTCTCGCTCTCGCCCAATAAATCCAGTACTGCAAAGGCGCGGTCAAGCGCCTGAACTTTGTACGTGCCTTGCGGAGCCGTATCTCGCATTGTGGTCCCCCATTTCGCTAAATGGTCACAATACCAGTCTGCTGGCAGTCCGATTCCGTGTCAAGTTCTGGGACAAGATTTCTACTTGTGAGATTCTCGCTTTCCGATTCCAGCGGAAGAAAAGATCCTGATCACTGCAACGCGGCGAGGCGCTTGATTCCCTTCCGCACCGCGCCTTCCCCCAGGCCAATTACACTTCTTACAACCATGAGCCCGCGCGAACCAATCAGACCGCAGTTGGATTTCCTCTTTGAGGAACCGCCGCAAACCCGCCGCATCTGGCCCGTTCGCGAACTTGTGAGCCGGATCCGCGAACGCATCGAGCGCGAATATGGCGACATCTGGGTCGAGGGCGAAATCTCCAACTTCCGCCCCGCGCCTTCAGGCCATCTATACTTCACGCTGAAAGACGCCGATGCGCAGCTCCCCATTGTCTTTTTTCGCCGCCAGGCCATGCTGTTGCGCTTCCGCCCCGAAGACGGACTCCACGTAATAGTGCGCGGCCGTGTCAGCGTGTATGAGCAGCGCGGCCAGATGCAACTCGTGGCTGAAACCATGGAGCCCGTCGGAGCCGGATCGCTCCAGCTTGCGTTCGAACAGCTCAAGGAACGCCTCAAGACTGAAGGCCTGTTCGACGCCGATCGCAAGCAGCCGCTGCCGGCGTTTCCCCGCACCGTCGGAATCGTCACCTCGCCCACCGGAGCCGTCGTCCGCGACTTCCTCAACATCGTCGCCCGCCGCCACTCCGGCCTCAACGTACTCCTCGTGCCTGTCTCCGTTCAAGGCGACCAGGCCCCTGCGGAAATCGAGTCTGCGCTTGCCCAGCTCAATGTGTCAGGACTGGTCGATCTCATCGTCCTCGCCCGCGGTGGCGGTTCGCTTGAAGACCTGGCCGCTTTCAATTCCGAACGCGTCGCCCGCGCGATTGCATCCAGCAACCTCCCGGTCGTTTCCGCAGTGGGACACGAGACCGACTTCACCATCGCCGATTTTGTCGCCGACCTGCGCGCACCCACCCCTTCCGCCGCCGCCGAGCTCATCACCGAGGCTCAGCACAAAATTGCCGAGCATCTTGCCGCGCAGGATCAAAGGCTCACCCGCGCTATTCGATTTCAGCTCCTCCACGCCAAACAACGCCTCGGGAACCTCCCCGTCAGCCGAGCAGAGTCCCGAGTCTCCACTCTGATTCATCGCCAGGCGCTGCGGCTCGACGACCTTGTCTTCCGCCAAGAGGCCGCGCTTGCCACACAACTGCGCCGACAGCAGCATCGCGTCGCCTCCCTCACCGCCGCGGTCCTGCGCCATGACCCGCGCCAGGCCCTTGCTCAGGCCCGCGAGCGCCTTCAGCGGAATTGCTCGCGTATTCAGCGCGCCATCGAACGCACTTTGCAGCGTGCAAC
Source organism: Occallatibacter sp. (assembly GCA_049508975.1). Taxonomy (GTDB): domain Bacteria; phylum Acidobacteriota; class Terriglobia; order Terriglobales; family Acidobacteriaceae; genus Telmatobacter. The sequence continues at coordinate 4,929 of JBELAI010000113.1, read as the reverse complement.
TGTTCGCACTGGCTCTCTTGACGCTCGCCTCCACTCGCTCTCCCCCCTCGCAGTTCTCGACCGCGGCTACGCCCTGGTGCTCTCGGCCGATCGCACCGTGGTTCGCACCATAGCCCAGCTCACCCCAGGCGACAAGCTCACCACGCGCCTAGCCGACGGAACCTTTACCAGCCAGGTGAAATCGACATCCAACACAAAGGACAAAGACTCCAAATAAAATGGGTATCCTGAGTCCGAAGTTCGTACCAAGAATAGACCTGTCATCCTGAGTCCGAAGTTCGTACCAAGAATAGACCTGTCATCCTGAGTCCGAAGTTCGTACCAAGAATAGACCTGTCATCCTGAGCGGAGCGTACTTCAGCGGAGTCGAAGGACCTGCTTCTCGGGGAACTTCAAGAGCCAACACTCTGCTTCACAGGATTGCGACGAACTTCAGATTCACCACACGGAACCTGCGCAAGAGCACACAACCCCGTGACAAGATCGCAGTCCGCGAGTCTCTAAGGTATCCTTTGAGTGGGCCCCCTTCTATCGCGTACTCTTCGCTTTTTCCAGAATCGAGATCATGAACACAATCGGTGCAGCCCGCAAGCTCTTTGGAACGGACGGCATCCGCGCCGTCGCCGGCGAATCGCCACTCGACCCAACTACCATCTTCGCCGTCGGCCTCGCCCTCGCCAACTCGCTGAAGACTTCCGCCGCCCATCCCGCAGTCGTTCTTGGCCGCGACACGCGCGAGTCCAGTCCCTGGATCGCTGCAACTCTCGCCGCGGGCTTGCGTAGCGCTGGAGCGCGCGTTGAAAGCGCTGGTGTAGTGCCTACGCCCGCCATCGCCTTTCTCGCCAGAACCAACGGATTTCATGCTGGCGTTGTCATCTCCGCTTCCCACAATCCCTGGCGCGACAACGGCATCAAGCTCTTCGGCGCCGATGGATTCAAATTGGCCGACAAAGTGGAACTTGCCATGGAAGACGAGATCGTCTTTCAGGCCGCGCAAAACCACGCCCCCGAGCCCTCATCTCTCGCACCCATCGAAGACAATCCCGTGTTCCAGTCGGACTATATTCAGTTCCTGCTCGACTGCGTCCCCGGCCTGAACCTCAACGGCCTTCACATCGTCGCCGACTGCGCTAACGGAGCCGCCGCGGCTGTGGCGCCGGAGCTTTTCGGCCGCCTGGGTGGCCGCGTCACCCTGCTCAACATTCATCCCGATGGCCGCAACATCAACGACGCCTGCGGGGCGCTCTACCCCACCTATGTCGCTCAGGAAGTCAGGAAACACGAAGCATCCATCGGCCTCAGCTTCGACGGAGACGCGGACCGCTGCATGATGGCCGGCTCCCGATCGAACGTCCTCAACGGAGACGCCATTCTCCTCGCCGTCGCCCGCGATTTGAAAGCTCGCGGACTCCTCACCGGCGACCTGGTTGTTGCCACCACCATGTCCAACATGGGGCTTGAAGCCGCACTCAAACGCTCCGGCATCCGCATGCTCCGCGCCCCCGTCGGCGACCGCTACGTCCTTGAGCAGATGCTCAAGCACGATGCGGCACTGGGCGGCGAGCAGTCCGGCCACATCCTCATGCCTCATCTCGCCACCACCGGCGACGGGCTGCTGACGTCCCTGGTGGTCTTGGACCTCATTGCCCGCTCAGGCCTATCCATCGACGACCTCACCGCCGACCTGAAGGTGTTTCCGCAGATCATCGTCAACATCAAAGTCCGCCAAAAGCGCCCCCTCGATTCCATACCCGCAGTCGCAGCTGCCATCCGCGCTGCCGAAGAGGATTTGAAAGACTCTGGCCGCGTCGTCATCCGCTACTCCGGCACCGAGGCCCTCGCCCGCGTCATGATCGAAGCCGAATCCGAAGCCTCCATGCATCATCACGCCGAAGCCATCGCCGCAGCCATCCGTAACGAACTCGGCGTCTAACCTTCCTGCCTCGTCCGCTTGAACTGGGTGGGAAACCAAGACCCTCCATCTGAAGTTTCCGGATCCCCCAGAAGACTCCCGTGCCCCGTTCTTGCGCCTTTTTTCTGGCGCAAGGGCGGGAAACCTCGACCCTCCACCAGCCAGTTCATTAGCAAACGCAAAGGTCGGAGCACTCAAAGAACCCAGCTGACTGGCTAACTCGCTATTTCCGCGAAGCGGAAGCTAACTCGCTGAATTCTTCCAAATCCCAGCATCCGCCCAAACCCGCATCCATCTTGAGCGAAGCATAATCGAAAGAGCCGCAGTCCTCCTCCCTCGTGTGATCCAAATCACCACCGAACCCAACCAAGTTCCCTACTCTTAAGACAGTACGGAACAAACCATGGCCACCCCTTCCCAATCCGTCCCCCCAAAAAAGAAGCTGATCCGCCGCATCACCCCAGACCGCTCACAACGCATTCGTCATTGGGTCCAGGCCCTGTTCGCCGCCCTCAACCTCTGGCTCGGCCTGCAATTCTTCCTCTGGGTCCGTTCGTTTCAAATCCCCGGCAGTCTCCAGGTCTCCCGCCCGCCCGGCGCGGAAGGCTGGCTCCCCATCGCCGGCCTCATGAACTTCAAGTATTTCCTCTCCACCGGCCGCATTTCCGCCATCCATCCCGCCGCCATGTTCCTTTTCATGGCTTTCGTACTCATGAGCTTGCTGCTCAAAAAGGCCTTTTGCTCCTGGCTCTGCCCTGTCGGAACGCTCTCTGAATTCCTCTGGAGACTGGGCGGAAAAATCTTTCGGCGCAGCTTCCACCTGCCCAAGTGGCTTGATATTCCCCTGCGCGGCCTCAAGTATCTACTACTCGCATTCTTCGCCTTCATCATTGGATCCATGTCCGCCGAGGCGCTCGACGATTTCATGCATGCCCCCTACGCCCTTGTCGCGGACGTGAAGATGCTCAATTTCTTTCTCTACATAAGCTTCACCGGCGCAGCCATTATCGGCTTGCTCGTGGTTCTCTCATTTTTCGTGCAGAACGTCTGGTGCCGCTACCTCTGCCCTTACGGCGCACTGATGGGTCTCGTCTCCCTGCTCAGCCCCGTCAAAATTCGCCGCGACGCCGAAGCCTGCATCGACTGCGGAAAATGCGCCCGCGCATGCCCATCCAACCTCCCCGTCGACCAACTTGTGCAGGTTCGATCCGCCGAATGCACGGGCTGCATGGCCTGTGTAGCAGCCTGTTCCGCCCAAAATGCCCTGCAATTCTCTCTGCCCCCCTGGCGCAACACCGCCCCCTCCAACCGCTGGACCCGCCGCGCCCTCTCGCCCCTCGTAGTGGCAGCGCTCCTCGCCTGCATCTTCTTCGGCGTCACCGCGTACGCCAAAGCCTCCGGCCACTGGCAAACCAACCTGCCCCGTTCCGTCTATGAGGACCTCGTCCCCGACGCGAATCACCTCTCCCACCCCGCCTACTGAGCCTCCTACGGGACGCCGCATCTCCGTCGTTTCGCATGAACAGCTCTTGTTGACATAGCTGGTTCGATCAGTTGCTCAAAACGGAGACACGACAGCGCTCTTCCCGTAGGGAAGACATGAAAATAGCCCCGGATGAAATCCGGGGAAAGCGCCCCGATCCAGTTCTCGCGTCCTGTGGGACGCGGCGAATCTTTCTCACGTCCTCGTCCACCTCAATACAATCGCCCTGTGCAATCACCCCCACGCGCACAGTCCAGCGCACCCAGCGGATATGATTGAACATTGGTGGCCTCCTCTCGGAAAATCAACCCGCAAGCGCGCTAACCCAGCCAGGAAAGCATCCGATGACGCAAGCACCCCCCAAAAAAATCGAGCTGTTTGAAACCAGTCTGCGCGACGGAATGCAGCAGCCCAACATCGATATCTCGGTGCCCAGCGCCGTCAGCCTGTTACAGCGCATGTCCGCGTTCGGCGTCCACTATGCGGAGATCGGATTCGCGGGCGCAACACAATTTGTCTCCGACCTCACCGCGGCACTCGACTCCGTCGACACCGGCCAAATGAAACTGGCCCTGTTCGGCAGAACCCGCGGCCGCGGCGCCAGCGTAGAGCAGTGGCCCGACGTACAATTCATCGTTGCCCGCAAGCACCGCGTCCCCGTAGCTGTACTCGTTCTCAAATCCCGGTTGCTCGATGTCATCAAGTCTCTCGAAACCACCCCGGAAGAAAACCTTTTGATGGCGTATGAAACAATAGCCTGCCTTCAGGACCACGGCCTCGAAGTAATCGTAGACTTTGAGCACGCCATGGACGCCAAATGCGGCCGCCGCGAAAACGGCGACCTTTGCGATCCCGATTTCAACCAGCGCAGCCTCGATTACTTCCACCAGCTGACTTCGCAATGCATAAGTCAGAAAGTAAGTCGCATTGTTATCTGCGACACAACAGGCGGCGCAAATCCTGAAGAAGTAAGCAAAGTTATCGGCGAACTAACAAAGACTTATCCAAAGGCCGGCATAGGATTCCACGGCCATACCGACCGCGGACTCGGCATCGCCAACACCCGCTCGGCCATTCTCGCCGGAGCCGTGCAGGTACAAGGCACCCTTCTGGGCACCGGCGAGCGCTGCGGTAACGTGAATTTAACTACAGTTATCGGCAGCATGCAACTAAGAGGTGAGGCTAACTTTGTAACTCCAGAATCACTCGCTGGACTTACAAGCCTGGCCCATTCCGCCTGTGCCGCTTTCTCGCTTGAAGTCCCCCACGGCGCACCCATCATCGGCACCGGAGCCTTCGGCACCTGGGCCGGCATGCACGGCAGCAGCGAACGCAAAAATCCCGGTGCTTATCTCTGGTGCGATCCCGCTTTAGTCGGCGCGAACCCGGTCATAGGCGTCAATGCGCAATCCGGCAAAGCCAACATCGTTCTGCTCTCTGAAACGCTTGGCAATCCACTCGACTCCGCCCAGGCGCAGGCATTCATTGACGCCAACCAGGCCATGATCCAAGGCGGCGGCTTCACGGCCAGCGA
>JBELAI010000112.1:0-18032 GCA_049508975.1 Occallatibacter sp. | reverse complement strand
TGCCTAAGCGAGAATCCAAGCGACCGTTTGATCTCATCGGGAAACCCGGACAACACCTCCAGCGAATCCCCTTCAAAATGGAGTTCGGCGGCAGGTGGGGAATCCTCTTTGAGCGCCATCGTCTTGATCGTAGCGCAATCAACGCCATTATACAAGATCTATTATAACCGTTTCGCCTGCGGCGGCGCATACACAGGTTCTGTCAGGCAAAGGTGGCTTCCGGTTAAGTCCCCTCCGGGCACCAGCCGGCCTTGCCAGGGCAGTGCGCATGTGTAAAGGATGCATCCTTTTCTAAAACGCGATAGCCTGTCCTCTGTGAGCGAAAACCTGCAGAAAGCTATCTTCATCGGCACCTCCGGCTGGGCGTACCGGAGTTGGAAGCCCGGCTTTTACCCGCAGTCGCTTCCGCAAAAGAAGTTTCTCGACTACTACGCGACCCATCTCAGTTCGGTCGAAGTGAACTACACTTTTCGCCAGTTGCCGAGCGCGAGCACACTCGCGGGCTGGTTGGCCGCGAGCGGTGCGGGCTTCCGCTTCTCATTTAAGGCTCCGCAGCGGCTAACTCACATTTTGCGGCTCAGGAACTGTTCGGGAGAGATTGGCGAACTCGGACGAGCGCTTTCTCCCGTGTCAGACGTGGAACGCATGGGCGTGGTGCTGTTTCAGCTTCCACCCAATTTCAGAATTGACGTGCCTTGCCTCGATTCCTTCCTTAGCGAGACCGGTAGCTACAGCCTACGAATGGCCTTTGAATTCCGGCACGCTTCATGGTTTTGCGATGAAGTGTACGACGTGCTACGGAATCGCGGTGTTGCGCTGTGCGTTGCAGAAAGCGACGAACTGGAGACGCCGGATATTATGACCGCCCCGTTCGCTTGTTATCGGTTCCGCAGGAGCGGATACTTCGCATCCCAACTTGATTCGATTGAGAATATTCTGCGGCGACGGTCTGCTGAGGGCGAGGTCTTCGCCTACTTCAAACATGAGGAGGAGCCGACGGGCCCGCTGTGCGCAGCCCAGATACTGCAAAGATTCCAGCGTTCTTAAATCGACAAGGCAATAGATTGAACGATTGCAGGCCCCTCGGATTCCCTCCGCCGAAGAAATGTGCCCTGGTTCCCCAATCCCCAAGGTGAGAGTGTCAACCATGTCTCTAAACTTGACACGAGAGGCCTGGCGTGCCCATTCGCAGAAGAACTCACTTCGCCGCCCGGGACCTGCGCCTCCCGACTGCAGAGATTTCCTGTCGAAATCCGCTCAATGGGCATTCCTACCTTGCAGGGTTTTCCGGCGTGAATACGCGGAGTTTGCCAGTAACTCCAGATGACCGTGTTCTGGGAACGCAGAAGAGAAGAGGTGCAGCTGGTAAGAAAACCGAAGACTTTCACATCTGCATACACAGTGCGCACTCGATCTTCAAATATCTTATTCATTATCATCTACTTATATAGATCCGCAGCGGACTTAAAATCCGCAGGCCGCAAGGCCGTGGGGGTTCAAGTCCCCCTCCGGGCACCATAAAATCAATAACTTAGTAAGTTTCTCCCTTTTTTGGAGGAATTGCGGATCTTTGCGCTCTCGAATCGTCGTCTCGTGTCTCAAGTGCGAGACATGCGGCACCCCCGCTTGCTTTGGATCGGCCCCGATCGTCACGCCTCGGCACGGCATCAGCGGGTTTGCACGATCGGCAAAATGCTGTCTGACTAGCCGGCGTAGAGCCTGTGTTATCATTTTTCAACCGATGTTGATCCAGGCCGCAATACCGCGTCGTTGCTGTTGTAGTTCCAGCCGGCGCGGATGAGCCTATAAATCCCTTTTGGCTGATTATCGGCAACCTAGTTCGATACGTTTGCAATGCCTTTGCACCCGGTAGTGAAACTGTACCTGTGAGAGCTGCACGCAAGCAGCCTTCAGGTTCATCCACCTATATTCATGAACCGTCCGCGATTCTGCTGCAGAACGATCGGCAGCAAGGGCCGGACCACTTGTATCACTTTAAGGAGGAACCATGCAACGATTCAGAAGGTGGCTGGAAGCTTCTTCAGCCCTGCTTGCCCTGTTAGCGCTGTTCTCTGTGCCATCGCTGGCGCAGACCTTCCGTGGCAGTATCAATGGCACGGTTACCGATACCTCTGGCGCCGTGATTCCCGCAGCCAAGGTGACGGCCACCGACGTGGCCACTGCGGCCGTCCGCGATACGGTTTCATCCGGCGCGGGCGAATTCGTGTTTGCCGATCTTCCAACGAGCACCTATACAGTCAAGGTGGAGGCCACCGGTTTCCAGTCCACCGAGGTTACTGGCGTACTGGTGCAGGCGGGCAAGATTTATACGCTGCCGGTAAAGCTGAGCGTTGCAAAGCAGGCCACAACGATCGAAGTGGCAGCCGACGCTCTTTCGCTCGACACCACCACCGCCACGCAGACAACCGTCCTCGACGGCGAATCGCTGCAAAGTGTGCCGCTCAATGGCCGTGACTTCACTCAGCTTCTCGGCAGCTCGGTCGCCTTTTCCGGCTATAACAACTCCGGCTCAGTCAACGGTACGCGCAGCAACCAGATCAACTACACCATCAACGGCACGGACAACAACGATCTGTACTTGAACGTGGACGCGGTCAACCAGGGCGGGATCAGCGGCATCGCCGGCGTTGTCTATCCCGTTGAGGCGCTCGAAGAATACTCGCTCCAGACGACGGGCAACAGCGAATCGGGCCGCAGTCCCGGCGGCAACCTGAACGTCACCACCAAGTCCGGAAGCAACCAGTTCCACGGCGATGCTTTCTACTACAACCGCAACGAAGCGCTGGCTGTACTCTCGCCCTTTACGCAACCCGGCAGCCCCGAGCAGCCGCTGCGCAACCAGAACTTTGGCGGTACCGTCGGCGGGCCCATCTGGCACGACCACACCTTCTTCTTCCTCACCTTCGAGGAGCAGAAGTTCGTCATTGGAGAGCCCAATACGGTCACGGAACCTTCGCCGGCTTATGTAACAGAGGCGCTCGCGGTCTTGGCAAACGCCAATGGTGCATATAACTACACCGACCAAAATGGCAAACTTCATTCGTGGTCCAATGTGACCCCGAGCCAGGTGTCGCAGAACATTCTCACCACGCTGTGGGATCCAGCCGCTATCGCCAACCTTCCGGGCACACCCGGCAACTACTCCAGCAGCGCGCCGCAGGCCGGATACAGCCACAACGGTGTCATCCACCTTGACCACAACTTCAGCGATAAGAGCCACCTGTCAGCCATCTGGTACTTCGGCCAGGGCTATGCCGATGCACCTAGCTGCGTTTTTGTCTGCTCTTACCTGCCGGAATACTTCCAGGTAGTCCCCACACACATCCAGAATTACAACCTGGTCTGGAACTACAGCATCCGCCCGAATCTGAGCAACCAGCTTGCCGCGGGCGTTAACTACTTCATGCAGGACTTTGCCGATGAGGTGCATAGCCAGAATCCCTTGACACTCGCGGGCCTTAATACGGGCGCTTCTTTGTCCGGTTCCCCGCAGATCGCCATCAACGGCTTCGACTCCATCGGTGTCACGCCGACCTCGGGCCGCAACGACATTGGCGGCCAGATTGCGGACACGCTCTCCTGGACAGTGGGCAAGCACCAATTCCGGTTCGGTCTTGAATACCGCCGCGAGTACATTGACCTCTACTACAACTGGGGCGCCCGCGGCGCATTCAACTTCAACGGCGAAGTTGGCCCGTGGTCGGGTGCTACAGTTACCGACCCCAACGTCCTGACTCTGGCCGACTATCTTGCCGGCTACGCGTACACCTCAGGAATTACCCTCGGAACCCAGGAACGCTTTATCTACACCCACACAGGATCCGCTTTCGCTGAGGACTCCTGGCAGGTAACACCGGCGTTGAATTTGAACTTCGGCCTGCGCTATGACTATCAGCAGCCTTACTTCACCAACGATCCGAACCTCTCCATCTTTGACCCCAACAGCGCGACCGGTCTGGTTGTAGCCAGCGGAGGCTCGGGCACGCCGGATTACATTTACCAGAGCAACAAGATCGACCTCTCGCCGCGATTCGGTCTCTCCTTCCAGGCACTGAAGGGCACGGTCATCCGCGCCAACTACGGCGTCTACTTTGACCAGCCCGCCGGCCAGGCCTTCTTTGGCAATATCGGCATCCCCAACGGCGGTGCAGGCGGCGTCAACAACAACCCGGCAGGCAGCCAGCCCAACGAATCAATCGTTGTCAACACGCCGACTCCGACGCCCGCATGGACGTTGAACCAGGCAACGCCAATCTTCACGCCAGCCCTGGGTCAGCCGACGGGCAGCAATATCGTTTCCATTTATTCGGTCAGCCGCAACTTCAAAACACCCTACGTCGAGCTCTTCGGCCTCAATGTCGAGCAGAGCCTGGGCAAGGCGTGGCTGTTCAACGTCGGCTACGTGGGCTCAGTCAGCCGCCACAACCTGGTTCTGCAGGATATCAACCAGAATGCATTGGGAGGTGACCAGGCCACCGGGTACGTGTTGGCGGACGGAGCAACATCTTGCGACCCCAGCACAAGTACGGCGCCATGTTTCTCGGCTCAGCAGGCCTCACGCCCATACTTTTCCAAGTTCCCCAACTTCAGCATCATCAACCAAATCAACTCCGCCGCCGCATCCAGCTACAACGCGCTGCAGGCTTCGTTGCGCAGCAGTTTGTGGCATGGGCTTAGCGGCCAGTTCGCCTACGCATGGAGCCACAATGAAGACGACTCCAGCGTCTTTAACACCATCCCCCAGAACTCGCTCAATCTGTCCGGCGACTGGGGTAACGCGAACAATGACATCCGCAACCACTTTTCCGCGTATCTCAACTATGTGATTCCTGGCCTCGAACACGGGCCGAAGGCTCTGACGAACGGCTGGGAGGTCAACGGCATCCTCAAGTTCCAGAACGGCCAGCCGGTTAATGTCCTCACCGGCGCGGACAACAGCGGTACGGCCGAGGGAGAGGACCGTGCCAACATCACGGGCAAACCTCTCACCGGTAACGAGTCCGTGCAGGGGCACTCCTATGCACAGTACCTCAACCCCGCCAGCTTTGCCGTGCCGACGAATGGCACCTACGGCAATCTGGGCCGCAACCAGGTCGTCGGGCCGGGCTTCGGAGACGTGGATCTTTCGCTTCTCAAGAACTTTCCCATCTACAAGGAACGCGTCCACGCGCAGTTCCGTGTAGAAATGTTCAACGTCTTCAACCGCATCAACCTGGCGCAGCCGCTGAACAACCTTGGCTACGGCAGCGCGTTTGGCTGGAGCACCTCAACCATCGGCGTTTCCTACGGCGCGCCCGGCATCGGCTCCGGCGAACCGTACAACACGCAGCTCGCCCTGAAGATCCTTTTCTAGGCGCATTCAGGTCAACGCAGCGAGCCGGCCAATTGCGGCCGGCTCGCTGTTTCATTTTGCGCGGAGCCCGGGTAGCGGGATGAATAATCCGCCTGATAATGTGTATAGCGATGAACAAGACAACCATCCAGACAATCGAAGAAGGCAATCCAGGCACGCGCATCGAGTCCGATAGCATGGGGCAGATCGAAGTTCCAGCCAACCATTACTGGGGCGCGCAGACCGAGCGCTCGCTCCACCACTTTGACATCGGCGAAGACCGTATGCCGCCGGAGTTGATCCGCGCATTTGCCGTCCTCAAGAAGGCGGCCGCGCTGGTCAATTTCGATCTGGACAAGCTCGCGCACGACAAGATGGAATTGATCGTCCGCGCAGCCGACGAGGTGATTGCGGGCAGACATAAAGACGAATTTCCCCTGCGCATCTGGCAGACCGGTTCGGGCACGCAGACCAACATGAATGTCAATGAAGTAATCTCGAACCGCGCCATCGAACTCGCCGGTGGAGCAATGGGAAGTAAAAAGCCAATTCACCCCAACGATCACGTGAACATGTCTCAATCGTCGAACGACACGTTTCCGGCGGCGATGTATATTGCGGCCGCAACTGCGGTGAAGGCGCAACTGATTCCGTCCGTGCAGTGTCTCCACGATGCGATCGCGGCCAAGGCCAAGCAGTTCGAAGAGGTCGTCAAGATTGGACGAACGCATTTGCAGGATGCGACGCCGCTCACACTGGGACAGGAAATCGGCGGCTGGGCGAACCTGCTTGAACGCGATATCGCCCGCATGGAAGCGACACTGAAGGGCCTCTATGAACTGGCAATCGGTGGCACCGCGGTCGGCACTGGGCTGAATACACATCCGGAGTTCGCGGAGCGCGCGTCAGCGAAGGTCGCGGAGTTGACCGGGTTGCCATTCCGCTCGCATCCCAACAAATTTGCGGCGCTGTCGGCCCACGATGAACTGGTGTTTGCAAGCGGCGCACTCGTCACGCTCTCGGCATCGCTGATGAAAATCGCCAACGATGTTCGCTGGCTTGGTTCCGGGCCACGCTGCGGATTGGGCGAATTCAACTTGCCGGAAAACGAGCCGGGCAGTTCGATTATGCCCGGCAAGGTGAATCCAACCCAGTGCGAAGCGATGACGATGGTTGCCGTCCAAGTTCACGGGAATAATGCGGCGATTGCATTTGCGGGCAGCCAGGGCAATTTCGAGCTCAACGTCTTCAAGCCGGTGATGATTTATAACTTCATGCATTCGGCGCGGCTGCTGACGGACACATGCCACATGTTTCAGAAGTTTTGCGTGGAAGGCATCGAGGCCAATCTGCAGCGGATCAATGAGTACGTGGAAAAGTGCCTGATGCTCGTGACCGCGCTCAATCAGCACATCGGCTACGACAAGGCCGCGCACCTGGCCAAGACAGCTCACCATAAGGGACTCTCGCTGCGCGAAGCGAATCGCGAGCTCGGATACTTGACGGAAGAAGAGTTCGACAAGTACCTGCGTCCGGAAAAGATGACCTATCCAGACGCGAAATAGAGCGGTGATATTGGCGGCTCGATGGCCCAAAGCGGGAATCGCCGGATTTTGTCTCTAGGCAAATATTGACGCCGTGTGAATCTCGGAATAGATTGAGGTCATACGGGGAAGGAGGCCGGTCCAAAAGATGCAGACATACTCTTCCAGTAGCACAATTCGTGAGGTGGCTGAAGCCTAGGGCATCGCGCCCCAGACGCCTGGGTTGCCCCTTCGGTGAGATTTGCCGTATGGGACGCAACCGCATCCTTTCACGCAAGCGTGTATTCCTCGATCCGATTTGCTTAGCGGCGATTCTTCTCATGGAGCGATGTGTATATCGCCCAAGAAGCCCGGTCAACCGGGTGGCGCCGTTCAACAATCGCGACTTGGCAGCATATGTGAAAATGCTCGGGCACTCGCGGCACCGCGACGGCCTTGGTTCTCTAAACTTCAGTTAACTGGAACGGCCCGGCAACATGCCCGGGCCGTTCCTATTTGCGATTCTGAAACTCGGCACTCGCGAAGAAATAATTTACATCTGAGGCTCATGCGGCTGAAGATCGCGGTCCCGAACGCCGACAAGATAAAGCAGGCCGTCAAGACCAAGTGCCGAAATGGATTGATCGGCATTCTGCCGAACGAGAGGCTTGGCGCGATACGCGATGCCCATGCCGGCGAGGTTGAGCATGGGAATGTCGTTGGCGCCATCGCCAACCGCGACAACCTGCTCAACCGAAATGCCTTCATCGCGCGCGATTTCGGAGAGGAGATCGGCTTTGCGCGTCCCGTTGATGATGGGCGGAATAACCCGGCCGGTCACTTTTCCGTCGACAATTTCCAGCTCGTTGGCGTGAACGGTGTCAATGCTCAGGCGTTGCTGAAGAGAGCGCGCAAAAAAAGTGAAGCCTCCAGAAAGGATGGCCGTCTTGTAACCAAGCAGACGCAGTGTCTGGACCAGGCGCTCAGCACCTTCGGCGAGCGGGATAGCGTCCGTCAGGCTGTGAACGCGCTCAGCGGCAAGCCCTTTGAGAAGTGCGACTCGGCGGGTGAAACTCTCATCGAAGCCTATCTCCCCGCGCATGGCGGCTTCGGTGATACTTACAACGTCCGCGCCAACGCCGGCCATCTTGGCAAGCTCGTCGATGACTTCGCCCTGGATGAGCGTGGAATCCATGTCGAAAGCGAAGAGGCGGCGATTGCGGCGGAAGATACTTTCGCGCTGGAATGCGATGTCGATGGAGAGTTTCTGCGCGGCCGCCAGAAACTCGGCGCGCATGGGCAATTCGCGGGAGGCGTCGCCGCTGACCGCCAACTCCACACACGCGTTCGCAGGCTCGTCTGCGGGCGCAAGTTGGCCCGAGAGGCGATCGATGCGGTCGACATTCATTCCGTGATCGGAGATGATGCCGCTGACTCGTGCGAGGTGTTCGGCAGTGATGGAACGCCCAAGCACGGTAATGATGAAGTAATGATGACGAAGGCCATGCACCCAGTGTTTGACGGCGTCTTTCGCGATCACCTTGAAATGCGCCTGAAGGCCAAGTTCGTGGGCCCGGTCGGTCAGCGCGGCCTTGAGCGACGCGAGCCCGCTTCCTGCCTGCGCCTCAATCAACATGCCGAGAACCAGATTCTCATGGACCACGGCCTGGCCTATGTCGAGGATGGTCACATTGTATCGGGCAAGAATGCCGGTAAATTCAGCGGTGAGCCCCGGCGCGTCGTGCCCGGAAAAATGAATAAGTACAGACTTGGTGATTGATTCAGAAGACATGCCTAAATCTCACTATACCGGACTGGCAAAGACTGCCGGATACGGGTCAATTCTGCGAACTTCCCGCTTTGAACGAGGGTCCGGTCCGGCCGGGTCGTTGAGGACCACGATCGGCATATGCCAATCTAAATGCCAACAATTTGCAGAGATTCAAGCAGATGTCGATGACAGATCAAGCCTTCCGGCCCGCTGCATGGTAGAAAGGTAAGTTGTGGGAAGAGTGTGCTAGCCCCTGGCTGAGGTCTAGAGCGCTGCCTCACAACAAGTTCCGCGTGGAGCCCCAATGGACAATCCTGTCAAGGTTCTCATTGTCGAAGACGAACCGAATGCTCTGATGGGGCTCGCCGAGCTGATCTCCGGATGGGGATATCGCACCGAGACCGCGCGCGACGGCGTGGAGGGGTTCGAGAAGACGCTGGCCTGGAATCCGGCGATCGTGGTTACCGACTTGAAAATGCCGCGGATGGATGGCATCGGCCTGCTCACGAAACTGAGCGCTGAAGGTGGCGGGCTGAATTCCAATGTTGCCGTCGTGGTTTTGACGGCAATGGGCTCCGTCGAGCTTGCTGTCGACGCCATGAAGCTGGGCGCCTACGACTTCCTGCAAAAGCCGGTCGACGCTACCCGGCTGCGGCAAATTCTCGCCAATGCCACACGCCAGCGCGAGACGGAGATTGAACTGGAAGTGGCGCGGCGACGCCTGCGCGAGACCGGTGTATTGGGCGGTCTGGTGGGAAATTCCCATGCCATGCGGGAGATCTTCGGGCTGATCGAGCAGATCGCGTCTTCCAACGTCTCAGTGCTAATCACGGGCGAAAGCGGCACGGGCAAGGAACTGGTGGCGCGAACCCTGCACACTTTAAGTGCGCGCAAAGGGCGGCCATTTGTCGCGGTCAACTGCGCGGCGATTCCCGAAACGTTGATTGAGAGCGAGATTTTCGGCCATGAAAAGGGCGCTTTCACAGGTGCGGTCGAACGCCGGGCCGGCTGCTTTGAGCTGGCCTCCGGAGGCACGCTGCTGCTGGATGAACTAGCTGAAATGCCGGCCGGGACCCAGGCAAAATTGTTGCGAGTCTTGGAAGAGCGGAAGCTGCGCCGGCTTGGGGCGCGTACGGAAATCGACGTCGATGTACGCGTGCTCGCAGCCACCAACCGCGATCCGGACAAGGCGGTTGCGGACGGCGACCTGCGCGCCGATCTTTATTACCGCCTGAATGTCTTCCACATCCAGATGCCCCCGCTCCGCGAGCACCTGGAAGACCTGCCGGCCATGGCCGACGTGATGATAGTCGAGATGAACCTGAAACACGGCCGCAGAGTTTCCGGGGTTGCCCCTTCAATGCTCGATCGGATGATGGCCCACGACTGGCCGGGGAATGCGCGCGAGCTGCGGAACACGATCGAACGCGCCGTGGTGCTGTGCCCCGACGGCGCGCCCCTCGATATTGGCCACCTGCCCCCTAGTTTCGGCAAAGCGCAACATTCCGCCCCGTTAGTCTCCGACGCCAATGTTGTGCAGGTACGGGTGGGCTCAACCGTAGGCGAGGCCGAACGCGCGCTGATTCTTCGTACGCTGGAAGCAATGGGGAATAACAAGACGCGCGCGGCTGAGGTGTTGGGTGTGAGTCTGAAGACGCTGCACAATAAGCTGAAGGAATACAGTAATTCGCGCGAAGAGCAGTCGGTGTAGAAGGAGTTCTGAGTCCGTCAGCCCATGCGCTTGAAGACCAAACTCGTACTCGCAATCACCCTCCTGGTGTTTATCATCTCCGGGCTGTTGTCGCTGGTGTATGTGTACCAGCTCGTTCATTCCGAAGTGCAGCAGACTTACGACACCAACCGCATGGTAGCCAACCAGGTGCAACTGGCCGTGCGCAATGCACTGGAAACCGGCCTCCAGAACCAGACCGTGGATCCAAATAACCCGGCGGAACTGCGCGAGCTGGCGGGGGCGGCGGTGCGCGACAACTCCGCGCTGAAGGCGGTCGTGGAATCGGTAAACCGCTATTCGCTCACGGTTTACGACATCAACATCGGCGACAACCAGTCCATTACGCTGCTCAGCACAAATCCCGACAACGAGGACAAGCCACTGCCGGTCAGGGCAGATTACAAGCAGTTGAGCGACGCCAACCCGTTCCAATTGATGAGACAGGTTTTTGGCGCGCCCAGGGTATTCGATGTTGTCGTGCCCCTCGAGCGCAATGGCCAGCCTTTCGTCACCGTGCATGTGGGGGTGCGCACCACTCTATTGCGCCTATTCTACGAGCCGCACCTGCGCGACGCTCTAAAGCTCATGGAAGTTGTTCTTGCGGTGGCGCTGGTGGCAGCTTTCTTGCTGAGTAACCTGGCCCTTCGGCCGATGGAGCAAATCAGCAAGCAGCTGGATTCGCTGACCGGAGCCAGCGAACTGGCACTCGAAGAGGGAAAAGCCAACCGGCCGGACATGGCGACCAGCGTTTCTCGGAAAATCGAACGCGTTGGCCAGCGCATGCGCAATGTCGAGGAAGTTTTCTCCGCGTTGAAAGAGAATCTCGACCAGATACTCGGCAACCTGCAAGATGGAATCCTGCTTTTCACTGGAGACGGGCGCGCGGTCCTGGTCTCGGAATCCGCCGGGAGGTTTCTGAATAAGGAGCGGGACAACATTCTCGGCCTCCAGGCACGCGAGATATTCGACCGCTCGACGGTGCTTGGCCGGTCTCTCCACGAGGCCTTCGATTCCGGCATAGCTCTCATTCAGGAGGAGATTCTTACCGAGACGGGACGGCGCATTCAAGCGTCGGTGGATTTCATCTTCGACGACAAAACCAGCCATGGCCTGGGCGCGCTGATCACCTTGCACGACCTGGAATCGGCCGAGGCAATCGAGTCGGAGATTGAGCTTTCCCGCCGCATGGCAGCCATTGGCCGGCTAACCTCCGGTGTCGGCCACGAAGTCAAGAACCCCATCAACGCAATCGTAGTCCACGTGGAGTTGCTGAAGAGCAAGTTGACGGGCGCCAGTGCGCCGGCTACCCGGCATCTGGAAGTCATCGAGGCTGAGATTCATCGCCTGGACCGGGTGGTCCAGTTGCTGGTAGACTTCAGCCGGCCGGTGGAATTGCAGCTTCACGAGCAGGACCTGCGTGCCGTCATCGGAGATGTCCTCACGTTGTCCGCGGCCGAGCTTTCCACCCATAACGTGCAGTTGGTCAGTTACTTGCCGGATAAACCGTTGATGGTGAATATCGATGCGGACCTGCTCAAGCAAGCCGCTCTGAACGTGATTCAAAACGGCGCGCAATCCATGCCTGAGGGCGGTACGCTGCGGGTCATCCTCGAAGAACAGCGCAAGTTTGCCGTCTTGCGCATTGCCGATGAGGGTTCCGGGATTCCGGAAGACATCAAGGGAAAGATCTTCGATCTCTATTTCACCACCAAAACGGGCGGAAGCGGCATTGGCCTGGCCATGACTTACCGCATTCTCCAGTTGCACTATGGAAGCATAGAAGTACAATCGAGACCAGAGCGTGGCACCGAGTTTCTGCTCAGGATCCCACTCGCCGCCGCGGAATGGGGGCGTCGGCATTTGCAGCCGGCAAGCGTCCAAAACGAAGAAGGGCTTTCAGGATGAAGATGCGTGCCAAGAACGTCGCGTGGCTGCTGCCATTCTTCCTGACGGGCTGTTTTCACTTTCATAAGGCGCAACAGCAGCAGGCTCAATCGCTTGCGCCTACGGCAAGCACAGAGCCCAAGCCCGCGCCCGCGCATCCAGACCTTCCAGATTCAGCAGTAACTATCCCCCCACAACCGGTTAAAACCAACGCGGATGCCGTCGAAGTGGCGCCGAAGTCTCCCCCCAGGCACAAAAAGTCTCCGCCCAAGAACACCCAGCAGGCCGCCGTTACTCCTCCCTCAACGCCGGTCACCGAGAACCCAGCTGTGAGTGCAATTGGCCAGCTTTCTTCCGGCGATCCTTCCGACCAAAGACGCCAAACTGAAGATTCCATTGCGGCCACGGAACGCGGCCTGAATGGGCTGGGAACGAATCTGAACGATCAGGAACAAAAGACAGCAGCTCAGATCCGGGCGTATCTGAAGCACGCCAAAGATGCTCTGAATTCTGGCGATGTGGATGGGGCGATTACGCTGGCAGCCAAAGCCAAGGCGGTCCTGAGCGAGCTTCTCCACTAGGAATCCATTCGTGGACCGCTTTGGGCCGGCAAACCGCCGAGCAATAAAGCAAAAACTTCCTGCCCGCGCATTTCTTAACCTGGAAGAAAGTACACGGTTACCGGAAAATCTACACGGCAGATTTGTTCTAAGAACCGCTCCCGATCACATCGGTGCTTTCCCTCTAGCCGACAAGCCAAACAAAATAAACCGAATAGCAAATCTGCCTACCATGCCAAGACTTTGGCACGGCCGTTGCTATCTCTATGGGCGAGCCGGCAAGGCACTTCATCTCGCATTCCGTATCGGTTTGCGTAGAACCCACGGCGAGGACACAGAATCCAATGATGAATCGATCAAAGAGTTCGAATCCGTTTTCAAGCACATTAGGCGTACTTCTTCTGGCTTCGGCAGTTGGACTTCCCGCGCTCGCCCAAGACGCGCAGCAAGCTCCTCCGCCGCAAAACACACCTTCTTCGACGATGCCACAGCAGCCGTCGGCTACTCCAGCGATCACTCCTGGAAGAGAGGGATTCTGGGGACGTGTGAATCCCTGGGCTCGCAAGAAGTGGGTAAAGAAACAGACCGATCCAATCAATGATCGTCTGACCGAACTCGACGGGCTCAACGCAAAGAACGCAAAGGACATTCAGGACGTCGACAGCCGGGCGCAGGCCGGCATCCGTCAGGCGCAGTCCACAGCGGACGCAGCCAACCAAACGGCAACAGCGGCAGGCACCCAGGCCCAGCAAGCCAGTACCACAGCCCAAGGCGCAGCTGGCCATGTCAACCAGCTGAATGGCACCGTGAACGGTCTCGATCAGTACAAGCAGATTACGGAAGCCGAAGTGGTATTCCGCCACGGCCAGCCGATTTTGTCGGCTGATGCCAAACAGCAATTGGACCAGCTGGCCACCAGCGTGAACGGTCAGCACGGCTACATTCTTGAGGTGGAAGCACATTCGCCGATGGCGGGCAGCGTGGGAATTCAAAGCTCGCAGCGCCTTGCCGAAGCGGTCAAGCGCTACCTCGTAACAGAACATCAGATTCCCGTCTACCGCATGCACGCAGTTGCTCTGGGCAACGCGGTTGTTGCTGACGCATCCAATCAGGATGCAAGTGTCAAGCCTGAGCGTGTCAGGGTCAGCAGTGTGCATATCCGGTTGATGGAAAACAGTTTGGCGGCCTCAGGAGGCGCATCACCCCAGGGTGCTGCCTTCTAGTTTGGCGCGGGGCGGTCACAAAACCGCAGCCCTCCCCCGAGGCATTTCCGCTCCGACGGCCCCAAGCCGTTCGGCCGCCAAAAAAGCTCTCAACACGAGAGAACCAAGGCAACTTGGCCCCCGTTAATGACGGGGGCCGTTTTTTTTGGTTTGCAGCCATCTGCTTCTTGCTTGTTCAGGGCAGTTCCAAGCGTGACTTCCGCATCAAAACGATCATGCTGTTCCTAACTGTTGCGCATGCCGACGGGCGTGCAACCGGCTGATTGCCGACACAATGCAACACTCAATAATTCTGGGAGATGGGAAGATTCATCGGTTATTCTGGTCGCTCCCCACGTCGGGCTCCCGTTCGAACTCAGATTACCGGAAGAATGGAACAATGCGAATTCCGAATGCAGTCCCTTTCGTCGCGATTCTCTGCTTGTCGTGCGCTGCCTGCTCTGCTCAGTCAGCTCCTTCCTCACCTTCCCCCACGTCTGCGCCGCCTCAGGCGCACCCCATCCCTGCCGCAAACGCACCGGTCTCTCCAGGCGGTCCGTCCGCCATGTTGCAGCCCTCACTAGACGCAGTGCAACAGGCCCTGATCGGGTTGAAAATTGACAGATGGAAACGGGGCACTGTGCGCACCGAGACATCGGACAAGATCACTCTGATCATCAAGGATCTGAAAGAAACCCTCCCGCCGCTCATGGCTGCGGGAGATGCGGCTCCGGGAATGATGAGCAAACAGTTGCCGGTATCCCGCAACGTCGATGCGCTCTACGATGTCGTCCTGCGAGTGTTTGAAGCTGCCCGCGTGGCGGCGCCTCCGGACCAGATCGCCCAGCTCGACCAGGCTCTTGCCAGCCTCAATACGGCTCGGATGACCTATGACGATCGTTTACAAGACTCGGCCGTTGTCGTCGAGAAGCAGGTAGGCGAACTGGAAAACACCGTCAAGGCGCAAGCCGCTATGAAGTGCACCGCTCCAGCTCCTGTCATGGTGCCCGTCTGTCCGCCGCCACCCACGCCGCCAAAGAAGAGACGACCGAAACCGCCAGCGACTACGACCCCGCAGACGGCCCCGGCTCCGGCAACAACGACAAGCTCCAAGCCGGGAAACTGAAGCCGATTGTCCAGTGAACGCTTTCGGCGGGTGGCCACGGTCTCGGCGACTTCTCACAACCCAGATGAGGGCGCCACCTGTCCCTCGCATTTTGGGACCGGTGATGACAGTCGGGTCACCAGGTCTCGTTTCTGGCGGGTGGCCTCCCTTTCCCAGCCCATGACGTAGGTGCCCCACCCATTCGACTTTCTCCTGTCGAATGGGTGGGAAACCACGAACCCAACCCAGCATCGTTCATGGGGAGCAGCTTGACTCGGCGCGTCGAGTTACAGTTCCAATGGACTCCGTTGCTGGATTCACTCAGATTCACCACCCCAGATGCCCTTTCAAGAACCATCTCGCACAAATAAAAAGGGCGACCCTCAATTGAGGATCGCCCCTTCTGCTTGCCCGCCGCTTCGAGATTCAAAGCTACTCCGGGCAAATCAAAGCTACTTTGGTGAGTTAAAGGCCGCCCTGCCCGCCCGACTGGTTCGACGCCGTCTGCTGGTTTTCGCTGCTCATATTCGATAGCAGCTGGATCTCGACGCGGCGGTTCTGCTTGCGTCCTTCCGCAGTTGTGTTGGGAGCAACTTCCTTGTCTTTGCCGATCCCGATCAAATAGAACCGATGCGCTGCAATCCCGTACTTCGACGCCAGATATTGCACCACGGCATCCGCGCGGCGCTGGCTCAACTCGTAGTTGTACTGGGCCGGTCCGGTCGAATCGGTTCCGCCCGTAACTTCCAGGATGTAGCTCTTCTGCGTGCCGAGTTGCGCGGCAAACGCGTCGAGTTCGGCTTGGTCATCCTTCGTAAGAATGGCCTTGTCGAACCCAAACGTCACTGTAGCGTTGGCCAGCGGCTTATAGTTATCCAGCCCCTTCACCACGCTGTCCAGCGAATCGGCGCGATGCACAACATCCAGCGCCGCGGTCTGAGCATTGCCGGCCGCCGTGCTGGCGCTCTGCGCATTCTGGGTCGCGTTATCCGCAGAGCCCTGTGCCTGCTTGATTCCCGCCTGTGCATGTTCGTCTACGGCGCGAATCTGCTGGGTATTCGCAGAGGTCTTCGCATCGAGTTGGTCCGTGTGCTCAACCAGGGGTGCTGTTTGTGTGCGCACGTAATTCTTGGTTGCGCAGCCAGTGGCGCCCAGCACGGCCAAGCTCGCCGCAAATCCCAATACTTCCAACCGGTATAGGTTCATTGTTTCGCTCCTTGAATCGTGCCGGACTTGCTAGCCCGGCGAGTAAAAAGCCGGATCATCCGGCAGTCCACTTGGAGATTAGCATTTACACGGCCAAACGTTACCCTTCATCCAAGATATTGAGAATAATAATCATACGAGAGATCGACCGAGGCTCGGCCATCCAATATCTACGCAATATTTACACAACCTTGTAAGGATTGCTCGCGTGAATCACGGATCGAACACCAATCGGGTTAAGGGATTCAATCGAACTTGAAGCATCGCTTGCCTGCAGCCTCGCATTTCGGCCTGCCTTCCCAGTGTGCGGCGCCCACGCCACCGGGGAACGAGGTGTATATTTCTCCTTGGCGAAACGCTGGCTGATCGAGCCAGCCATTTGCAGGGAGAAGATCGAAATGTCAGTCGAAAACAATGGAATTCGAAAGCCGGCAGCGGACGAAGTCCTGCTCATCACCAGCGGGGATCTGCGGCTTACCGCCAACCAGGTGTGCTGGGCTGCGCAGCGGGATATGGAACAGGCGCTGACCGCGGCATTCGCGCAAAAGGGAATCAAGCTGATCCGGGCTCATGCATACGACGAGGGGCTCAAGCATGGCTTTATCTCGTCGCAGCGGATGGGGATGGATGTATTCATGAAAATCCATCCTGAGGCACGACTGGTTTTCGCCACGGCGGCCTGGCAATACAGCCATCATGTCCTTCCCGGTCTCCGCAGCCACAAGGGGCCCATTCTGACCGTCGCCAACTGGTCGGGGCAATGGCCGGGCCTGGTGGGCCTGCTCAACCTGAATGGCTCGTTGGTGAAGGCCGGTAAAGGGTTCTCTTCCATCTGGAGCAAAGACTTTACCGACGATTATTTTGTGAATGCGCTTGGCGAATGGCTTAGCGACGGAAAAATCACGCACGACCTGTCCCATGTGAAATCGCTGGACCTGGCTCAATTGCCAACAGAAAGCGCCGAGTTGGGCGCAAAGCTGGCAGGCGATCTCAAGCACAGGAAAGCAATCATGGGCATCTTCGATGAAGGCTGCATGGGTATGTACAACGCCATAATCGACGATGAGTTATTAAATCCAGCGGGTATTTTCAAGGAGCGTCTTAGCCAGTCGGCATTAGTTGCGAAAATGCGGACGGTGAGTCAGTCCGAAGCCGAGGGAGTTTATAACTGGCTGGTAGCTAAAGGAGTCAAATTTGCGCTCGGCACTAACTCCGCGACTGAACTTACTCTGGAACAGGCGTCGGACCTGGCCGAGGGTCTCTTGAACAATGCGGATCGTCCTCCGGTATTCGCGGAAGGCACGCACGAGGAACTTTATGCAGGCGGACCGCTGGTGCACTTCAATGAAGTGGATGAATGTGCCGGAGTCGATGCGTTGATCACCAATCGTTGCTGGACAGCCTTGGGCCTGGATCCCTCGACGACGCTGCACGATGTTCGCTGGGGCGAGCACTACAAAGGCGACGGTATCGATGACTTTGTCTGGCTGCTGCAGATTTCCGGAGCCGCGCCCGCGAATCATTTTGCCGGAGGGTATGCCGGCGCCAGCAGCGAGCGCCAGCCGGCCATGTATTTCCCGCTCGGCGGCGGATCGCTTAAAGGAATTGGCAAGCCAGGTGAAATCGTCTGGAGCCGCGTGTTTGTTGAGGGCGGCGCGCTCCATGCGGACATTGGCAGAGGGACAGTCGTCACCTT
>JBELAI010000111.1:0-28787 GCA_049508975.1 Occallatibacter sp. | reverse complement strand
GATCGGCTAACGTGCAGAGGCTCACTACATGCTCAAGCAGGCCACCGAGCCAGGCGTGATGGAGTTGCTTGGCGGCCGGAGCTTCGCGATAAGCCTCGGCCAGCGCAGGGTCGTCAAGCATGGTGACGAGCAGGAGCTTGAGGTCGGGATTGGTGAGGCTGTCGACGAAGCCGCACAGCTGACTCCAGAGCGTGGCGACGTCGTAAGTTGTGGAAGGCAGCATGTCGGCCTTGTCCACTTCTGAAGGCAAGGCAACGCGAAGCTGGTCGATCTTCATCTGCATCCGGTCGTCGAAGCGGGAGGCGCTGCCACGGGCCTTGACGATGTCGCCACGATCGAAGTCTTTGGCGATGCGCGGGTCAGAGAGTTCCCACACGCGGCCTTCGAGCTGTCCGGTTTTGTCGCCGAGAATCAGGTTGAGGTAGGGCTTGTTGGTCTTGGTGGTGCGCTGCTGTTTGGCGAGGACAAGGAAGAAGCCGTCAAAAACTTTGCCTTCGTCAAAATTGGCCAGATCGGCAATGTAGATGTCTTTCATTCTGGGGAGAAGCTTAACGCAAGTGGCTGTTGTTTCCAAAAGCACGCCGGGCCTGGGAGGTAGTCCCAAGTCGGCGGGAACTTGTGGTTGCCCTACTGCTGAGGTGTTGCAGGCGTTTGAGGCGCAGGCGCCGTGGGAGTTGGCTGGGCAGCAGGAGCCGACGGAGTCGCGCTTGCGTCTGGAGCCGCCACTGAAGGCTTCTTGTTTTTGTCTGTCAGGCGAGTCTTGTCTGTGGCGGTGGTCTTTGCCTTCTTTTTCTTGACGGACGTATCACCGCTCAGGCCCAGGGGAGCGGCTTGTGCCTGGCGATCTGCGACTTCGGCCGCGTCCGGAGGCGGGGGAGCGTTGCTGTCAAGCTGCGGGCCCTTTGCCTTGGGCTTCTTGGGGTCACTGGCGTGAGAGCTGAACCGGACCTTCTGCGTTGGCTTGTTGCTGGCTTCCAGCGGATTGGCAGGCTCCGGAGCCGCATTTGCGGCCGCCGGCGTTGTCGCGCCTGCATCCTCGGTAGTGGCCGCGGCGGCTGCATTTGGCAGCGTCTTGGTGGGAGCCTGACCCAGCCGGATCTTTTCTTTCTTGCCTGGCTTTTGCGCGGGGGCGCTGACATTTTTCTTGGTGGCGGCGGGAGTTGCAGTGGCGTCTGCGGAAGCAACTGCGGCGGTTTGCGGGCCCTTCTGCCGGAAGTGCGTGGTCTCGCGGAACCGTGTGCGCTCGACCTTTTTCTTTTTCTTGGCTGTCGGTGGAGTATAAGCGCTGTAGACGGGCTTGATCTGCTTGGGACTTGCGCCGCTATCGACAAAGCCGGGCTTGATATCGACGTAAGCTTCCTCGCGCATCTGCGTGAGGTAATCGCGCATGGCCGGTTCCATGCGGCTCACGTAGTAATCCTGTTCGACCTGCTGCTCAACTTCTTTGTCTTTGAAGTCGGGGGGACCGCCGGCGGCGTGCTGGTCGACCTTGAAGATGATGTATCCCTGCTTGGTGCGGATAGGATCGGTATACTGGCCGGACTTGAGCGTAAAGGTCGCGTCTTCAAATACCTTGGCAAGCTCTCCGCGGCGGAACGTGCCGAATGCGCCTCCGTCGGCGGCTGTTGTGCCGTCGCTGAAGGACTTGGCCAACTGGGTGAAATCGCCGCCGGCGTGGAGTTTGGCCTCAATATCGTCAGCCTTCGCCTTGCCTGCTGCAGTCTTCGCAGCGTCGTCGGGATCGGGGCCGGTGGAGACGAGAATCTCGCTTAGCTGAACGTTTTCCGGCTTGGCGTATTCCTGCTTGTGCTCGTCAAAGTAGCGCTGCACTTCGCCGGGGGTCACCTGAATCTTGCGGCCGACTTCTTCGCGCATCACCTGCTGGGTAATGATCGTGTTGCGGATATTGGCCTTGAAGTCTTCAAACGAAACACCTTGATCCTTGGCGGCCTTTTCCAGGTCCTCAATGGTCTCAAGGTTGTATTGCTTGCGGATCTCGTTGAGGCGCTGGATCAGCTCGGTCTCGCCGTTGATGTCCAGTTCCTTGCCCTTGGAGAGCCAGAGCTGGCGGTCGATGAGGTCGCGCAGCAGGTCTTTGTGGCCTTCGGAAATCTGTTGGCGAGTGAGGCCCTGCTTTTTGGCCTCGTCGTCCATTTCCTTCATGGCGCGGTCGTAGTCGGACTGCGTGATGATCTGGTCGTTCACGCGAGCGACGATATCCTCAACGGTGACACCGCCATAGGGGCTAGCCGGCACAGCGGGATGGGTTTGCGGCGAGGCTGAACTTGCGAGCAGCGCCGTGCCGAACACGATTGCCGCGGGAATGCGAAGGAATCCGGAAATGCTGAAGAATCTTGGGGTCATAGGTTAGGGCATGCCAGGGGGTAAAATTTTTCTTCCCTTAGGCATAGACGCCATTGTAAATGGCTGGGCAGCAGGAACGCGACGATTGAAGCGATTCCGGGGCAAATCGCGGACGAAACCGGATGATATTGCCTCGGATGAACAAATTCGGGTTGGAGGAGCGCCGGAAACAAGTGGCGCGCGAGCCCGGATATTATCTGAAACGTTACCTCTCGGCTCCCGTCGGCTCCCGCCGCTTGATTTCTGCCCAGGCCCACGACGATGCGACAGGCGAATGCCCGGTAACCCCCTACGGTGCTTCAGTGTAGGTGTAGTCGACACCTTTCCAGTCTCCCCACGATTCCACGGCCCCGTTGACCCATGAATAGAGCTTCGCGTAGATCGTCGCTCCGCGCGCCGGTATCCCGTTCACTGTCACAGAATTGCCTCTGACTGTGCCTGAGGAATATACATCCGCGCCACCCGGCCCGACGGTGCTCAGGTGAAGATCGTAATACGAAATCCTCGCCACGGGAGACCACGTGAACCGTACGCTGCTGTCCGGCAATGTTGACCCCGGGGACGGCAAGGTTAGCTGCCCCAAGTTTGGCTCGGGGTAGGTGCTGTCGGCATAGATTGACTCAGCTGCATGGCTCAACTCAGTCTGCCCCAGTACACTGGGATGGTAGTTGTCATCCATTTCGGCAGCCGTGGCAAACATGTATTTGCGCGTGTCGAAGAGCCTCAAATCGAGACGATCCGCTAAAAAGATACTCATGTCCGCCTCGACATCCTGGGTGTAATCCAGGCAGGGCTCATCCGACGCCACAGTACAATGCCCGGTATCGTACTGATAAGGGACCGTACCCACAAGCACCGTTGGCATGGTACCCGGCGCTGAGCCCATCGGTGTTCCGATGCCCACCACCGAAACGCCGCTCGCACCCGCACTCGTCTGGGTGAATTCAATTACGTGTTGGCCAGCGGGAACAGTCCCCAGACGGATGAACCCAAGCGAAGTAGTCGTCCCATTGGGTGTTGCAATCAGCGGACTCGTCTGTGTATTACCGGTTCCGGCAACTACTCCATCGAGAGAATATTTGTACGTGGTTGGCTTGTCATCGCTGATTCTGGGCCATAAGTAGATTGGTCCGCTCACGGTCGTAGTAATGGGAAAGCTCACGGTGGAACCGAGCCCTGCGGTTGTCCAAGAGTTCCAATGGTCCGATGGGTCAATGGCCCCGGGCCCCGTAGTAGTGACTGCGAGGCTGGTGGCAAGCACCTTATACTCCGCAGGAACCGCAAGCCATGAAAGGATGGCCTTATCGCAAATGATAAACACCTGCTCATGCGCTCCGGCTCCAGCGAGAATCACATCGGACGACCCGACCAACACTGAATACATCGCGTGCACTGCCAAACTGGGGCTGTCTTCGTGGGCAAAGATCTGGGTGGCCGGCACATCGCAAGCCTCGCTTGAGCCTATGGCATAGTTCGTGAGCTGTACGTCCTCGTCAACGCTCACCAATGCGGGGTAGGCCTGTGTTACAGGGTCGGGTAGGGTGTGTCCCGCTGTGATCGAGTCACCATATGCATGATATTGCCGTGCCACAACATCAACCGTCACGTTTACAGACACTGTTGGCAGATTCTCAAGAGAGTCGAATGTTGCAGCGCTATTGCCGGCCCCGTCCAGTGCCCTCGAGGTCTGGGCGGACGCTATTCGAATTGCGGAGAGAAAGGCAACGGCGATTATCAGTAAAGGAATAATTGCAAGATACCGTCGAAAGAGGAAGCCGGAGGCCTGAATTTGGTTCGCCATGATCAGTTATCGCTTTCTGACCGTCTGCTGGGTCGCACATCGATCGTCCTATAGCACCAGCAACGGAGCCGCGAGCGCCGGCCACTTGTGAAATGGCTCAACGGTAGAAAAAGGAGTGTGTTGCAGAAGGGAAATAAGCAAGAGCTGCAGTAACTTTCATGGGTTGACTTACTGTTACTTGTTTGTCCACCAGTTAAATCAACTTATGTTTTCAAGTGCATCATCGGTCGTTCTTTACTTTTAGTCCGTGACCTGCGACACACAACCTCGACTGAGTGCGCCGAGCACTCATTATGCACGGAAGCTATGTGACTTCGATATCCAATATTGCCGGGATATTGGGCAAACGAACGGTTGTGCAACGGGCTGAAGTTTGGCGACACTTTCGAGCAAATGATTACTCAAGCAAAGCTTCCAGGTATGGGTTACTCGGGCGGAGGCAGAATAGGAGTATAGGCAACTCTTTCATGTAGCTACCCGAATTATCATTCTCAAATCGACTGGAGTTAAGCCCAATATGCACTGTTTGCGGTGGTATCTAGTTTCAGGCCCGATATTTATCCTGACTCTTGTTGCTCTTGGGCAAGCGCCTTCGCCAAAAACCGGAAATTCTCTTTCGGGAAACGGCGTTTCGTGTGGCGGATTTCGATTGAATGGGGTGGCGCCTTAACGATGTCATCAGAACGAAAGGATATGGGGTAGAATATGCGGCATTTGACGGACAGAAAAGGTGGACCGGACCTGTAGTCAGTTTCTTCATGCGATTGCCCTGGGCTACCGGAAAGACTCCGCCGGCGTCAAACTGAGGGGTGGTATACTTGAGCCCTAGACTGCTCTGAGGGGAGCCTTTGAGCGGTTTTCCAATTCCCCGTTGCCCCAGGGCAGGAGTTGAACGAGATTCTCCTGACTGAGCTTCTTCAGAGACTGAGCTTCTTCGGAGCGCCGGGCAAGCAGGTTTTTAACCGGGAAGCCATGGATGGAGCCGGAGACGGTGCCTTGGCTTTCAGGCAATTGGAGATCCGCTGTTGGGACGCCTGAATCAGTTTCGTACCGGAGGAACTTCCAGCCTATGACTCCTCGCGCCCGCCGCGCCCTTTTCACCGTGATTCTGTTTTTCTCTGTCTGCGCCGTTGTGGGCAGCATGATGCAGCGCCGTGTTGGGGCACAGTCGTCTCAGGACGAAAGCCAGCTTCGCGACAACCTGAAGTCGTTTACCAACGTGTATGCGCTGGTGGAGCAGAACTACGCCGAGCCGATTGAGGGCGACAAGGCGGATTCGGCAATCTACGATGGGGCGATTCCGGGAATGCTGCGCGTGCTGGACCCGCACTCGAACTTCTACGATCCCAAGGCTTATGCGAAGATGCGCGAGGAGCAGCACGGGCGCTACTTCGGCGTGGGTATGACCATCCAGCAGGCGTTTGGCGGCGGAAAGGTGTATGTCGTGTTTCCGATGGAGGGTGGGCCGGCGTTCAAGGCTGGTGTGCATCCAGGCGACGTGATTTCCGCCATCGACGGCAAGAGCACAGACGGCATGACTTCAGACGCGGTGGCCAAGACGCTGAAAGGGCCCAAGGGAACGCCCGTGCAGGTGAGCATGACCCGCGAAGGGCAGGCCAAGCCGCTGGTCTTTGCGCTGGTGCGCGATGAGATTCCGAATCCCTCCGTGGACCTTAAATATGAGATACGTCCAGGCATTGGCTACGTACATTTGAAGCAGTTCCAGGAGACGACGGCGCAGGAAGTGATTGAAGCCGTCGATAGTTTCCCCAATCTGAAGGGGCTGGTGTTTGACTTGCGTGACAATCCGGGCGGCTTGCTAAGCCAGGCTGTTGAGGTTTGCGACCACCTGCTGACCAAGGGACAGACGATTGTATCGCAGCGCGGACGTGCTTATCCCGACCAGAACTATACAGCCATGCGCGGCAACGATGGCAAGACGTTCCCGATTGTTGTGCTGGTTAGCCGAGGCACGGCTTCAGCAGCGGAGATTGTGAGCGGCGCCTTGCAGGATCACGACCGGGCGCTGATAGTGGGCCAGACGACGTTTGGCAAGGGGCTGGTGCAGACCGTTTATAACCTCAGTGAGAATACCGGGCTGGCGTTGACTACTTACCACTACTTCACGCCATCGGGACGGCTGATCCAGCGCAACTACACGGGCGTTTCGCTCTATGACTACTATTACAACCACGCCGGCGCTTCGCCCGCGGACACGACTAACCGCGAGGTGAAGTTCACTGACTCAGGACGGACCGTGTATGGCGGCGGCGGGATTACACCAGACGAAAAGATTGAACCTCCGAAGGCCAATCACTTCCAGGAACTGCTGCTCTCGAAAGAAGCGTTCTTCCACTTCGGGCCGATTTATCTGGCCAATCGCACGGTGGACAAAAACTTCCAGGTGGATGATGCGGTGATTGGCGAGTTCAAGACCTATCTGACCAGCCAGAGCATTCCTTTTACGCAGGCCGATCTTGACGGTGTGAGCGACTGGGTGAAGGAAAGCATCAAGAGCAGCATCTTCACCATTCAATTTGGTGAGTCGGATGGACTGCGGACTCGCGCGGACTGGGATCCGATGATTCAGAAGGCGCTGACGTATCTGCCGGAGGCGCAGGCGCTGGAAGACAATGCGCACAAGGTGCTGGCGCAGAAGGCTGAGGCACGGAGCGCGACGCAGTAGGCTGGTGGGGCTTCGATGTTGCAAAAAGGCCATCCCTGACGGGATGGCCTTTTTGCTGTTGATTGGCTTTTGTCGAACGTCCCACTCTTGCTGTTCGCTATTCCTCGTCCTTATAGATGTGTACTTCGAGTTTGCCGCCTTCGCTTAGGCGGGCGCGGAACATGCCGGGGGTGTTGAAGCTGAATGCTGTCTGGCCGTCCGGCGTGAGCGCGATGACGCCGCCATCGCCTTTGATCGATTCCAATTCCTTGTGTATGACTTCGTCGGCGGCTTGCTGGATCGGCATGCCTTTGAAGCGCACCAGGTTGCAAATCTCACGCGCCACACCCAGGCGGATGAAGTATTCGCCGCTGCCGGTTGCGGAGACGGCGCAGGACTGATTGTTGGCGTAGGTGCCTGCGCCAATGATAGGCGAGTCGCCCACGCGGCCCGGCATCTTGCCTTGCAAGCCGCCTGTCGACGTGCCGGCAGCGATGTTCCCATTGCGATCGAGCGCGACTACACCCGTGGTACCGTGACTACGGGAGTCACCCGGCTCGTCGAAGAATGCAACGGGCACAGCTTCACTCGGCGGTGGCGCGCCGGTGGGACGCGCTGGAATCGGCTTGCCTTCTTTTGTGAGTTGTTTGACCAGCGACTGCCAGCGAGCCTCGGTGAAAAAGAAGCTGGGGTCAACCTGCTCGAGTCCCACGTGAGCGGCAAAGGCGTCTGTGCCTGGGCCGGCCATCATCACGTATGGCGACTTCTCCATGACGGCGCGCGCCAGGCTGATTGGATGACGCGTATGCGTAACACCGGCGACCGCACCGGCCTTGAGATTGGAGCCATCCATGATTGAGGAGTCCAACTCATTTTTGCCTGCGGAGGTGAAGACCGCGCCACGGCCGGCGTTGAAGAGCGGATCGTCTTCAAGGATGTTGAGGACTGCTTCAACGGCATCGAGCGCAGAGCCACCGCCGTCGAGCACCTTCGCCCCTGCTTCAGTTGCGGTCTTCAAGGATGCGCGATAGGCTGCGTCGCCCTTGGGGCCCAGGGCCGGGCGCTCGATAACGCCTGCGCCGCCGTGAACGACGATGGTCCAGTGATGGGTGGCGGCTTGCTGGGCCGTCACGGAAAAAGCCGTTCCGGCAGCTACTCCGGCCATGATGCAACCTCGCAGTATGTTGTTCATTCTCTCCATACCTCCTGAACGTTCATTAATACTAAGTTGTTATTCAGCAGCTTTTTTAGGGATCGTCAATTCGGCGCCTTCGCCTACTTTATACGTCTCGGCAAAATTGCGCTGGTTGATGCCGAGCGAGAGTCGGCCGCGCGAGTCGATGTAAAAAAGATCCTTGCCGACCGGCACATCGCTGAAGGTTTTTACGAAAGGAATTGCATAATTCTTTCCGTCGAGCGTTACCGGAACTTGATCGCCGATCTTGTATCCGAGCTTGGCGAAAGTCCCGGCAGGAACGTTGAGCACCAGATTGCCAAACGGCCCATCGGTGCCGATGACTTGGCCGTGGAGCCCGGTCGTATCGATGCTTGCATCCCGTAAGTCGAGGCGGACGAGCTTGCTGACGTCGAGCGCGGGACCGGCCTGCGCAATGTCTTCACCGCGAGCCGCGTGAGCGCCTGCGGGAGAAAATATGTCGCGGCCGTGGAACGTGGAAGAGATGCCAGAACCGATCATCCATGCGGTGTTGGTAATTTCGTGGGCTTCTACGATGCCGTCGCGATCCTGCACGAGAGTAAGCAGGCCATTGTCAGGCAGAACGAAAATTTGGCCGACACGCGATCGGGCGACGATGGCCTTGCGCGTGGAGCCGACGCCGGGATCGATGACCACGACGAAAACTGCGTCCTTGGGAAAGTACGGCGCGGAGCCAGCCAGAAAACGCGCACCCATGGCGATGTTATACGGCTCGGACTGATGAGTGATGTCGATGATGCGTACGCCGGGAGCTACGCCGTCCATGACGGCCTTGCAGATGCCCACGGCGTCGTCCTTGACGTCGAAGTCGGTCATAAAACCGATAACCTTGGTGGATTGCTGGGCCATAGTGGTAATGGCAAACACGCCTGCCATCGCCATCCCGATAAAAACTTTTCGTACCCGTTTCATATGCTCGACCTCGCTGATTTCTCCCATAGTATCGCGGCGGAGCCAGGAGATGCTTTGCCGGATTGCGGGTCTCGGATACCATCGCAATCAATGATGACTCGCAAACGATTTCTTCTCATGCTGTTTTTTGGAGTGGCTGTGTCAGCGGCGGCCCATGCCAAGCCGCATCCCATTCCCGTGAAGGTTGTAGTCGTGGCCATGTTTGAAGTTGGCGCGGACACCGGCGACCAGCCCGGCGAACTGCAGTATTGGGTGGAGCGCGATCACCTGGACCGCGTCTATCCTCTCACAGCCGGTTACCACCCTGTGCGGATGAACAGCGATGGTGAGATGGCCGTGCTTACTGGACAAGGAACGGCGCACGCTGCGGCAACTATTATGGCGCTCGGCCTGGACCCGCGCTTCGACCTCAGCCACGCCTACTGGATCGTTGCCGGTATTGCGGGCGGAAGTCCCGATAAAGCTTCTCTCGGTTCGGCGGTGTGGGCGCGGTGGGTTGTTGACGGCGATCTTGGTTACGACATCGATGCGCGCGAGATTCCTCCTGACTGGTCGACCGGCTATGTGCCGTTGCGGAAATCGAAGCCCTTTGAAGAACCGGCGTCTGCGCTACCGGGCCAAGTGTATGCGCTGAACCCAAGCCTGGCGGAGTGGGCCTATAACCTGACACGCGCAACGCCGTTGGCCGACAGCGATCATTTGAAGGAGATTCGCGGCAACTTTGACGGAGCGGCTGCGGATAAGCCGCCCTTTGTCACCATGGGCGATGAAGTTTCCTCTTCGCGGTACTGGCACGGCAAGCTCGAAGACGCATGGGCCGCGGAGTGGATGCGGTACTTCACAAATGGGCAAGGGGAGTTTGTGACCACGGCGATGGAAGATACGGGAACGCTACAGTCGCTTGAGTACCTGGCCAATGCTGGGCGTGTGGATGGGCATCGGATCATGGTACTGCGCACCGTGAGCAATTTTGACCGCCAGCCCCGTGGCATGACGGCAGCCGAAAGCCTTGCCACCCAGCGTATCGGCAAGTACAGCGGCTACCTGCCATCGCTTGAAGCTGCGTATACGGTAGGGCATGTGGTGGTGAATGACCTGCTGACACATTGGGCAACGTACTCGAATAAAATTCCCGGCGCGGGTCAGTGAGCGTTTGCCTGCGGCATCCCAGCTGTCCGAATATCCTCCCAGATCAGCCAGCCTTCGTTGAGGGGTTTGGCGCCATACTTTGCGTATAGTCCAAGCGCGGCCGAGTTTTCCGAGGCGACGTTCACGCAAACTCGAAAAGCGCTCTGATGGACAAACCAGTCCGCGATTCTCACCAATAGCGCGCCGGCGATGCCGTGCCTTCGATGATTTCGCGCGACATCGATCCATTGCAACTCGCCGTTACATTCGAAGCGCAGGGTTAAATGTCCGGCGACGAATCCCACTACCTCTTCATCGATCATTGCGACGAGTACAGTGCGGGGACTAAGCGCGTGTTGAGGAGAATGTTCGCCGTTCAGGTAGCGCCGGATACGGACCTGCCAAAAACCCTCTGTTTCCCACACCTGCGCGCGGATTTCCGCCATCGATCGAATTTCCCGCTCGGAAGCCGGCTTGATCTCGATTGGCAATTTGATCCCGTCCACGATCAGGATACAGCCTCCTTCGACTTCCGCAAGTTCCCTTCGCCGAGCAAACGCGTCCCTCTGAATGCAACTCATGAGCGGATGCTTTTCGCTCTCGGAAGAACAAGCCCCTTGGCGAAGCATAGCTGGACAGTGCATCATGCTTGAGTTCCGCAAATTCTGGTTTGATCTGCGCACTGCTCGTGCCTCGAGGTATGCAATGCATTCTGTGTGGTTGGGTGAGTTTCTGGGCACGCTGGTCCTGTTGCTGCTGGGCGGCGGCGTGAATGCCGGCGTGACGCTGCGCAGATCGTACGCAGCCGATGCTGGCTGGATGGTGATTGCCGCAGGGTGGGCGCTGGCGGTGCTGTGCGGTGTGCTGGTGGCGCAGGCCTTTGGCAGTTCAGGGGCACACATCAATCCTGCCATCACGCTGGCCGTCGCGGTCAACACCGGTGATTACTCACAGGTTCTTTACTACTGGTCTGCACAGTTGCTGGGAGCGATGAGCGGGGCTGCGCTGATGGCGCTCCACTATGGTCCTCACTGGGCACTGACGCCAGGGCCGGTCGATAAGCTGGGCGTGTTCTGCACCAACGCGGCGGTGCGCAGTCCGCTGTTTAATATTTTCAGCGAAGCGTTGGGCACCGCGGTGCTTGTGATCGTAGCCGCGGCCATCGGCTCGCATGGAGTTTCAGCAAACGGACCTGCGCCAGGACTGGCGCCATGGCTGGTGGGCAGTCTGGTGTGGGGCATCGGTCTTTCATTGGGTGGCACGACCGGATACGCCATCAATCCGGCACGCGATCTTGGTCCGCGCCTGGTTCATTGGCTGTTGCCGATTCCGGGCAAAGGCGGATCGAATTGGCGGTACGCGCCGATTCCGCTCATCGGCGACCTTGTTGGTGCGGCGCTGGCGGGACTGCTGCTGCACTTTGCGCATTTGTAATTGAAGTCGGAATTGACGGTAGCTGGAGTGGCGATCAATCCCACATCTCAGAAGCGAGATGTGGGGCACCCATATTTTTTCCGACTGAAAATCTCGTCCGCTACTCCAAGCATGAAGCAACAACCGCCAGCGCGGCGATGGCTGCGGTCTCTGCGCGGAGAATGCGCGGCCCGAGCGATGTGGCGCGCCAGCCATTGGCGTCGAAGAGGGCTTCTTCCTCGGGAGCCCATCCGCCTTCGGGTCCAATGGCGATCTCAAGCGTGGGCATCTCCTGCCCGGCGGCAGCTACTGCTTCTTCGATCGCGTTGCGCAAGGTGGTGCTTCGCTCCTGCTCGGCGAGAACGATGCGGGTCGATCCGGAGGCGGCGCGTGCGCGCGAAGTCAGCGGCGCCAGGTCGTGGATCAAAGGCACGTCGGATCGGCGGGATTGTTGAGAGGCTTCATGCGCGATGCGGCGCCAGCGCTCGATTCGCTTCTCTGCGGCCTGTGCCAGATGTTTTTCAGTGCGGCGCGCGAAGACCGGCGCCAATGCCGCTACGCCCAGTTCTGTGGCTTTCTCAATCGCCCACTCCATGCGATCGAATTTATAGACGGAGAGAACCAGCGTCACGGGCAGCGCTGGATCGGCCTGAACTTCGGCGATGAGATTGAATCGGACTTCGGTGGGATGAACGGCTGCCACTTCCGCGTGATAAACGTGGCCGCCCGCGACAACATCGGCTTCCATGCCCGGATGCGCGCGCAAGACGCGGGCCATGTGTTCAGCCTGCGAGCCAGCGATTGTAGCTGTGACTTCATCCCAGTGTTCGGCAATCCAGCGGCGTTTTGTCATGGCATTCAAGGGAACTGCTTCCCTTCCTCGCTTCCCATCCTCATCAAGTCTAGTCCTTCTTCAGAGTCGCGGAACCCGCATAAACACTGAGGGGGACGCTTTGTAGCGTCCCCCTCTGAGTGTTGCCTTGTTGTTGGATTGCCGCAATTACTTCTTCTTTGCGGCCTTCTTTGCGGCCTTCTTCGCGGGTGCCTTTTTGGCGGCTGCCTTCTTCGCGGGTGCCTTCTTGGTTGCCATTTTTTCCTATTCTCCCTTTTCGATGGTTTGCATCGATGTCTGCAATTGTTAAATTGCAGTTGATGAATGTATAGATTCATGCTTCGCAAGTGTCAAGAAAAAAACGAACGAGGAGTGGAAAAATGGTCAACAATTTTTCCGCGACGCATCGAATGTCGATTCGTGGAAGAAGAATTTGCACTCGCGGAATCAAAATCAGAGTGTCATTTGCTGCAAGCGGCGGATGTTGTGCCCTTCACAAATTGCGGATGAGTTCCCGATTCGCACTCTCGAATAGGATGATGCGCAACAGCATGGCCGGAATTTTACGAGCACGAAATCAGCACTCGATGATATTCAACGCAAGGCCGGCCAGGCTGGTCTCTTTGTAGCGCGATTGCATATCCAGACCCGTCAGGTACATGGTGCGGATGACCTGATCGAGCGATACCTTGTGCGCTTCGGACTCACTGAGCGCGATGCGCGATGCATGCACGGCCTTCGCAGCGCCCATGGCGTTGCGTTCGATGCAGGGAATCTGGACGAGGCCGCCGATGGGATCGCAGGTCATGCCGAGGTTATGCTCCATTGCGATTTCGGCGGCGTGCTCCACTTGCCCGTTCGTTCCGCCGAGTGCAGCGGTCAGCCCGCCCGCAGCCATGGAGCAGGCTACTCCTACTTCACCCTGGCAGCCAACCTCTGCACCGCTGATCGACGCATTCTCCTTATAAAGGATGCCGATGGCGGCGGAGGTGAGGAAGTAACGCAGAATGCCTTCGTGGTCTGCCTCGGGAATGAAACGCGCGTAGTAGTGCGCCACTGCAGGCACCACGCCGGCTGCACCGTTGGTGGGCGCGGTAACTACGCGTCCTCCGGCGGCGTTCTCTTCATTCACGGCCATTGCGTACACGGTAAGCCAATCGAGCGGAGCTAA
This sequence comes from Occallatibacter sp., assembly GCA_049508975.1. Taxonomy (GTDB): domain Bacteria; phylum Acidobacteriota; class Terriglobia; order Terriglobales; family Acidobacteriaceae; genus Telmatobacter. Next base: position 15,285 of record JBELAI010000111.1, on the reverse strand, counting down.
CGGATCGCCGCGCAGACCGGTAGACTCCTTTTCATTCAGCCGCGCGGCAAGACGATGGGCGCGGCGGCGTACTTCCAATCCGCCAGGGAGAATCCCTTCCGTGGCGATGCCGCGCTCTACGCAGTCCTGCATCGTCTTCCAGATTCGTTCGATGCCTTCGCGAACGACCTCGACAGACGCGCGATCCTCATTGGGCGCAGCCGACTTCACGAGTGCGCATTCGTTCTCAAGCATGAGCTGGCTGATGGAAAGCTCATTGGCGTGCGCCGTTGCCAACAACTCCGCCGCGCTGTGAAAAGGAAACGGAATTATTGCTTGCTGCGCGTCCGCCGATTGGGATACGCCGTCTTCGGTGATGAATCCGCCACCGATGGAGAAGAAGGTGCGCTGCTCGACTTCTGCGCCGGCTGCGTCATAGGCTGTGAGACGAAGGCCGTTGGGATGCTGCGTCTGCGCGCCGGGTGGATACATCACCGTTCGCTCGAAGATCAGGTCGCGCGGTTCTTCAAATGCGATGGCGTGGGTTCCGGCAAGATCGATTTGATGTGCGGTGCGGATGGCGGCGACTGTGGATGCAATGGCCGCGGGATCGATGTTGGCCGGCTCGTGGCCGGAAAGACCCAGCAGCACGGCGCGATCCGTTGCGTGGCCCAGGCCGGTGAGGGCGAGAGATCCGTAGAGATCCACGTGAACGCGGACAACACGATCGAGCAGGCCGTGGATTCCAAGTTCGCGGGCGAAGCGGCAGGCGGCCCGCATGGGGCCCATGGTATGCGAACTCGAAGGGCCAACACCGATTTTGTAGAGGTCGAAGAGACTCGTGGTCACGGATGAAATTGTAGCGGGAAACACGAGGCGGAGAATAGCGAGATAGAAACAGAAAGAACGAACGCCACCATGTATCATTGCAACAGGCAGTTCTGAACCTAGACCAAAAGGCGCGGAGAACGCATCGCGCCATTCTGCTGCCGCGTTGCGCGCTGTGCCCTCCTCCCTCCTCGTTGGCTTCTGTTGCACGCGCATCCATCATGCTCTTTAAAGCCCTCAGCGCCGCTGTGTACGGCATCGATGCCAACCTCATCGATGTGGAGGTGGATTATAGCGGCGCGGTGATTGATAAGGATGTCTTCCATACCGTCGGTTTGCCGGATGCGGCGGTGCGCGAGAGCCGCGACCGGGTGCGTGCGGCGATCAAGAATTCCGGCTACCTGATTCCGCCCACCTTCATCACCATCAACCTGGCGCCTGCGGATATAAAAAAAGAAGGTGCGGGATTCGACCTGCCCATCGCTGTCGGCATTCTGGGGGCGTATGGCGCTCTGCGCGTGGACGATGTGAGCCGCTTCCTCATTGTGGGTGAGTTGGGGCTCGATGGAAGCGTGCGTGCCGTGCCAGGCATGCTGCCCATTTCCATTCTGGCGAGAGAGAAGGGTATTCCGAGTCTGATTTTGCCGGCGGCCAATGCAGCGGAAGCTGCTGTAGTGGAAGGCGTGAATGTCTACCCCGTCTCCTCGCTTCTGGATGTGCTCGAACTTTTGAACACTTCAGTGGTGGGTTCGATTCAGCGTGAACCGTTTCGCGTGGAGACAGCAACGCTGCTGAACGAGCTGCAGCATTTCTCCGTGGACTTCAAAGATGTGCGCGGACAACAGACGGCGAAGCGCGCATTGGAAGTGGCCGCAGCGGGCAGCCATAACATTTTGATGATTGGTCCGCCAGGCTCGGGCAAAACGATGCTGGCCAAGAGGCTGCCGTCGATTCTCGCGCCACTCACTTTTGAAGAGGCTCTGGAGACTACGAAGATTCATTCGGTAGCCGGAGTGTTGGATGCGGCTGCGGGGTTGGTGACGCAACGCCCGTTCCGCGCGCCGCACCACACCATATCCGATGCTGGGCTCATTGGCGGCGGTGCGATCCCGCGGCCTGGCGAAGTTTCGCTGGCGCACAACGGCCTGCTGTTTCTCGACGAGCTTCCGGAGTTTCCGCGTAACGTGCTTGAGGTGATGCGGCAGCCGCTCGAAGATCACACCGTGACTATTGCGCGCGCATCCATGTCGCTGACATTCCCCGCGCGGTTCATGCTGGCGGCAGCCATGAATCCATGTCCGTGCGGATACTTCAACGACAAGTCGCGCGAGTGCATGTGTACTCCACCGATGATTCAGCGCTACGTGGCCAAAATCTCCGGCCCGTTGCTGGACCGTATCGACATTCATATCGAGGTTCCGGCTGTGCAATACAAAGAACTGCGCGGCGGCGCGGCAGCGGAGGGCTCGCTGGAAATTCGTGGGCGGGTGATGGCCGCGCGCGAACAGCAACAAAAGCGCTTCATGAAAGCCGGGGACAAAATCTACTCCAATGCGCAGATGACCACGCGGCAGATTCGGACCCACTGCGAATTGGGCGCCGATTCCGAACGCCTTCTTGAGCGCGCCATGCAGCAACAGGGTCTGACCGCGCGCGCCCACGACCGCATTCTCAAAGTGGCGCGAACCATTGCGGACCTGGAAGGCGCGGAACACCTGACCGTCGCTCACCTGGCCGAAGCGATCCAGTACCGCACGTTGGACCGCAGCTATTGGGCATGAGAGAGGTAGGCAGTAGGGAATTGGGAATAGTTGCCAGTTTGACAGGGATTACAGTTGAACGGGGCAATTCCTGGAACTGTTCTTTGAGGTTTGAAGCGGCTACGTTGTCCTGGAGGTCACAAAAAAGAGGATATTTGCGACTATGGCGAGGCGCGGAATGTTTTTTTGATCGGCAAACCTAAATCTCAGTGAGCCAGGTAATTAGGGAGGTTCCACAGAGGTGTGTGAGGTGGAAAAACCGCCCCACAATCGCTACGATCAGGGTGGAAATCTGCACATTCCTACCGTTAACTCTTTTATTATAAATGCCTTAATGTCTCAACACGGAAGGCATCCATGGATGATTCCCGAGGGTCAAAAAGACCGGAAAAAACTGTTGACCCGGAGGGCGACTCGGTATACATTCATGAGTGCCATCCGTTAAAGGGCAGTTTGCACCAAGCGTTTGTGCGCGCCCGTCCGTGGTTTCCCGCATCATATTGAGCTGGGGCTCATTAACTGATGTACCGGTGCGATTTGAAGTCCGCCGGAACGGGAAAACGGGCGTTTGGATTCCCAGAACGGCAATCCGTATCACTGATTCGGCACAAGTTTCATTTTTGGCGTGCGAATGTGCGTCAAGATTTTCGAACTAGACGGCCACTTTGTGCGTCTAAGGAATGTGAATAAAAAAAGGCGGCTGAGGATTGATTTGGCTTCCTGACTGGACCGGCGGCACCAGGCAAGTACCGCACGGACAGGCACCCCAAGCAAGGAGAGATTCATCATGCGTTCTGATTTAGTTTTCGGGGCACTTTCTCATGTGTCCAATCGCTACCAGCTCTGTCAACTGGCTAGCAAGGCGACCCGTAAGCTGCACAAGCCGAACACACGGCTGCAAGACACGACCAATGAAGTCCTGGGCCGTTTTCAGACCACCAATCCCGGGGCGGCAGCGCCAGTAGCCGCGCAAGCGACGACGGAGCCTGTCGAAAGGCGCCGCGCCGCTTAACGGCGATCCGCGAAGGGTATAGTTGATTCAAGGCAACGGTTTCAAAGCGGCTGACCGGCCAGGTTAGCCGCGTTTCTCCGGTGTTTCAGTATTTTCTTGATTTCGGGAGATGCCTCAGGCTTGGCCTGTGCTCTCATCCTGTATAGATTCCCGCCCGATTTTTCCCTGGAACACATCCCCTTTCCGCACCACCCACTCCCATCCCTCCTTACCGCAGGTGACCATGACCATCGCTGAACTAAAAGAAAAGAACATAACCGAACTGAGCCGCATAGCGCGCACCCTGGAGATCCCGGGCGCGAGCGGCCTTCGCAAGCAAGACCTGATCTTCAAGATTCTTCAGGCACAGAGCGAAAAGGAGGGGCACATCTTCGCCGACGGCGTGCTGGAGATCTTGCCCGACGGCTACGGCTTCCTGCGCTCCCCCGATTACAACTATCTGCCAGGGCCGGACGACATTTACGTGTCTCCGTCCCAAATACGCAAGTTTGACCTGAAGACCGGCGACTCCATCAGCGGCAATGTCCGTCCGCCGCACGAGGGCGAGAAGTATTTCGCGCTGGTCAAGATCGAGGCCATCAATTTCGAGTCGCCCGAAGAGACGCGCAACAAGATTCTTTTCGACAACCTGACGCCTCTTTATCCGCAGGAGCGGATCAAGATGGAGACGGTCCGCGAAGGCATCAGCGGCCGGGTCATGGACCTGTTGACGCCGGTAGGCAAAGGCCAGCGCGGCTTGATCGTCGCCCCGCCGCGCACCGGCAAGACCATGCTGCTGCAGTCGATCGCCAACTCCATCTCCACCAATCACCCCGAAGTCGTTCTGATCGTGCTGCTCATCGACGAACGGCCTGAAGAAGTCACGGACATGCAGCGGTCTGTCAAAGGTGAAGTGATCAGCTCCACCTTCGATGAGCCCGCCGCACGCCACGTCCAGGTGGCCGAAATGGTGATCGAAAAAGCCAAGCGGCTGGTGGAGCACAAGCGCGACGTCGTCATTCTGCTCGACTCCATCACGCGGCTTGCCCGAGCCTACAACACCATTGTGCCGCCATCAGGCAAGGTGCTCTCAGGCGGCGTGGATTCAAACGCTCTGCAACGGCCCAAACGCTTTTTCGGCGCGGCCCGCAACATTGAAGAGGGCGGATCTTTGACGATTATCTCGACCGCGCTCGTTGACACCGGCTCGCGTATGGACGAAGTGATTTTCGAAGAGTTCAAGGGCACCGGCAACATGGAAATCATCCTGGACCGCAAGCTTGTGGACAAGCGCGTGTTCCCGGCCATCGATATCCAGCGCTCCGGAACACGCAAGGAAGAGCTGCTCATTCCCAAGGAAGATTTGCAGCGGATCTTTGTCTTGCGCCGCGTGCTGAATCCGCTGTCCCCGGTGGAAGCGATGGAACTGCTGATTGCGCGTCTCGAAAAGGTTCGCAATAATGCGGAATTCCTCGCGAACATGAATCAACTCTAGGGTTATTCCGGCGGATGGACTCGTTCTTTTCGCCGGAGCGATCGTCTGGACAGTAAAATGTGCGGCGCGTCTTTCGGGATTCTCCGCTCGCTGGTAAGATAAAGAAGTCGTGGGGCTGTAGCTCAGCTGGGAGAGCGCCTCGTTCGCAACGAGGAGGCCAGCGGTTCGATCCCGCTCAGCTCCACCAAATCCCTCCTTCCAAAATCCCGACTGTATACTTGGGGTGCCCGGAAACGCCGGCGAGGAGCTTGCTCTGCCCCAGTCCAGCCCAGTTCTGCAAACAGAAGCGCCGGTCGAAGTGCTGCGCCCGCTGTGCGTGGACCTGGATGGAACACTGGTCAAGTCGGACACTCTTGTCGATTCCCTGCTGACCCTGGTGCGCGCGCGGCCGCTGCTGCTGCTCCCGCTGGCTGGCCATCTGTTACGAGGTAAGGCTGCGTTCAAGGCATTTGTGACTGAGTCTGTCTCGCTGGATGTGCCGCACCTGCCTTACAACTGCACGCTCCTCAAGTATCTTCATCAGGAGCGCTCGCGCGGCCGCGACCTTTACCTCGCCACGGGTGCGGATCAGAATCTGGCTCGCCGCGTCGCGGATCACTTGGGAATCTTCGCCGATGTTCTGGGCTCAGACGGTGCTACCAACCTTACCGGATCGAAAAAGCTGGAAGGCCTGCGCAATCGGCTCGGCTCTGCGGCTTTCGACTACATTGGCAATGACACACCCGATCTTCCGCTGCTGGCCCAGGCTACAGAGGCAATGGTGGCCAATCCCAGTGTTGGATTGCGGATGCGGCTCCGGACCCAGGGCATAGAGCCGGCGCATTCCTTCGTGGAGCGCAAGGCATTTCCGCAGTCGCTCTTCAAGGCGGCGCGCGTGCAACAGTGGGCCAAGAATCTACTCATCTTCGTGCCGCTGTTGTGTTCGCACGCGTTGAACACCGGCAAGCTGCTGACTGCTCTGCTGGCTTTCTGCTGCTTCTCGCTTACCGCGTCGTCGGTGTACATTTTCAACGACCTGTTGGACATTGAAGCGGATCGACGTCATCCTCTCAAGAGCCAGCGGCCCTTCGCTTCAGGGGACCTGTCCGCATTTGCGGGGATCTCGATTGCGTTGATTTTTCTGATCGTGGGACTGGCTGGCGCGGCGATGCTTCCAGGGAGATTTTTTGCCTGGATTCTCTTTTACCTGGCGACAACATTTGCGTATTCGATGTATCTGAAGCGCTTTGTGCTCGTTGATGTCCTGGTGCTATCGGGCTTGTATATTTTACGGCTGCTGGCGGGCAGCGCTGTGACGCAAACGCCCATCTCCGACTGGCTGGCAGGCTTCTCGCTGTTTCTATTTCTCTCGCTCGCTCTCGTCAAGCGGTTTGCGGAACTGGAAAACATGCGCGCCACAAATGCGGCGCCGAATAACGGGCGCGGCTACCTCATCTCGGACTTGGCCCAACTGCGCAGCTTTGGCACCAGCTCCGCCTACGCGGCTGTGGTCGTGTTCGCCATCTACATTACCGGGCCGGATGTGCAGAAGCTCTACCGCGAGCCGCGGCTGCTGTGGCTGTGTGTCCCGCTGATCACGCTGTGGCTCAACCGGGTTTGGCTGCTCGCTTCGCGGGGTCGTCTTAATGAGGATCCCGTGGCGTTTGCGCTGACGGACCGCATCAGCCAGGCGATCGGGATTGCCGTGGTGGTTGTGACGCTGCTGGCGGTTTAGAAAACCAGGTCTCATCGCGCTATCATTAGCAGCAATCTGCTATCATTGATATCGTATTGAGAAGGAGGGAAATCTATGCCTGCTGTCACTGTTCGGAATCTCCCCGAGGAGACACATCGCGCTTTGAAACTGCGTGCGGCGCGGAACGGGCGCAGCACGGAGGCCGAGATTCGCAGAATTCTGGAAGACGCCGTGTCCACTAATACGACTGAGGGGCTCGGTTCGCAACTAGCTGCGCTCGGACGCCGCTATGGCGGCATTGAGCTCGACATCACTCGCGATCCGAGGCCAGCCGAGCCGGCGGATTTCTCGTGATCGTTCTTGATACGAATGTGATCTCGGAGCCGTTAAAGCCGTTCGCTGATCCGGTCGTAGCTGCGTGGCTGGACCGCCAGCCGAAAGAAACACTCTATCTGTGCGCTCCTGTCCTCATGGAGCTGCTGCTCGGCATTTCGCTCCTTCCTGACGGCAAACGAAAGAGAGCCATGGCTACAGCGGTCCAGGCCACGCTCACCACGTACTTCGCCGATCGATTTCTCGCCTTTGAACGCGAAGCTGCGGTAGCTTATGCGTCGCTTGCGAGCCGCGCTCAGGCGCGTGGTTTTTCCAACTCCATCGGCGATTGCCAGATTGCCGCTATCGCCGCCGTGCACGGGTTCGCAGTCGCCACCCGCGATACTGCGCCGTTTCTTGCGGCTGGAGTGCCTGTTATTAATCCTTGGAAAAGCTGAACCGTGGGCACGCGACCACGTAGGTTTGTGGTCTCCCAGGTCTCAGAAGCGAGACCTGGGGCACCCAGCCCTCATTCGAACCGGGCTTTTCCTAATCCCTGACCCCTGATCCCTAACCCCTGTCTTAGTTGAACAAGTCCTTCATCTTATCCAGGAGGCCGGGAGATGTGGGCTTGTTTTCTACCGCCAGCGACTCGGCCAGCTTGCTCACCAGGTCGCGCTGCGAACGGGATAGCTTGCGCGGAATCTGCACCAGCACTTTCACAATCAGATCGCCGTGGCTCTTGTCGTTGAGGTGCGGAACACCGCGCCCGCGGATGCGAATTTCGCGGCCGCTCTGCGTGCCCTCGGGAATCTTGATGTTGATGGGGCCGTCGATGCCGGGGACTTCAAACTCGTCGCCTAACGCTGCCTGCGGAAAACTGATGGGGATGACGCAGTGCAGGTCGTTGCCCTTGCGCTCAAAAAAGTCGTGCGGACGCACGGAGAGCACCACGTATAGATCGCCGCGTGGGCCAGCGGAACGGCCTGCATCGCCTTCGCCTGTGTAGCGGATGCGGGTTCCCTCTTCAACGCCCGGAGGCACTTTGACGGTGAGCTTGAATTCGTTGCTGACACGCGTTTGTCCGCGGCAAGTGGTGCACGGGTCGCCAATGACCTGGCCGGTGCCGCCGCATGTGCCGCAGGTCCGGGCAACAGAGAAGAAGCCCTGCTGGTAGCGGAGTTGGCCGCGGCCCTGGCATTGGGTGCATACGCTGGGTCCGCGGCTTGAGGCTGTGCCCTTGCCGTTGCAGGTCGTGCAGATCTCGAGGCGGCGGATCTTCACTTCGGTCTCTGTACCGAAGAAGGCGTCTTCGAAATCGATGGTCAGGTCGAAGCGCAGATCGTCTCCGCGCTGGGTGCGCGTACCACGTTGCTGGGCGCCGCCGACGTTGAACATTTCGCCGAACAGATCGCCGAAGATGTCCCCAATGTCTACGCCGCCGGCAAAGGGACCGCCGTTGAAGCCGCCCTGGCCCCCGAGGCCGGCATGGCCGTAGCGGTCGTAGGCCGCGCGCTTGTCGGCGTCGCTGAGCACCTGGTAGGCCTCGCTGGCTTGCTTGAACTTCTCTTCCGCGGCGTGGTCTCCCGGATTGCGGTCAGGATGGTACTTGAGCGCCTGCTTGCGATACGCGCTCTTCAACTCCTGGTCGCTGACATCACGGGAAACACCGAGGACCTCGTAATAATCTGCTTTGCTCACTTTTGTATTAGAACTCATTCTTGGCTATTAAAACTCGTTTCGTCGGGAATCGGACTCAGTCGGCTTTCTGATTCGGGTTGTGGACCACGCGGACCAAGGCGGGACGCAGGAGCCGCTCGCGCAGCTTGTAGCCACGGCGAATTTCTTCCGCCACGTGCTGGTCGGGCATATCGTCACGCTCTACGGAGCCCAGCGCTTCATGGATACGGGGATCGAAAGCCTCGCCCACCGTAGGAATGGGATTGACCTGCAACTGGCGCAGGATCTCTTCAAACTGCTTCACAATCAGCTCGACGCCGTGGCGCAACTGCTCAGCATTACCGCCGGACTTGAGCGCCAGCTCGAAGTTGTCGACGACAGGCAAAAACTGCTCGACCACGTTGCCGGTGGCGTAGTCGCGGAACTCCACCCGCTCGCGATCAGCCCGCTTGCGCGCATTTTCAAACTCGGCCTGCAACCGCGCCAGCCGGTCAAGCAACTGGTCGCGCTCGCCCTTCAACTGCTCGAGTTCTGTGCGGCTGGGCTGGGGCTCAGCCTCCAGCGACGCGCTGCACTGGGTATAGGAAGCACCTTCGGAAGCAGCGTCTTCTGCAGCGGCGCTTTCCTGCGGTTCTACTACGGTCAAATCTGTTTCATGTTTTGGCATAACTCTGCGTTTTCTCCCAAAAATCAAGTGTGCCTGATTCCATTGTATTTTTATTGGACTCGCGCCGCACTGGGCGGATGCAGGGAAACGCGCGACGGCCACAGGTCTAGTTTACCGCCAGCACTCCTTGGAGACGCTAACTCCTTTATTGGCGGCGGACACCCTTCTAGTCCGCCGGAATCTCGAATAGGCGCTCGGAAAGCCGGGCGATGTAGCGAACTGCCTGAATCATCTCCTGATATTGGATGCGCGTGGGTGCGATAACGGCGACAGTTCCAAGGCTTTCGCCACCCAGCCGGGCGGGCGCGCCAATGAGCACCAGGTCCTGCATGGCCGGGGACGCCTGGTCGAGTCCAACAACGACCCTCACTTCCTGCTGACGGCCGTCGACATAGGCGGTGAGCAGTTCCACGAGCCGCTGCTTGGCTTCAAGCGCTACCAGCATCTGGCGCAGACGCTCGCGGTCGAACTCAGCCGTGATCAGGTTGGCCATTCCATCTACGAAGATTGCGGGGGCGGTTTCGGTGCCGGTCAGGGCTCCTTTGCGGCAGAGCTCCTCGACCGAGGCAAGCATCTGGGCGTAGGCTTCGCGCTCCACTTCGACCCGCCGGGCGACCTCAGCTCGAATGCGATCGATGGGCCAACCACGGAAGTTTTCGTTCAAGTAGCGCGCGGCGGTTTCAAGTTCGGTGTGGGTCAGTTCGCGGTCGAGGGTCAACACACGATCGAGCACCGCACCGGCCTGAGTGACCAGCACGGCGAGCACGCGGCCCGTGGAGAGGCGCGAAAAGTGAATGTGTTCAAGCACTTGGCTGGCGCCGGAGCTGGCCAGGGCGACACCCAGGCCGCTCGATATAAGCGCCAGCACGTGCGATGTGCGCTCTAGATATTCGTTTGAGCTGGTAACGCCGGTGAAGCTGTCTTCGATCTGCTCGCGGCGGGCATCGCTGATCAGGGCTGCGTTGAGCGATGAAGTCCCCTGCCCAGCGACGCCGGCAGATTGGGCACCGGCGGCGATGCGGCCCGGCTGGGTGATCTGTTCAACGTAATAACGGAAGGCGGCGGCGGTGGGAACGCGGCCGGCGGAGCTGTGCGGCTGCTCTAGCAGGCCCGCTTCGCCGAGGGTGGCCATTACATTGCGGATGGTAGCGGAACTGAGGCCTTCGCGGTCGGCAAACGCGAGCGCAACCGCCTGCGAGGCCACCGGTTCGCCGGTAGCGATGTACAACTCGATGATTGCCGTAAGCACCAGCCGCTCTCTCGGGCTGACACGCGGATCCGCCATGCTTGCTCCCGTCGTGGGCTGCAACAATGCGCCTTGTGGGTTAAAGGCCGAGGCAGTTGGAGCCTGACTAAGCACCCATCTATCTGCGACTTATGGCTGAAAATGGGTGGATTCTTCCTGTTTAATTGTATGGATTATGGAATACTGCTGTCAAATGACCATAACTGGTCGCAACTTGTTGGAATTAAGAGGGCATACGATGAGCCCAGACACTTCTTGTCTCCGCCATCGGCTTTTTCGCCACGCGCCAAGGATGCGCTTACTTCTTCTCCGGGTCCGGAGGATCGCCTGACACGATACGTACGTCGCCGCGAAACAAATGATAATCCGAGAAGGACACATCGTTCAGCCGCGTAACCGGCGGACCAAGCGCACTGCCATTCTCAAATATGTCTCGTATAAGGATCGCGGTATGCCCTTGTGAAATTGCGACACTGCGCACCGGACAGGTGTAAGTCTTATCGCCGATATCTACCGCGCCGTATTCCACCATGATGTCGGCGCGCAGCATTGCGGAATCGAGGTCGAGGTCCGCCTGCAAAGCAATGCGAAGGATTGTTCCCGTCACTGGATCAATAGCGATCTCTCCGTGATAACCGGATGGTTGAAGATCGTAGTTCTGGGATTGGGCTGAGGGGTTGCGGTAAGCCACGGTATAGTGCGACTCTCCCCTGGGCACCACAAAGCTGAACACCGCCATAGGTCGCTCCGGGCCTCGCTCCCAGCGGCTGAATCTCACCTCGCCGTGCGACGCATCCACCATCACTGTAGACAGGATGGGTCCAAAGGTTCCCTTTGTTACCAGGCCCTTCTCTTCTGGATAAGCGCCCCTCCGCTTGCCGGCCACGGGACGCAGCGTCTCACTGCCGTCGCGGTAAAGCACGACTACGCTGGAACTCCCGGCCATATCGAGCGGTTTTCCGGTCAAGATGGACGACCCAGGCCGCTTCTTGTCGTCGCGTACGTCCTCATAGCGGGTGGTAGTGCGCGTGGCGTAGAAGTTCGGCAACTTCGGAATTGTTTCGGAAAGATAGACCAGCGCCTTGGCGACGATGCGCCGCTGCTCGTCGTGGTCCGGCGAAGGTTGCGCAGGAATCTCCGCGCCAGGCAAGCTGAGAAATACGGAGGCGTCGGCTACTTCCACGAGGGCAGACCTGGCCTTGTCACCTCGCAAGGCAGCTTTCCACGACGCAAGCTTTGCGCTGCTTAACCGCTCCGTGAGAGCCAGCTGTGAAATCTCTTTGGCTGCCTCTCCATCCGATTTATTTTCGAGACCCTTGAGGGTCTGCTCCAAATCGGAAACGTTTATGGGTTTGCCTACAAATTCCGCTGCGCGATTGACGGGGGTATTGGGAGGCAGAGGGTTCGGCAAAGTCTCCTGCGGTTTGGCAGGCGAGCGATGCATGAGGATCGGATCTTGCGGCTCGGTGCTTTGCTGCGCAAATGCGAGCGCCGGCAAGAGAATCAGGATTGCGCAACATGCATGGATTCGCCCGCTCATGAAATGCATCTCGTCCTGTTACTTCGCCTGTTACTTCGCCCGTTATTTCAAAGGTCCGTTGGAAACAATCGCCGCCGGCTGGGGCTGATTGTAATATCCGCTGGTGGTGCGGGACGTGAGGCCCGGCTGGCTGGTTTGAATCTTCAGGTCGTGATATTCGTCGGCGTGTTCGGCATGCGGTGGATTGAAAGAGATGGTGTAGAAGGCGTTTGCCTCCGCGATGCAGGCGTTGATCTGCTCTGCAAGATTGTTGTCGGGCCCCAGGATGCGCCCACCGCTATGCTGCACAAGTACCTTCAGCGCCAGGTTGCCGGTATCGGCTTTTCGCGAGGACAGCACGCCCTTGAGAAAGTCCTGGTACAGGAAGCGGCTCTGTCCTTCGCTTTGTACGTTCTCCGGAGCTACGCTGTAGACGGCGATGCGCGCCTCGCGCAGCTTGTTAGTGAGTTCGACGATTGCGTCGAAGTAGCGCAGTTGATCTTTGTCGCTAAACATGAAGCTCCTGCTGTCGAGCATTGGCCAGCCGGGGCCGACCCAGATGAGCAGCTTCCTGCCCGGTCGCGTAGCCTCATTCTCGGCGATGGTGGCGATTTGCCGCACCGATAACTGGAAGCGCTCCAGATCGCCCTCTGCGCCCATGGCACTGTTGATCGAGTGAACGCCGGCCTTGACCTGGTCCAGCACGGTAAGAAGGGCATTGCCATCGACGGAAGGGCGCGGTTGGATGCGGAGCCCTGCTTCAGTCAGCAGCATGAGTGAAACGGGCTGGGCCAGATGGCCACTATTCTGGCTAAGGAACTTCGCGATCTCCTGGCGTGTGAATGCAACCTGCTGCAAAGGCAAGTTCACTGTATCGAAAAGGATAATAACCTCGACCGGCGGATTGGGCTTGACGTTGACTCCATCTAAGGAGCGGAAGGAAAGGATTTTGGTGGCCTGGTTATTGTCCAGCAGCGTGAAGTCCTGTGGTCCCAGGCCCGGAAAGGGCTTGCCCGCGGAGTCGCTGACCAGGACGTCGAGATGAACGCGGCCTTCGGGGGTGACAGGACTTATGGGCGCTGGTGGCCGGGGCGGAGGACGGTTGACGAGAACCGGGTTGCTGGGAGTTGGCGTTGACTGCGCGGGTGGCGGGGCAACAGGAGAGCTTTGCTGAGCGATGGCCAACGCGGAACAGAAGAGGAATAGAGCGAGAGAGACAGGAAGCGACTTGCACATGCGATTCACCACGCGTGATACCAGCAACGGAAACCCCGCGGAAAGTCTATCTCCGCGCCCCAGCCGGGTCATAATAAGTCCAGCGCCGGTGACCAAACGATCGACTTGCCAGCTGAATCCTGCGCATGAGAGCTTGGATGCGAGAGATCTTCGCATGGACGGGGCGGCATTTGAAAGGCACTCCGCAGGTTTGACTGCGAATGGGGAGCGCCGGTTAGGGAAAACAGGAATCGCAGGCCAGGAAGAGGAGATGCGAAGAATGACACGAATGGGGGCAGCAAGGAAATCGTTGGGCTGGTTCGCGTTGGCGCTGGCGATTTCGCTGGCTGGAGAGAGGCGGCTCAATGCGTTTCAAGCAGCACCGCAGGCCGCGGCCCAGGCCACCGTCAGTCCTGCGGAATCGGCGTGGCGGCAGGATTTGGATAAGTGGCGGGCGCGCCGGACAGATGAGATTGGCGGCCCTGGCGGCTGGCTCACGCTTGCGGGGATGGAGTGGCTCAAGCCGGGAGCCAATTCAGTTGGCACGTCCAAGGATAACCAGGTCCAGATACATGTTCAGGCGCCTGACCACATCTGCCTGATTACGGTGAACGATAAGACTGCGGAGTTGCATGCGACTCTCGACGGGTTTCCGCCCGATTTAACCGTCGACGGCGAACCGGCGAAGGAGGGTACGCTGGACGTGAGCGCAAATCCTACGGTCATCAACTGGCATGGAGTTTCCATGTCGGTGCTGGACCGCGGCGGCCGTTTTGTGCTGCGGGTGAAAGATGCCGACTCGCCTACGCGTGCGAACTTTAAAGACCTGAACTGGTACGCACCCGACCCGCGCCTCAATGTGCAGGCGACGTGGGTTCCCTTCACGACGACCCACACGGAATCCATCCCAACCCGGGCCGGCATCGCATTGATCCTTCCCGCGCCGGGAACTGCGGTCTTCACTCTGGGCAAAACGAAGCTGACCCTGGTCCCGGTGCTCGAACACCCGAACGACGATATGCTCCTCTTCGTCGTCAGCGACGACACCAGCAAGGATGCCACCTATGCCGGCGGCCGATATTTGCACGTCCCGTTCCCCGACCACGGGTTGGATAAACCAGGCAAACTGATGCTGGACTTCAATCGCCTGGAAAACCCGGCTTGCGCCTACACAACATTTGCATCGTGCCCGGAACCGCCCCAGGAGAACCGCCTGACAGTACCTATTGAAGCGGGCGAGAAGCGCTTCACGCCCTGAGACGTCAGGACAGGTCCAGCGAGCCATGGCAATCGCTTGAGCAGATCCTTTTTCGTAGGTGGTTCCATCTGCTGCCCAGCGCTGAAACAAATCGGCCCTCTTCCCGGGGGGAAGGCATGAAAATAGCCCCGGATGAAATCCGGGGGGGCATCCGATTCCACGTTTCGCGTCCCGTAGGGCCGCGGCGAACCGTCTCCTCCGGTTCGCCACCTTCTAACGATCACCTCGTCCGATGAGCGCGTCGACGCAGCAATGTCGCTCCGTCCCTATAAAATTTAACGGAAGTATGTACTTTACGCAAGGGGCTAGCGGAAGGCCTTTTCCACGCCGCATAAAAGAGCATTTGCGCACTCCGCAACGTTCTTTCCGTCTAAGATCAAATCTCCGTGCTCTACCCCGAATCGCCAAGTCTTCTCTACAACCTCTTGCGGAGGATGCCTCCTAATAATAGTCGTCCTCACAATGACCTCTCTGGATGCCTGCCGAAACATCACCTTGCGGATAAAGATGGGAGTCAGTTTTCTCCCAAACGAGAATTCGCAACCTGCCGGAGTAAAGGTGAAGGCATGATCTCCGACCAAACGCATCTCTGCATTAAGAGAGTCGAGATTGTCTTTGGTAAGGCGGGTCAGCGATTCAAAAAGCAGCGGAGAGTCAGTG
>JBELAI010000110.1:0-18033 GCA_049508975.1 Occallatibacter sp. | reverse complement strand
CCGAACATGCCGGTGGCCAGTGCTCCGTGGTCATCGCGGGGATAGGTGACCAGTTCCACGGGCACTCCTTCCTGGCGGAGGGCGCGATACATCTCCTCGGACTGGCCTAGCGGATCGGTGGTGTCGCTCTGGCCTTGCAAAAGCATGAAGGGGGTTTTGGCGCGGCTTGCGCCAGCCAGCGGGCTCTGGCGCCATGCGTCTTCCAAGTGCTCCCAGGGTTTGCCGTAGTACCAGCGGTCGTACCATGACCCTCCCTCAGTACCGTATTCGCTGAACTGGTCAATCACGGGCGCGCCGCTGACGATGGCTTTGAAGCGATCGGTTTTGCCTTCGACGAATCCGGCCATTTCGCCGCCGTAGCTGTAGCCCATCAAGGCCATGCGGCTTGGGTCGAGCGGGTATTTGGCGAGCACTGCGTCGACTCCGGCCATTACATCCTGGTAATCGCCGCCGCCGAGGTCGTTCTTGTTGGCCGCGCCGAATTTGACTCCATAGTTGGACGAACCGCGCGGGTTGGGGCGCAGGATTGCCCATCCGTGACCGACGAGAAAGTCGACAAAGAAATCCCCGCGGTCTTCAAAAGCGCCAAATGGGCCGCCGTGTACATCGACAATCAGCGGAACCTTCGCGGAAGAGGAGGCTGTCGGTGGCAGGTAGAGCAGACCCTCGATGGTGAAAGCGCCACTCTGCCAATAGACCAGTTCCGGCTTGACCTTGCGGAGGTTGGATGGGGCCAGTTCGGGAATTGAGACGCTTTGGCAGGGGTCGCCCAGTTTGGACGCAAAACAGAGTTGTTGCGGCTGCCCGCCTGCATCCGCCAGCCATATCCAACCGGTCTGTTTGCGATTGGTATTAAGAGCAGTGGCAACCGATGTGCCCAGTTCGACCGGAGCCGGCGGCGTCTTGCCATCCAGCGCGATACGCACGGGCGCGGTCCTTGTGCCGATGCCAGCCGAGGCGATGAACGACCCCGCAGGCTCGAAGTACAGGCCGGAGGAACTCATCTGACCCTTAAAACCGGAGGTGAGCGGAACGATTGCAGTGCCCGTTGCCTCCTTGGGGAGCGAAAAGAGTTCGTCGTACCCCGGCGGGGCGTCTTCAGGAGTCTGAGCAGAGAAAACAATTGTGCTCTCATCGGGTGAAAACACCGCGCTGCTCACCGTGGCGGGGATGGCGTTGAGCTTGGCGGGCTTATCGGGAGTGCCGGCATCCACCACCCATGCCGCGCCGGCGGGTCCGAGGTCCGAGGCTTCGTTTGGCTGCTCAGTGATGACCAGCAATCGGTCAGTTGCAAGCGACCAGACTGCCTGGTGCACATCCGGAGCAATCGCAACGGGCTTCAATGCGCCGTCGAGCGAGCCGTCAGCCTTGAGCGCGGCCAGGTAGAGGCGCGTGCCGTGTATCTCGTGGTTTACCCAGGATGCATCGGCCTTGGCGTCTTTCTGTTTTTTCTCGCCGGGGGTTTCGGGATCGCGCGCCCAAATGGCCAGCCACTTTCCATCGGGCGAGGGGGCATAGCCGCCTATGTCCAAAGGCAAAGGCTCCGGGGCGGCATCCGGTTTTTTCTCGGGAGTCTTGGCGTCTGGCTTCTTATCAGAACTCTTGTCCGCGGCTGACGAGGCTTCTGCGCCGGGAGGCGGAATTGCTCCGGGGATTTTTGATTCGTCGACTGGGGGGACAATCTTGAAGTCGTAGGGCGAGCCTTCGCCGCCGCGCAGATCGAGCCGGAAAAGCTGGGTGTTTTCGCCTCGCTTGGCCAGGAAATAGATCGCGGTTCCGTCGGCTGACCATTGCGCGGCGCGCTCACCGCGCTTGTCGGAAGGCGCGGAGAACGTGATCTGGCGCGCCATTTCCGAACTGCCGGTGGCTGGAGAAAGCCAGAAGTGGGTCTTGGCGCCGTCGGCCGTGGCTTCGGTTATCGAGAAGAGGACGAGTTTTCCATCCGGTGAGAGCTGCGGCGAGCTGATCGACTTCAAGTGGCGTAGGTCTTCGCTGGTGGGAAAATGCGGCTCCGTGGCCACCGGAGTTTGGGATGGGCTTGGGGAATTCGCGATGGCGAGGACGGCAAAGGCAAAGCCGGAAGTCAGGAATCCAGGGGATGGAAAGCGCATGCGGACAGGATACATGGCATTCGGCGGTTTTCAATGAGTCGAGTGTCGAGGTTTTCCATCCATTTCACGATGATGCCGTGAAATGGATGGGGCACCCAGGATTTATCCGCAAGGCGCTGTTCGTCTTCAATCGCAGCGCAGGGCCACCATCGGATCGACCTTGGTGGCGCGGCGAGCTGGCAGCCAGGCGGCTAAGAGAGTCATCCCGCTTACTACGATCAGGGCGACTCCGAAGGTGATGGGGTCGAGTGCGCTCAGGCCGAAGAGCTGGTCCTTGATGTATTTGGTGGTCAGCAGCGTGATCGGCAATCCCAGACCCACGCCGATGCCGAGGAGCAGCAACGACTCGCTCAAAATCATCCACTGAACAGCCGGGGTTTGCGCGCCCAGCGCGATGCGAATGCCGATCTCATTGGTGCGGCGGACGACGTTGTAGCTCATCACGCCATAGAGACCAATCGCGGCCAGCAGCAACGCCAGCACGGCAAACAGGGCGGTGAGCGTGGAAACCAGCTGGTCATGCGACATGAAGTTGTCGACCTGATCGCGAATGGTGGTGATTTTGGTAAGAGGGAAATTGGGATCGATGGATGCAACCGCGGCACGCAGATCGGCAATCGTGTTCGCGGGATCGCCGGTGGTACGCAGTAGAATGAGGGCGGCGAAGCGGTCGTGATTCTCCTCCGGTGGCGCCGAACTCGCGGCACGTTCGTTCGACGCCGAAGCTGCCGGATCGATCGGGTTAAATGGCTCAATCTGCGCCAACGGAAGATAAGTCATCCGCTCCGCATCCGTATCTCGGGGATTGCTTAGTTTTGTGTCGCGCGCGATACCGACAATCTGCCACGGCCCTTTGACGTCGTCGATGCCGACGGTCAGCAACTGCCCCACTGCATCGCCCTTGGGGAAAAAGTGCTTAGCGACGGCCTGATTGATGACGGCCACCTTCTGTCGATTGAGCGTGTCGCTGTCATTGATGGCTCGTCCAGCAACAATGGTGATTCCAGCGGTCTCAAAATACTGTCCGGAGACGCGGTTTAGCTTCGAATTAGTGTTCTCCTTAGGCGCAGGAGTATAGCCGGCGAAGGAGATGTTCGAGGACCAGTTGCCTCCGCTGATCGGTGGAGTCAGCGCGAGGGCCGCTGACTTGACGCCGGGAAGCGCGGAGAGCCGTTCGAGCAGTTGCTTGTGGAAGCCCGGTGCCTGACTGGGCTTGTAACCGGCGAGTCCGGCATTGAATTCGGCGAGCAGCAAATGCGTTCGCTCAAAGCCGAAGTCCTGGTTTTCAAGGTTGCGGAGGGTCCGCAGAAAAAGCCCCGCTCCTACCAGCAGGAGTAGCGAGAGCATCACCTGTGCGGTGACCAGCGCTTTGGGCCAGAAGCGCGCTTGTTTGCCGCCGCTGCTTTGCGCCGTGCGGCTGCCGGCACTCAAGTTGCTTGCAGTTCCGGTACGCGACGCGAGGATGGCCGGCGCAAGTCCGAAGAGCAAGCCAGTGAACAGAGAGATCCCTAGCGTGAACAGCAGCACCATCGTATCCGGCGCAGGGTTCATCGCGATGTACGAGCTTCCCTGGCCGACAAACGCAATCAGCGCGCGCGTGGCGGCAAAAGCAATTCCCAGCCCCAGCATTCCGCCGGCAAAGGAGAGCAGGAAAGTCTCAATAAAGCATTGACGGACGATGCGCGTTCGACTCGAGCCGAGGGCCAGGCGCGTGGCGATCTCTCGCCGGCGAGTAGCAGCGCGGGCCAGCAAAAAATTCGCCAGGTTGGCGCACGCAATCAGCAGCACCAGCCCAACCACGCACATCAGTATCAGCAGCGAGCCGCTGTAACGGCCGCGCAGCGAAGAAACCCCGCGCGTTGCGGAAACCAGCGGCACCGTAATGTGGCTGATCTCCTGCAGCCGCGCGGGTGTCAGGCTTGCGCCTTCCTTCGTGCGCGTCGCGGTGCGAATCTGTTGGTCAAGCCAGTTCTGGCTTTGCGCAAGCGCACCCTTATCGGTCGCGGCTTGATCGCTGAGGCGGCCAAAGACGTTAAGAAAATAGGCTCCGTCGTTTGGCGTGAGGAGTGAAGAGTTCGTCAGAACCACCGTCTGCATCGATATAGGCGTCCACAGGGCGGGTGGTTCCAGGTCCTGCTTGATGACGTGGAAGGACTCGGGCATGACGCCGATGACGGCGAAGGGGGTACCGTTGATGCTGATGGTTTTGCCTAGAATGGCTGGATCGGACGACAGAGATTGCTGCCAGAAATGATGGCTCAGGACGGCGACAGCTCCACTGCCGGGGGTAGCGTCGTCGGATGGACTGATAGTGCGTCCCATGAATGGCTGTGCTCCGAGAACGCCAAAGTAATTGCCTGACACCAGGCTGGCCGGCGCGAGGATTACTGACGCGTTCGAAGCACCGGCGCCATCCGCAGCCGGAAGGCGAATGCTCACTTTGTCGTAGAAGCTGCAGTAGGAAGCGATTCCTTGAAACGGCCCTGGATCGGCCTGAAGTTGGCGGGCAAAGTACCACGGGAAAAGACTGTACGCTCCAATATCGATGCCGCCCGCAATGCCCGCGTCGCTCGAAGTCCCAAAGGTTACAAGTTGCTCGGGATTGCGCACGGGAAGATTGCGGAGCATGACCTGGTTGATGAGGGTAAAGATGGCTGTGTTGCCACCGATGCCAAGAGCCAGCGAAAGTAGCGCGATACCAGTGAACGCGGGGCTTTTGACCAGCATCCGCAGGGAGATGCGCGTGTCCTGCAGAAGGCCTTCGAAAGTTGATTCCCAGCGCGCGGACCACACCTGGTGCTTGACGGCATTGGTGCTGCCCATCTCTACGCGGGCGGCATACGCGGCCTGGTCGACAGTCATGCCGGCACGAAGCTTGTCCTCGGTAGAGGCGTTGAGAAAGCTGCTCAGTTCTTCGTCCATTTCGCGTTCAACTTTCTTGCGGCCCATCAGGGCGCGAAGGCCGGCGGCTATATTTACGAACAATCCCATTGGATTCTCCTTCGTAGAATCGGCGGATTTGAATGTCGATTCATTCTTCAGAACTCGCTAATCGCATCGCAGGGCAACCATTGGGTCGACCTTGGTTGCCCTGCGGGCGGGGAGCCATGCGGCGAAGAGCGTGACCGCCGCGATGATGAGCACGGAACCGGCGAGTGTGATTGGGTCAGAAGCGCTCAATTCATACAGCTGCGATTGCACCAGGCGCAGGCCGCCCAACGACAAGGGAAGGCCGAGCGCGAGCCCAACCACCAATAGCACCAGCGACTCCCGCAGCACCATCCAAAGCACCTTGCCGCTCTGCGCTCCCAGGGCGATACGAATACCGATCTCGTTGGTCCTCCTCACCACGCTGTAACTCATCACACCGTAAAGACCGATTCCTGCAAGCAGCACCGCCAGTGCCGAAAAGACGCCAGAGAGCCTGGAGATAAGCGTCTCGTTGGCGACGAAGCGGCCGGTCAGTTCGCCGACGGTTTGAATCCTAAGCACTGGCAGGTTCGGGTCGATTTCCGCGAGTGCAGCTCGGACCTCGCCGGTCATCTTTGCCGGATCGCCACTGGTGCGCACCTGGAGCCACTCCGCATAGGAGTTTTCTCCAACAACCAACTGCTGTACGGGAAAATAAATCTGTGGCTCAGGCTCCTCGCGGGGACCGGAATAGCGCGTGTTGGCAGCCACGCCGACTATCTTCCACGGACCGGCATTGGTATCGTCATCAATCGTGATTTGGTGTCCGACAGCGTCATTGTGTGGAAAGTAGTGTTCCGCAAAGGCGCGATTGACCACGACCGACTTGACCCCTTTGAACGCATCTTCACTGCCGACAGCGCGGCCCTGGACAATGCGGATGCCCGTCGTGTCGAAGTAACCTGGCGTCACCCGCTCAAGGATTGTCGAGGTGTCTTCTTTCGGACCGCGTACGCGACCCTGAATCTGCAGGGTAGAGGTCCAACTGCTGTGACTCATTGGCGCGGCGCTTGAGAAAGCCGCGCTGCCGATTCCTGGCAGCCCACTCAATCGGTCTTGCACTCTTTGATAGAAACCGGCGAGTTGCTCCGGCTTGAGGCCGCCGAATTTGTCGCCAAGAGTCACCACGAGCAGGTGGGTGCGGTTGAAGCCGAAGTCCTGCTGCTCGAGATTGGTCAGCGAACGCAGAAACAGTCCCGCGCCGGCCAGCAGAACCACCGAAACGGTAACCTGCGCGATAACCAATGCCCGGGGCATCAACCGGCTCGCTCGTCCACCGCTGGCTGCCGAGGTGCGCGCATTGGCGTTCAGAGCCGGCGCAGCATCGCTGCGCGCAACGCGCAAAGCCGGAGCAAGTCCGAACAGCAGGCCAGTGATCGTCGAGACCCCCAGCGTAAACGCCAGTACAGAAACATCCGGCCTGGGATCGAGCGAAGTATAGGCCGCGCCGGCAGCTACAAAATCGATGAGCGCGCGGGTGGCAACCCAGGCCAGCAGCAACCCGCTTACGCCGCCGGCCGCGGAAAGCAACAGCGCTTCTATCAGAATTTGACGGACGATGCGGGTGCGGGTGGAGCCCAACGCCAGGCGGGTCGAGATCTCACGCTCGCGCGCCGCCGCTTTGGCGAGCAGAAAGTTAGCCAGATTGGCGCATGCCACCAGCAGCACCAGAACTACGACGCCCATCAGAATCAGGAGGGGCTCTTCGAAGTTCGCGCGCATCGAGGAGACTCCCGATGCTGCTGGTTCGAGCGGGTCGGCGATGCGCTCAATCTCCTTGCGCCGCTCCGGGGAAACCGTTCCGCCCTCGTGCGCCAACACGTAGGAACGAATCTGCGTATTCAGCCACTGCTGTTGCTGCGCCAGGTTGGAACCTGCCGCGCGCCGGGCTCCCAGATGCAGCCAGTACGGTCCGTTCGCGTCCAGCATCGAAGGCTCGCGCGTCAACTCCGCCTGCATGGTAAGCGACGCCCACACATCGGGCGGCTCGGTTCGAAGAGCAATGCCGTAAAACTTGGCCGGCGCCACGCCAACAACGATGCAGGGCACGCCGTTGATGGTCAGTACGCGCCCAATTGCGCCGGGATCCGCATCCATGGTTTCGCGCCAGTAGTGATAACTGACCACGATCACTGCGTTCCGTCCCGGCGACTCCGCATCGGAAGGCTGGATGGATCGACCCATAAACATAGGCACGCCGAGCACGCCAAAATAGTTTCCCGATACCAGTTGAGCCAGAAGTTGAATGGGCTGCCCGGTGGGATGCTCGCCTGCCTGCACGCCCACTTTGCGCATTCTGCTGTTGTAGGAAAATATCCCCTCAAACGGGCCGGGCTGCGTCTCCAGCTGCCGTGCAAAGTCGAAGGGATAGAGATCGCCGGTTCCCATGTCGACGCCACCAATCACTCCGGAGCCAAGAGCTTTGCCAACGGACACCAGTTCCTTTGGTGCGCGGACCGGCAATTGTTTCAGCAGCACACCGTTGATGAGCGTGAAGATGGCCGTGTTGGCCCCGATTCCCAGTGCCAGCGATACGACAGCCACGAGCGTAAACGACGGACTCTTGGCGAGCATGCGAACACTGTAGCGTAGGTCCTGCAGCAGGCCTTCGAGAGTGGATTCCCAGCGCGCGGACCACACCTGGTGCTTGACAGCGTTGGTGCTGCCCATCTCTATGCGGGCGGCGTACGCGGCTTGGTCAGGTGTCATACCAGCGTGGCGCTTGTCTTCGGCGGAGGCGTCGAGAAAGCTGCGCAGTTCTTCGTCCATTTCGCGTTCGGCTTTCCTTTTGCCCATCAGCGCGCGAAGACCAGCGGCGATGTTTGCGAACATTCCCATTGGAGTCCCTTTCTTTGAATCAGCGAATATGGATACTGATCATTCTTATGAATCTGCTGCTATTCACAGCGCAGCGCAACGGTTGGCTCGACGAGCGAGGCTTTGCGGGCGGGCAGGTATCCGGCTAAAAGCGCGACGGCGGCGAGCATGGCGACCGCAGCAAAGAGGCTGGCTGGGTCTGCCGGACTGAGGCCGTAGAGCAACTTGGAAACGAGTTGATTCCCTTCCAGCGCGAGGGGAACGCCAAGGGCGATTCCTGCCGCAACCAGCACCAGGATTTCACGCAGAATGAGCCAGAGAACATTGGAGCGCTTGGCTCCCAATGCCATGCGAACACCGATCTCGCTGGTGCGGCGGGCAACGGCGTAAGAGAGAAGCCCGTAGATGCCGATGCAGACGAGAAATGCTGCCAGCAATCCGAAGAACGATGAGAGCCTTGCAATGAGCCTTTGATTGGATGTCGACTCTTCGACCTGCTGGCTGAGTGTCGAAGTAGCGTTGACAAGCACGTCGGGATTGACCTCTGCGATGGCGCTTCGGACTGCCGGAACGATCTGGCCAGCCTCGCCGGAGTAGCGGACTAAGAAACTCCCGAAATACTGCACATGCTGCGTGTAGGGGAAATAGATCGCAGCTGCCGGATCCTCCTGCAAACCGGCGTATTTGGCATTCTTGACGACACCGACGATTTCGAAATCGCCACTGTGCGAGATATCGTCGCCGAAACCGAAACGGTGGCCAATGGGCGAGCTGTCCGGAAAGTACATTTGGGCCATCGTCTGATTGATGAGGGCTACCTTGGGCGAATCGACCTTGTCGGTCGAGTTGAATTCGCGGCCGGCGACAATAGGCAAACTCATGGTCGAGAAGAAGCCTTTGCCGACGACATTAAACAACGCGTCGTGGCTGTTCGCCGGTGTGCGCGGAATTCCCTGCACCGTAACGTCATCGGACCAAATGCCCTGGTTGAAAGTGAACATGGAGAAGCTGGCCGCGTGCACGCCCGGAATCGCTTGGACACGGTCTTCGATCTGCTGTTGAAGGTTGACCAAACGGGCATCCAGCGGAAGCCCTGCGGAATATTCATCCAACGAAAAGATGAGAACGTTTTGCTTATTGAAGCCGGTGTCGACTTTCGTGAGATTGACCAGGCTGCGCAGGAAGAAGCTAGCGCCGGCGAGCAGAACCAGGGAGAGAGCGATTTGCACGACGATCAAACCACGTGCGAGAGAAAAACGGGAGGAAGGTCCAGCCATCGTGCGGGACTGCTTGAGCGATCCATTCAGGTCGAGGCGTGTGGCGCGGATGGCCGGCGTCATTCCGAAAAGAAGCGTGGTGAAAATGGTGAGAACGAGCGTGAACCCGAGCACACGCAGGTCGGGGCTGACGTTCATGGCCGCGACCTCAGGGCTGTGCCAGGCCGTGGTGAGCAGCAGATGACCGGCCCTCCATGCGGAAGCTACACCGAGGGCCGCGCCTAGAGCCGCAAGCACAAAACTCTCCGTTAGCAGTTGGCGCACGATCCGAGATCGCGTAGCGCCGTTGGCCATGCGCATGGCGAACTCACGCGAGCGCGAAGCGCCGCGCGCCAGCAGCAAGGTGGCGAGATTGGCGCACGCGATGAGCAACACAAGGCCGGCGATGGCGGCCAGGATTTCGAGCGGCAACGAGAACTCGACGCGCAGGCGCGAAATTCCTCTCGCGGCGGAGGTCAGATCGATCTTCGCTTGTGCAAGGTCGGCGAGGTCTTTTTGCGATGGAGACGGGTCGAGATATTCGCTGCGGATGTACTGCTTGAAAAGCAGGTTGGTGTTGGCATTGGCCTGTTCCGCGGTGACACCGGGCTTGAGGCGCGCAATGACATAGAGCGATTGAAACCACTTGTCGGTGAGGCCGTTCCAGCCTGGGGAGATTTCCTTTTCCATGGAAAGGGGAATCCAGAAATCGGGCAGCGCGCCAACGGTGGTACCGAAGAATCCCGGCGGAGCGATGCCGACGATGGTGTATTCCGTGCCCTCGATGTGCACTGCTTTGCCGACCATCGCGGGATCGTTGCCGTGGCGCTGCCACCAGGAATAACTGGCCACGGCCACCGCGCCGCCGCCAGGGGTCTGATCGTCGGCTTCGCTCAACACGCGTCCCCGATCGGGATTGACGCCCAACAAAGAAAAATAAGTGCCGGAGACCAGCGCCGCGCGCATCGTCTCACGCCCCTGCCCAGCCAGCGTGCCATGTGTTGAAAATTCGACGCTGCTGACAGCCGTGACGCCGGAGAAGACCTGGTTCTTCTGGCTGAAGCTGCGGTAGAAGGGATAGGAAAAAAGCTGAGAACCGCCGTCAGGGAGGCTGCCGGTGCTGCCAACCATCCTGCCTGGTCCAAAGAGCATCAGTTGGCCCGGCTCATCTACGGGAAGCGAACGCAGCATGACCACATCCATCAGGCTGAAGATGGCGGTGTTGGCGCCGATCCCCAGCGCGAGCGACAGAACGGCTACGAGGGTGAATGCTGGGCTCTTGACGAGCATGCGCAGGCTGTATCGAACATCCTGCCAGAGATTCTCCAGCGGCGTCTCCCAACCTGCCTCGTGAATGTGGTGCTTCACGGCATTGGTGCTGCCCATCTCTATGCGTGCGGCGCGGGCGGCTTCATCCGGAGTCATTCCGGCACGGCGCTTGTCCTCGGCGGATGCGTCGAGGAAGGCGCGAAGTTCTGCGTCCATCTCATGCTCGGCATGCGTGCGAGCAAACAGCGCATTCAGGCCGGCGGATATGTTTTTGAACCATCCCATGGCAATCTCCACGGTTGATTGGAGGTCTTTACGCTTCGAGAATTCTGGATATGGCGGCGATTTGGCGGCCCCAGGCGCTAGTTTCTTCTCTTAGCGCTTTGCGGCCGGTTGACGTGAGCTGGTAGTACTTGGCGCGGCGGTTGTTTTCAGAGGCGCGCCACTCGCTTTTCACGCGGCCAGCGCGCTCCATGCGGCTCAGAGCGGGAAGTAGCGAACCGGGGTTCACGCGAAAGACTCCGGCGCTGATCTGCTCAATGCGCTGCGCCACGCCGTAGCCATGCATGGGCTCGAGGGCCAGCGTTTTCAGGATCAGCATCTCCAGAGTTCCCTGCACCATTTCCCGTGATTGGGGCTCTCGCGATTGTGGATCGCCCGTCTTTTGTCCCATTTGCTCTCTCCTCTTGATAGTCAAGAGGTAAACCTTCTTCTCTAGATTGTCAAGAGGAACCGGAGAATTCGAAGTGGCGATTGAGGGGTGCAGAAGCGCAAAGGCCGCCTTTGAAGGCGGCCTTTGGAGTACTGAAATTCAATTTGAACGGCTTACTGCGTTTGCACAGCTGGAGGCGCAGCCGGCCTGGCTTGCTCTGGCGCCTTGGGCTTGGGGGCTTCCTGCTTCTTCGACGGAGCCAGGATCGCATGCAGGATGGTGCCTTCCATGCGAGGCATGAATTCAACGATGCCGTTGTCGCCGATGTCCTGGATGAGCTTATTGATGATCGCGTAGCCCAGTTCGCGGTGGGCCATCTGGCGGCCGCGGAAGCGTAGGCTGGCCTTCACCTTATCACCGTCCACGAGGAAGCGAACTGCCTGGTTCTTCTTGGTCTGGTAGTCGTGTTCATCCACAGTGACGGAGAACTTGACCTCCTTTACCACGATCACTTTTTGCTTCTTGCGGGCAGCTCGGTCGCTCTTTTCCTTCTCGTAGAGATAACGGCCGTAGTCCTGGATGCGGCAGACGGGAGGCACCGCGTTGGGTGAAACCTCCACCAGATCGAGCCCGCGCTCGCGGGCAATTCTCAGCGCTTCAAAGGGCGGAAGAATCCCCATTTGTTCGCCGTTTTCGTCGATTACGCGGATTTCACGGGCGCGAATTCGATCGTTGATGCGGATAAAAGACTTTGCAGAACGTTTGTCGAGTGCGATGATGCTCCTCCAAAAGTCGTCGGTGCCCGCCACCGGGGTTTTCCGGAGTCGCCGCGGGTACACGAACGCACACTGAGTATAGCATTGGCTTGGCTCTTTTGAATGCTGGGTTTAATCCAGATTCAAAGCGGCGGCCTGCAGGGCGCCTGCGGCGTTCAATGCCAGGATGCGCACATGGACGAGGCAGTTGGCGGGTTGGTGGCCTTCCAACTCCACGGGAAGGAAATTCTCGGTCAGCGCCAAAGTGCGGCCCGCAGCTTCGATTTCCTTCGGAGAGTGCAGCGTAATCGCCTTTAACTCCCTACCCACGAGTCGGCTTCGGTGGGTTTTGGTCTTTTTGGCAGCGAGGGCGCGCAGGGTGGACATCCGTTCGGCCACCACCCAGTCCGGGACCGGGTGTTCGGCATGGAGAGTCCATCCGCGCGTGCCGGGGCGGGGCGAAAACGGAAACAAGTGCAGGTAGCCGAACGGGAGCTTGTCGATCAGATCAAATGTCTCTTTGAACTCGGCGTCTGTCTCGCCCGGAAATCCAACCATTACGTCCGCGCCCAGGGTCAGTTCCGGACCGGCGGCTTTGAGGAGGGCATAGACCTTTTGTTGGTAATGCCAGGGCCGGTAGCGGCGATGCATCCGGCGCAGAACAGCGTCGGACCCCGACTGCAGAGGCAGGTGGGCGTGACGGGCAAGTCGAACGCCGCCAAATTCGGCCATGAGGCGGATCAATTCGCCGCTCCAGTCCATGGGCTCAATCGAGCTCAGGCGCAGACGAGGCAGGGTTGTTTGGTCCAGGATTTGACGCACGAGGTCTGCGAGCGTGCGCGGGCCGGGTCCCGAAGAGCCGGCAAGATCCCGTCCCCAGCGGCCGAGGTTAATCCCGGACAGAACCAGTTCGTTTCCCCCGGCGGAGACAAAACCGTCTATCTGCTTGAAGATACGGTCGGCGGGGAGGCTTCTGGAGGAGCCGCGGGTCTGTGGGATAACGCAAAATGTGCAGCGATTCGCGCAGCCTTCTTGAATCTTGAGGTTGGGCCGCGTCTGGGCTCCAGGGACAAGCTGCGCTTCTTCAAGAAACGAGTGGGCAAAGCGGTCGTCGGCCCATACCACCTGCGATTGGGCAGACCCGGCTTGCGCCGCATGAATCTGTATTAGTTGGCTGCTTGCGGGCTGCCCCACGAGCGGTCCGCGCTGCTCGGATTGCCCCACCAGGTTCATTGCGATCCACGGCGTGAATGCTTTGTGGCTGTTTCCAACCACTGCCGCTACGCCTGCCAATCCGGCTAACTCTTCGGGAGCGCGCTGCGCATAACAGCCGGTCACCACAATGCGCGCGTTGGGATTTTGCCGATGCGCCCGCCGGATATAGGCACGCGCCGCCCGGTCGGCCTCGGACGTCACGCTGCAGGTGTTCACTACAACCACTTCGGCGGCCGCTGGGTTCTCGTCGTGGAGCCCTGCGGAACGCAGACGGTCGCTCACCGCTTCGCCATCGGCGCGAGCTGCCCTGCAACCGAAGTTTTCGACGTGAAATCCCGGCATTTTTCCAGTTTAGAGGCAGGCAAGCCGCAAATGCAGGGGTCCGCTATACTTTAAATAAGCTGCTGCTCTATGAAAGCTCAGTCTCTGCCTCATGCATTCATCCGCAACCGCCAGCGCTCCAGCCCCCTCATATCTCGCTTCAAGCGGCTCGGCGCGATCCATTATCGGCTTCGTCTACTTCACATTTGTGGTCTACCTCAGCATCGGCTTGCCGCTCGCCGTGTTGCCCGCATTTGTGCATCTGCGAATGGGGATGCATGCCGCGCTGGCGCTGCTGGTGGTCAGCATCCAGTACATTGCCACGTTCCTGAGCCGGCCATGGGCGGGACGTATCTCCGACCATTCCGGCGCCAGGGTTTCAGTGCTCTGGGGTATGGCGATCTGCGCGTTGAGCGGCCTGCTGCTGGCGGCTGGGGCACTCAATTTCAGCCCCTGGCTCACCGTTGGCACGCTGATCGCCAGCCGCCTGGCTCTTGGAGTTGGTGAAAGCCTGGGCTCGACCGGAGCGACGCTGTGGGGGATTACCAGCGCGGGACCGCAACACACCGCTAAAGTCATCTCCTTCAATGGTGTGGCTACATATGGAGGGCTGGCCCTGGGCGCGCCGCTGGGCGTGATTCTCGACAAACACGTTGGACTGGGCTCGCTTGGCCTTTTGACAGCGCTGCTGGGCGGCGTCAGCTTCGTTCTGGCCATGCGCAAGAACGGCGTTCCGGTGACTCCCGGCGCACATCTGCCGTTTCGCGATGTGCTGGGACGGGTTGCTCCGCACGGCATGGCGCTGGCGCTGGGCGGCGTTGGTTACAGCGTGCTGGCCACTTGCGTCACCCTCTATTACATAAGCCGCCATTGGAACGAAAACGGGGCTGCCCTGTGCCTGACCGCGTTTGGGATAGCCTTCATTGCCGCGCGGTTGCTGTTCATTCAGGTGATTAACCGTTTTGGCGGATTCCCTGTGGCCATTGCCTGCCTTTCGGTCGAGTCGGTAGGAGTTCTGCTGTTGTGGAGCGCCGGTTCTCCATGGATGGCTTCCTGTGGCGCGGCACTGACTGGATTTGGCTTCTCACTGGTGTTTCCTGCGCTGGGAGTCGAAGCCGTCAAGCGCGTTCCCATGCACAACCGGGGCACGGCGCTGGGTGTTTTCACAGGCTTCTCCGACGTCTCCTTCTTCCTGGTTGGGCCTGTGGTTGGCGTCGTGATTGGGGCATGGGGCTACTCAAGCGCGTTCCTGTTTGCGCTGGCGTGCGTGCTTGGGTCGCTGGGGATCGTGCTTGTTTTGCGGCGGACGCAGGAAAGCTGATCGGAGCAGCCAGACGACGTAAGTCCTTTGTTTTGCAAATGGGCCAAAAGTCAATTTGACGTAAGTGCTTTGTTTAAGGGGGTCAAATTGGGCCAATACATACGTAACATATTTGTTTTCATCTGATTACGAGAAATTTCGGAAAACGGCATGAATTTACTCGGCGGGATGGCTTGATTTTCGCCCGCGATGAGCTTCCCTGCGGGCGGTTTCTTGCTTGATCCTTCTTGATTGTGCTCCAAAGACGAGAAATGAACTGCAAATTGCAGAGAGAATTCTTTCAAGGCTGAAGAAACTGTGGAAAATTCTCAGCCTTCAACCAACCGAGTTCCGCCAGCTTCTCTAAATCCATTTTCGTCGCCGATTAAGAATACCTTTTTGCTTGTCGCCAATGTACGCAAAAAATGATTGCCTGCGCGGATTCTCTCTTTCAGGTCTTGAAGAGCGTAGATGGTCGGGTTCACGGGACGCCGCAAAGACTTTTCCAGCGGACTCACAGCGTCGAGAATTTCATCGAGCGAGACTGCTCCGACCACCATCAGGTCGATGTCACTGGCGGCGTTCTCTTCGCCGCGAGCTACCGAGCCATAGACGAAGGCAAAATCGATTCGATCCGAGAGCGGCTCCAGAGCGGTCTTGAGAAGCTGAAAGACGCCGGTTGTTTTTGCGAGCAAGGCACGGAGTTCCGGGAAAACCGGATGCTCACGGTTCGCTCGATAAAACACCTGAGCGCCCAGAACCGAGCGTTGAATTAGCCCAGCATCGGTGAGCAGGGCAAGCTCTCGCTGAACGCTGCCTGCGCTTGTTTCAATCTGCCGCGCGATCTGGCGAACATAGAAGGACTCGTCTGGCGCGCCGTAAAGGAGCGCCAGTAGCCTTCCTCTGGTCTGGCCGAAAACGAGGTCTCCGACGGATGTAAGCTGCGTTCTCATTTCGAGAGCAATTGTACTCTAAATGAGAACGAAACCCAAACGGACAGCCGAAATGTTAGGGACGCTTGGGGTGAATTTGCCTCCTGGCTTGCCATGTCTCAAACCGCGACCTGGGAACCCGGCTCCAGGTTTGGGGTGTCTGGTATGCTTGGCGGAGGGATCCGGGGTCGGAGCCGATTCGATTGTGCATAAATGACATCCCTGTACGCATTGACGGACGTATCTTTGCCGGCGGAGCTAAACGGTTCCGATGCGGAATACTCGATCCGTGCCCTCTCTGAGGGGGAACGGTTTGCAGTCGAGGATCACTTCTTCGCTCAAGGCGTTAAGATTCAGCTTAGTTCACAGACGGTAGCCGTCATCGTACCTTTGGATAGGGTTGCGAATGCAACAACGGAAGAGTTCGCAATACTGGTCGAGTGTGCACTGGGAATCCTCGCCTTGTCCGGGTTTCTTCCCGTAAGAATTGTGGCTAGGTTCAACGACTCATCTTGCGCCGACGCGGTGCAGAGGCCATATCCCACCCTTCTCAAGGCCCCAACCTTCCCCAAGCGGGTTGGGGGGAAGGAGGCGGTTCAATGGCTACGACATTTTTTCCAGGCGCGAGCGAAAACAAAGGGTCTGCACATAACCGCGGATAGGTTTGTGCGCTATTTGGAGGCTAACGACTCCCGCGATTCTCTCGTTGACCTTTGCATTTGTCTGGAGTCCTTGATTGAGGCTCAGACGGAGATATCGTTCAGGTTCGCGACTTGCCTCTCAAAGGTTTGCAGCCTGGAGAACAGAGTTGAGAATAGCGACTTGCTCAGCGACCTATACAGCTTGAGATCAAAAGTAGTACACGGAACTGATTCAACAAAAGAGCACAGAAGGATCGAACCGAATGCCTCTAAACTTCGCCATTTGGCTCGTGCGATTCTGTCCTCATTTGTTCTTTATTTGACGGACCATTCAAAGGATGAGTGGAAACGCCATCTTCGAGACTCGCTGCTCGCGTAAAGGAACAGAATGACCACAAAGTCTCCATCAAAGACCAGACACAAACGAAGCCTACCAGAGTTCAAGGTCATTGTCGGCACTTGCTTGGGCTACACGGCCTACCGTGGGTTCGCGCCCCTGGCCGATCTAACGAGAATATCCAAGGCTGACATTTTTGATCAGGACAAGAATCGCTTGGGCACTCAGCGGAACTTGAGTCTCCTGCACGCAAGAAAGGCCTACCAGTACGTGTCAGGGACGGACAATGCCTTCTACCCCGAGATGATTTTGAACGTCCGAGACAAATCTTTTCTGGACTTCAAGACGATCAAGCTGGCTGGCGATGTTTCGTTTGGCTCCCTTTCGTTTACAAAGGACCCTACAGCGACAGACAAGATCGTCGTCTCGAGGCTGGACGGTAACCATCGCTTATGGTTCGCGGACGGCCACGAAAAAAGCATGGACCCCATCAGCCGGCCCGTGTCATTTTGCCTATTGGCGATCGAGGACTTAGACAAGGAATTGGCACTATTCCGCGACATAAATGACAACCAGATGGGGATGAACACAAGCCATCTTCAGAACATCCAAGCCAGATTGCTCGGGGTTCAGCTGCTGAAAGTGCAAAACCCCGCACTGTACATCGTCCAAAAGCTCATGAAGGATAAGGGGAGTCCTTTATATAAGAGGGTCCACGAAGGAGGGAGAGTCCAGAAGGGCGCCACATTGTCCGGGCTGACTATATCAAACCTGACAAGCGCGGTTGGGGACATGCTCTCCCGTTCGACGAAACTCGCCAAATTCGCAGATGCGGATGCCCAGTACAACATTATTAAGAACTATTGGATCGCCCTCAAGAGCTGGCTTCCTGGAGCGTGGGACAGCCCCCGTGATTACGCGATATTCAAGGGGGTCGGCTTGTATGCGATTTCCTATGTCGGCATTGAAGTAATCGACCGAGCCCTTATGAAGGGAAAATTCACCAGCGAGGCGATGCTCGTGTACTTGAAACAGATGCCTTCTGAGCAGCTTGCCAGCGGTGGGACAGCGGCCTACGCTGGCCGCGGGGGAGGAAAGAAGCTTGCGAACGATCTAATCGCAAACTTAGAGGAAGATGGCCAGGTAAGCTTGGTGAAGCTCCAGAAGCTGATCTTGGGCGAAAGCTAAAGCGTTCACCTCGCCTCGGCTCTCGAAATACCGAACGGCCGCCCCTAAGGGTGGCCGTTCGGCGTTGATGCGGTGAGTGGAGTCGCGCGAGCTTACCGCTCGCTCTTCCAGTTGATGAGATCGCCAAGGGTGGTGGTTGAGCTGGAAACGGGGGCCTTGTGGCCTCCGCCGCGTGGTTCCCTCTCCGCCTTGTAGTCCTGAACCTCGGCGCGGCTGGCTTCGTGGCCACTGACTGCGCGCAGGCTCAAGCCTACCTTCTTCTCTTCCAC
>JBELAI010000011.1:0-55038 GCA_049508975.1 Occallatibacter sp. | reverse complement strand
ACCCCGCAGGCCTGCTTCGCGTCTTCAACATCGCCGAAATGCCGCACCAGAGTCGACATTCTGCATTCGCTCAGCTCGGTGTAACGGAGCACCTTGGCAAACTGCTCCGCGCGATATTGTGCCTGCACCGAGTAAGTCTTCTTCCAGCCATTGCCACCAACCGTGACATTGCCGCCGAAGTCCCTCCGCGCACCTCCGTGGATCTCGAGCTTCTCAAGAGCCTTGTCAAATTCTTCTTCGCCCAATTGCGATTCAGCGCGAAGTTCTTCCACCGCACGGGGCTCCTCGCTGAGAGTTCGAAAAACCTGCTTCAAATGCTCTACTGGTGGATAGTCGCGATTCAAAAAGAAATCGTGTGTGCGTTGATCCGCATAACTGTGCATCAGGAAAGTGCGGCTCATCGCGCCATCGCGCCCGGCCCGCCCAATCTCCTGGTAATAGCCTTCCAGAGTTGCCGGCAGTCCTGCGTGAATCACTGTCCGTATGTTCGCCTTGTCGATCCCCATTCCAAAAGCGATGGTTGCCACCACCACCTCAAGTTCACCAGCCTGGAATGCCTTCTGCACTCGCTCGCGCGTCTCCGCTTCAAGACCCGCGTGATATGCAGCCGCCGCAATCCTTCGCCCCCACGCAGTGCCTGAGAGCTCTTCCGCCAACCGCTCCGCCTGCTTTCTCGAAGTCGCATAGACAATCGCCGGCCGCCGTTCCGGATTTGCAAGTAACTTCGCGATGGCCCCTGCCCGCTCCGGCACAGGTAGCTCCACCACCTCGATCGCCAGGTTGTCACGCCTGAAACCATGAATGAATAACTTCGGCTTCACCATCGCTAATTGGGAAACAATGTCTGACTGTACGGTCGGCGTCGCGGTGGCTGTCATCGCCAGCACCGGCACCGCATCGCCCTCGCCACGCAGCCCCGGAAGATACTGGCCGAGCATCCGGTAGTCGGGCCTGAAGTCGTGACCCCATTGCGAGATGCAATGTGCCTCGTCAATCGCAATCAACGCCAGCCTTTTTTTCGCGAGCATCTCGGGAAATCCAGGCACGCGCAACCGCTCCGGCGCGATAAAGAGAAACTGCAAGCTGCCATTCAAGTAGTCGACGCAGGCCTGCCGCGCAACCGATCGCTCCAGTCCCGAATGTATCCGCGCCACACGCAGGCCAAGCGACGTCAGCTTTGCCGCCTGGTCGTCCATCAACGCAATCAGCGGGCTGATCACCAGTGCAGTCCCGCCACGCGCAATCGCCGGCAACTGGTAGCACAGACTCTTGCCCGCGCCAGTCGGCATCACCAGCAGCAAATCGCGTCCTGCAACAGCCGCGGCGCACACCGATTCCTGGTTCGCTCTGAAGCAAGCGAATCCAAACACGGACTGCAACAACTCAGCCAGCCCAGTCAACTCGGCCCGATCCTTCGAATTGGATAATGTCGACAAAACAGGAGAGCGCTCTATCTGCGGCCATTCGAACCGTGGTCAGCTCTTCCTCCCACTGTACAGGATTGCGTGCATGCGCAGCTTTCTCCCGCAGGACCGCGCGCTAATCGGGATCGCCGATGACGATCGGCAACTCGGCTGGATCGAGCGCAAAGGTGGCCTTGAAGCCAATCCGGCTCCAGAAGCGCGTGAGCAGGGCCACTGTCTCGGGACTCGTTCTGCTGGTGGTGCGGAGCAGGATTTCGCTGCTTCCCCCCTCGGCAAGGCTGGAGGCTTCCTGAGTGATGGCGACGCACCGTTCCGGCCGGTAGGTACAGCTGGCCAAGTCGGCAATCGAGAGCCGCGTCGTGGGCGTGGCCAGCACTGTGCGTGGCGGGGCCATGCGGTCGAGCAAGCAAAAGATTTCCAGCTTGGACTCAAGCTCATCCGGAACGCAGTCAATGGCCAGATCCGCCTCGCGTACAGCGTCTTCAATGGTGGAGACGAAGGCCACCCCAGCGCCCCGCTCATACCCCAAAACCTCAGGCCCGAGTTCCTGGCGCAGAAATTCCTGAGCATGATGCAGGTTGCCCGGCATCACGTCTTCCAGCAGCACCCGGAATCCGCCACGGGCTGCCTGAAGAGCCAACCAGCGACCGAGGGGGCCCGCTCCGATAATGGCGACTGTCTCTGGCAACGGTTGGGTTACTTGACCGCCAAAGCCTGGGCCACATCCTCGGCATTGGGCTTGGCTTGAAGCAGGTGCTCCGCCACGCGGGCACGCTCTTCTGCGGACAGGGTGGGCACGGTTGCAAGAACCCGGCGCAGGGTCACAGCAACGTCGTCAATGTAGTTCATCAGGCGGATAGCTTCTCCGGAGAGCGGCATGGTTTTCCTCGATGTTTAAAGTTCTATTCCCATTGTAGTTGGTGGGGTTGGGAAGCGGGAAGTTGGTGCTCAGAAACAATTCACGCTTCGGCTCGTCGAAGGTAGAATGTCCGCATGAAAAGATCGGCGGAATCCGTTGCACATGCCTTTCTGCGGGCAATCAACCGGCAAGACGTCGATGCGCTTGTTGCATTGATGGCTCCCGAGCACCGCTTTGTGGATTCGCTCGGCAACGTTGTTGAAGGACGCGAGAAGATGCGTGCGGGATGGACTGCCTACTTCAGGATGGTTCCTGACTACTCGATCGCCATCGAGGAAAGCTTCTGCGAAGGGCAAATCGCGTTAATGCTGGGCGTGGCCGAAGGCACCTATGCACCGGGCGGGGAGTTGAAGGCAGAGAATCTCTGGAAAACACCGGTCGCGCTTCGGGTGCAGGTGGAGGATGGCCTGGTTGTGGAGTGGCGGGTCTATGCGGACAACGAACCAATGCGGGATCGAATGCGGAAGAAACAGTAACTCGTCAGCCCGAAATAAACCGACCTCGGATAAGTCGCTGCGCTCAACTCTGGATAAGCTAGCTACAAGCAAGCAAAAACAACTAGCCCCACTCATCGCTAAGTGGGGCTAGAAAATCCTGGATTAAAATACGTCCCGAGTTGCTGGCCCCCGCACTTTGCGGTTGCACCGGTCGCGGATTACTCCGCGCTCGACACTTGGCATTCCCCGCTTCACGCAGATTGCTCCGCACTCCACATCGTTTGCCCAGTGCTGGCCACCGATTTGACTCGGCGCCCAACCCTTGCGCTCCGTGCCGCTCACGGATTGCTCCGCATTCGACACTTTGCGTTCGTGCTGGCCGCGGATCACTCCGCGCTACGGATTGCTCCGTTGTTCAGCACTTGGAACTCCGCACCGCTTACGGATTGCTCCGTACTCGACACTTAGTGCGCCTCGCAAATCACGGATTGCTCCGCTCTCAACGGCTTGCACCTTGCACCGATCCCGAATCGTTCCGTTTCCGGAACGCTCCGTGCTCAGTACTTGGCTCTCCGTGCCGGTCTACGGATTTCTCCGTACTCTGACACTTTGCGCCCCGCGTGCTAAGCATGGATTGCTCCATGTTCAGCACTTTAAGTTCCGCCCCGTTCATGGATTGCTCCATGTTCGACACTTGGCGCTTTGTTCCGATCACGGATATCTCCGTGCTCCTCACTCCACGCCCGGTGTTGCTCACGGATGCCTCCGTGCTCAACACTTGAGAGCTTTGCATCAGGTTCGTAGTACTCCGCTCCCGACACTTATCGCTCCGCCCCGTACTGGGATTACTCCTGGTACGACGCTTGGCTTTTCTGTTCCGTCTGCGGATTGCTCCGCACTCTTCACTTAGTGCCCTATGTTAGTCGCGGATCGCTCCGTGACTAACACTCAATGCTCCGCGCTGGGACCTTCTGATAAGTCTTACTCATCGTCACGAATGAAGATGTTCGGGCTTACCTAGCAACCCGGAATGAAGATAACTATGCTCTTCGGTGAATCGCCGTGTCAACACAGTTTTAATGTTAATTTCTGTGCAAAACCAACCACTTTGGTGGAAATCTTTCTGCTCGAATGCAGGGTCAATTTCAGAGCTTCCACGAGAGATTGCACCGTGTCCAGTGCACCTTTCGCACTCAGCGGAAGTAACGAAAAACAGACGCTCCGAGAACTGTGAGATTGAAGGCGGCATGGGCTGCCACTGCAGGCCATAGCGATCCGGCGAGGAAACGGCAGAGAGTAAAGACCGCACCGACGCTTGCCATGAGAAAGACAGCCAAAGCGGCTGACGCCAGACGGACATGGAAGCCTGCGGCATCGCGCCAAAAGCCGTGGAGACTAAGATACATAAGCCCGAATAGCACTGCATTGACGACCGTGGCGAGGGCTGGGTTGAAGCGGCGAGCGAAAGCTTGCTGAATTACGCCGCGGAAGAGTATCTCCTCCCCAATCGGGTTGAGGAACATTGCGGGCAGCGCATAGAGGGCAAAAAGGCCCAGCGGCGGCATCAGACCCCGCATCTCTTCTAAGTGAAGATAGTTTCGAATACTGATGCACCAGTTGTTCGGCGAGTCTCCGTAGATCTCCATCCCGAGGCCGAATAGAGCCATGCCGCATGCGGAACCAGCAAGAGCGCCGAGCACCATGGAAGAGAGAGCCACGCCGCGCTCTGTGAGGCCGATCTCGCGCCGGCCGCTCTCGGTAAGAAACAGGAACGGCAGCGCCCACATCGCGACTGTCTGGAGGAAGAAAAGCTCCTGGAGCGGATACGGGCTGAGGAGGGCAAAAAAACGGATGGACGCGAGGACTGCGAGGATGAACAGCGATGCCAGCCATGGGGGCCCGAAAAGGCCGCTCCAAATGGGCTTTTGGAACGCTTGTTCCGTCGACGCTGAGGCCGCTGGAGGAATCATTCCGGCGCATCCTTAGTAGGATTAGCAAATCCACGAGCAGACTGCATTGATGGGAATTATGTCTGGTGTCTTTAGACAGCCTAAGGGGCCGACGGACAAAGGTCAAATGCAGCGAGGCGGCCCACCCTCCCACAAGGGATGGACCGCCTGTCTGCATTCCGGCCATGGAATAGTAAACGCCGGAAATCTTATCGATTGCCTTCTACGAACACACGCGCTTCGCTTGCGATTAAAGGTTCAGAGCGTGCGCTTGAAGAGAGGAGTGGCAAGCAGCAGAGTGCCAATCCCAAAAACAAACAAGAAGAGCAAATCGTATTGAATGGCCACGAACCCGCCGTCTTTCAGCAGCACAGCTTTGAAGCCGTGAACGCAGTAAGTGAACGGGTCGATCACCGAGATAGCCTGGAGCCAGCGCGGGAATGCGGCCACCGGATACATGCCTCCCGATGGATAGAGAAGCAGCGTGTTCAGCACGCCGAACATGGCGCGGGGAACCAGTGGGTCGTTGACCCGGACCATCATGAGAAACATCATGCCGTTGAACGCGATGGAGGTAGCGACGATCAGGCATAGGAGTTCGAGGTCCGCGACGGGATTGAAGATCACGCCCAGCCCGGCCATGAGCGAGCCTATAACGGTCAGACTGATACCGGCGAGAACGGCTTTCATCGATCCCGCCAGATTCATTCCGAAGACCAGTTCCAGTTTTGTGATTGGAGTTACGAGGTAGCCCTCGTGAACGCCTCGAGCCTTGTCGTCGATGTATAACATGCCTCCTCCAATCATGACCGATATATACATAGCCAGAGCAACGGTCAGAGGCAGAAGAAATTTCATGTAATTGACATAGGGGTAGAGCTCGACTATCTCCAGTGCGATTGAGTTAGCCAGGCGCGGCTGGATGACTGGGTTAGTCAGCGCGGTCACCAGCGACTGCATCTCCGCTTCCATCGACCCGGACATGAATTGGTCGGAGTTATCGACAACGAGCCCAATCTCGGGTGCGTCCTGCGCATACACCCGGCGCGAGTACTGCGCTGGAATCACAACCGCGGCATCGACCTTACCGGTGCGAACGTCTTCGCGGGCCTGCAACTCGTTTGTGTATTCAACGGTGGTGAATGTCTTGATATTGACGGCGATGGCGTCGAAACCCTCGCGAATCCTGACCGCCTCCGGGCCGTGGTCGTAGTCCACCACGGCCACCCGGGCGCCCACAATCTTGCCGCCGAATGCGTTGCCCATAATGACCAATTGCAGCAGCGGCATCATCAGCGACATGATCATGAGTGTGGGCGAGCGGAAGAACTTGCGCATCTCGCGTTCGATAATAGCGAACATTCTGTTCATGGCTGCATCCCCGGCCTGGGCGGCATGGTGAAAATGGGCTTGACCTGCTCGTCCCGTAGCTGGCGGCCAGTGTAATGGACAAATACATCGTCAAGCGATGTGTTCTGCACGCTGAGTGAAGTTAGTGTTTCACCCAGGGAGGCAGCTAACTCGACTAACTGCATGGTGGTTTTCGAGCCGGATGAAGTTAGCACGCGATAGAAGCCCGCGCTCTCGGCCTGTACGCTGGTAACTCCGTCGAGGCCCTCGAGGCGCGCCTTCCACTCAGGAGTTTCGCGATCGAAATGGACTTCCACGACATTAGCTCCGGGAACGTTCTGTTTGAGCTCAATGGGAGTGCCCAGTGCGACCAGGTTGCCGTGATCGACAATGGCGATGCGGTCGCAAAGCTTGTCCGCCTCCTCCATGTAATGAGTGGTCAGGAGCATGGTGAGGTGGCGGGTTTTACGTAGTTTGTCGAGCATCTCCCAGACGGCGATGCGCGAGACAGGATCGAGGCCCGTTGTTGGCTCGTCGAGAAAGAAGATCTGCGGATTATGGACCAGGCCGCGGGCAATTTCAACGCGGCGCCGCATGCCGCCGGAGAGCGTCTTCACCTGTGCCCCGCGCCATTTTATTAAATCGACTGCTTCAAGGACTTCGTTGACGCTTCGCTCGCGCTGAACCCTGGGAACGCCGTAGAGCTTTGCGTAAATGTTCAGGTTCTCATCTACGGTGAGATCTGGATCGCTGGTGAGAGCCTGGGGAATAACGCCGATCACGCGTCGAACATCATCGGGGTCTTTGGCCACGTCGAAGCCGGCAACGTGGGCAGTTCCGGCAGTAATGGGAACAAGCGTTGTCATCATGCGAATCAGCGTGCTCTTCCCCGCGCCGTTGGGCCCGAGCAGGCCGAAAATCTCGCCATCGGCTACTGAAAAGCTGACACCCTTGACGGCCTCAAAACTGCCGTATTTCTTGACGATGTGCTCCACCTGAATCGCAGCCGTGGGCTGTTTCACTTTTTGGTCGAGAGTAGTGGTGGGGTCAGTCATTGCTTCACCAGCTTGGCCTTCGGGATGTAGACCTCGGCGGTCATGCCGGGAACATAGCGCTCGGCGGGATTGTCGATGAGCAGCTTCAACTGGATCGTTTTGATATCGCGCTTGCGGCTGCTGACGTCGCGTTGGGTTGCGAAGTCGGCCTCGGCGGCTTTGTTGATGACTTTTCCTTGAAGGGCTGCGCCTGAGGGCATTACGACACGGAGCGAATCGCCGAGCTGCACGGCATCGGCCTGCGTTTCAGGCAGCGGAGAGTATACCCATGTTTCGGTCAGGTCCATGATGGTGACGATGGTTGCGCCGGCGGCCACCACTTCTCCCTGGCGGGCAGCGCGCACGTTTACTTTGCCGCTCACTGGCGCGAAGACTTGTGAGTAACCGACTTCGACTTTGGCCTGCTCGACGAGAGCGCGGGCATTCTCGACTTCTCCACGTGTGGAGTCGACGGTGCGCGCGGCAACATTGGTCAGCATTTCATGCGCGCGGGCCTGGCGAAGCGAGGCTTCAGCGGCTGCTACGTTTTCTCTCGCGGCGTCGACGGCGGCTTTCGCGGCCTGCAGGCTGGTCGCTGAGAAGTCTTTGGCCTGTTCGCTCATAATGCCCTGCTGAGCCAAGGCGACAGTGCGGCTGGTATCGGCCTGCTGATGTTCGTAGTTGGCCTGCGCCTGGGCCAATGTCGCCTTTGCGGCACTCAGCTGTGCTTCGGCGTTGACTGTGGCGCTGCCTGTCTCACCGCGTGTCTGGCGCTCGGTTTCGACGGTCTCGCCCAGCTTGAAATTTTGACTATTGGCGGTAGCCTCGGCCGCCTTGCGGGCTGCTTGCAGGTCTTCGCTCTCGATGACAGCGATCAACTGGCCGGCCTTCACCTCCTGGCCTTCATCTACCAGCAGCGACTGAATGCGCCCAGGGATCTTCGAACTGACCATCACTTCGTTGGCATCCACCGTGCCGATCATCTGCATATCGCCGGTCGGGCGGACGGTGACGAAATACCAGATCAGCGAGCCAATGGTCAGCAGGCCCAGGATAAGAAAAACTCGGTTACGTGCGTTCACTTGTGCCTCACTTCGTCTGAAAAGTTTCCATTCGTTTCATTTCCCCGGTTCGAAGGTCCGATGTTTCCCTAAAACCGAGTATGCCACAGTATGTTAACTATAGTTAATCAATTATTTTAATATTAATTATCACCAAGTCACCCGCTGGTGAATGGGAATTGATCGAGAGGCTCAAAGATCCCGCCGTGAGCAGGCCCAGGACTCGGAAGAATTTGAAGATTGCCTTCACTTCCGCCTCACTTCATAGGTCGTAGAGGGAGCAAGGTTTATTGTGGAGTTTTCGGATTTTTCGGGATGCGACAGGTCGGTCGGCAGATCGATCTTCTGCGGCATGGGCGTATCCGCTAATACGCGGGCAGCCACGTCGGCTCCGCATGCGCGATCCATGAAGATAGCTTGGCCAAGGAACTCGATGGAAGCTTTACGGCGGAATTCCAGCGCGCTCCGATCCAATGGGTCCGCGGCTCCTATGAGCCGCATCATCGGCGCGGAAAGGAAATAGAAGACATTGGCGCCCAATGCGGAATACGTCACCTGCGTACTCTCCACTGGAATGAGCTCGCCGGAACTTATCCCCTCCTGCACGACGGCCAGCATTCTGTCTCCCAAAGGCTTGAACAGCTTTTGCACCAGGGGGTTGACTTCGTTCGATTCGCCTTTGCGCAGGCGGATCATCTCCTGCTGAACCAGATTCTGGAAGACCGGCTGGGAATAGATTCGGTCAAAGTGGTTCAAAGCCGAGCGGAGCAGGCGTTCACCCGCTGAACACTCAAGGTTGAGCACGGACAGGCCCGTGGCGGCCATTCGACCGGTTATCGATTCCAGCGCTGCTGCGTAGAGGGCGTCCTTGCTGCGGAAGTAGTAGTAAATGAGAGCCTTGTTGACGCCAGCCGCTTCGGCAATCCGCTCGGTGCGGGCGCCGGCAAGGCCGTTGGCGCTGAATTCGTTTGTGGCGGCGTCAAGAATGCGTGCACGGGTTTGGTCGGCGCGTTCGGCGTTTGAGCGGGATGGGATTGGTTCTGCCATTTATTAACTAACTGGTTAGTAAATTAGCTTAGATTCGGATGAATTGCAAGTGTCGTTCGTAACGATTTCCGCCTTTTTTCGTTATTCTATTTAGAATCAACTATTTATTGGAACGGCAGTCAAGGGAAGCCCGTGGATCATCAGGGGCGAAGGCTCCCAGCCAAACGTGAATCAGGCAAAAAAGCTGATTGGGCGAGTCTCGTCGGGCGCGCTGGATTTGTCTGTGGAATCCTCGCCGGACGCGAGTTCGAAGCTGTCCTGCTCTTCCTCGGAGCTATCCTCTTCCGAGCCGCCGGCCGATTTTCCGTTGTTCGGGGTGTAGGTCTCGTCGCCGCTGCGGGCCGAGTTTTCTACCCGCTCCATGGGAACAGGTTCAAACGTTCCCTGCACAGTGCGGGTCTGAGACAGCGGAATGAGGTTGGTAATTGGCGCGATTCCCATAGTCCCTCCTGCCGACAAAGCTTCCCATAATCAGCAGTATCGACAATTCCGGAAAGAACTTTAACTTATTTTTCAAATTTGTATGAAAACAGTACACACGGCCTGCACCGATTGCGGTTTCCTCCATGATATGAGAGCGTGTCTGACTGCTGCGAGTTGGTAGACTGGGAGCATGATGGATGAACTGGAATTCCGCAAATTGGCGGAAACGGCACTGGACGCACTTTTGCAGCATCTCATCGCGCGCGAGGAAGAAGATGAGTCCGGCTTTGAGGTCGAGGGTGGACAGGGCGGCCTGCTCAATATCGTCTTCGAAGAGCCGCCGGCCAAGTTTGTGATTACTCCAAACGCGCCAGTGCAACAGATTTGGATCTCTGCGCTCTCGACCAGCTTCAAACTGGATTGGGATGCGGATGCCGGGGTGTTTGTATTGCCACGCACTGGTGAGCAACTCACGCCGCTGGTGGATCGGCTGATCGCGGATCACCTGAAGAGCTAACCTGGCTTAAATGCACAACGGGGTCCGGCGTCGAAGCCGGACCCTTTTGTTTGTCTTTGTTTTTACTGCAACGAGTAGACGGTCTTGAGAACCTTGTCC
Organism: Occallatibacter sp.; assembly: GCA_049508975.1. Taxonomy (GTDB): domain Bacteria; phylum Acidobacteriota; class Terriglobia; order Terriglobales; family Acidobacteriaceae; genus Telmatobacter. The sequence goes on along the minus strand of JBELAI010000011.1, from coordinate 44,778 downwards.
GCCACTGCCTTGGGAAGCGGAGCATAGGAGAGGCTGGCAGCTTCGCTTTCTCCGGAGGTGATGATCCAGCTGAGCAAGTCCTTGATTACCTTGCCCTTGGCCTGATCGGGGAACTTCAGCGGCACCAGCAGATAGGTGAAGCTCGATATGGGATAGGCGTTGGCTCCGGGCGCGTTGGTAATGGAGACGCGGTAATCGGCCGGCATCTGCTTCACGCTTGCAGCCGCCTCGGTCACTCCTTCGATGCTGGCTTTCACCCAATTTCCAGATGCGTTCTTGATTTGGCCATAGCTGATCTTGTTTTGCAACGCATAGAGCAGTTCGATGTATCCAATTGAACCCGGCAACTGTCGAACCAGTCCCGCCACGCCGGGATTGCCCTTGCCGCCAACGCCAACCGGCCAGGAAGGCGATGCGCCTCTGCCGGGGCCGTTGGCCCAGTCGGAGCTGACCTTCGAGAGGTAGTCGGTAAAGATGTACGTGGTGCCGCTGCCGTCGGAGCGGTGGACAACGATGATTTTCAGATTTGGTAGTGAAACCCCAGGATTGTCTTTGGCGATGCGGCCGTCGTTCCAATTGGTAATTTTGCCCAGGTAAATATCGGCAAGTACGGATGGGTCGAACTTGATTTCATTGATACCAGGTACGTTGAAGCTCGGCACTACAGCGCCAAGAACCGTAGGAATATGGGTCAACTTGATCTTGGAAGCAGCTAGCTGTTCATCGGTTACCGGCATGTCGGAAGCGCCGAAGTCGACCAATCCGGCTGTCATCTGGCGCACGCCGCCACCGGAGCCGATGGCCTGGTAGTTGATTTCTACGCCGGGGTGGGCGGCGCTGTATTCACTGAACCATTTGCCATAGATGGGTTCGGGAAACGTTGCTCCCGCACCGGTCAATTTCTGGGCCTGAGCGGCAACCATGGCGCAAACCAACAACCCAAGAACAACGAGCGTCTTTTTCACTTAAATCTCCCTTACAGATAATCTACCGCATCCCATTTTCTACTCCGTATGTTACGGGAAGTTGAATAACCACCGTTTTCAGGGGACAGAACCGCGGCTCCGAGGATGGTTTAGGGTTGAGGGTTCCCACCGATGCGACAGAAAAAATCGCATGGATGGGGCACGGAAATTGGTTGCAAAGTACGGTTAGGGCCGGTTGCGCCACTTTTCGGCCAGAGGCTTATCGGCCAAGGCCTTGATGTAGACTCCGCCGACCACCGAGCGTGCCTGAAAACCAATCTGCTTGCCGGTCTTGGTGTCATACCAGTCGGTCAAAGGTACGCGGGTCGGGCCTTGATTGATCCAGACACCGATGGGGGCGAGGATAGCGTTGAATTGGTCTGGCTCCCCGGGCCGGGGCTTGTCGGCCAGCGTGGCCGTCCAGACTGACCAGTCGAGCTTGGTGTAGTCGGCACGATTGTCAAGTGGCAGGCCAAACTGGTTCAAATGCTTGAGATAGAAGGCCAGTTCCGTCTGGCGAACCTGGGGCGGAAACAGCTTCATGTCGAGGATCTGGTCCCAGACCAGGTTGTATTTCTGGCTCCAAGTTCCCGGCTTGTCGAAGGCCAGTTTGTAGTGGTCTCCATCAAGCGCCATGGTTTGCCATTTTGCGGCCATGTCGCCGGCCAGATGTGCATATTCGTCGGCGACTTCAGGGTTGCCCACACCCCGCGCCAATACAGCGTAGGCCGAAAGAGCCTCAATCGCCTTGATGGACAGGTTGGCGTTGTGGGCCAGATGGCCGGCGAAATCGTCCGTGGAAAGCTGGTTGGAGGGGTCGAGGCCCTTTTCACGCAGATACTCGGCCCACTGCGTGAACTGTGGCCAGTAGGTTCGTGCAAAGTCAAAATTGCCCAGTTCGCGCTCCATGGCCGCGACCAGGATGAGCAGATTGCCGCTTTCTTCGACGGGCATCTGGTCGTCTTCGGTCAGTTCGCCGCCGCCGTAGACCTGTCCGTCGGCCAGCGGATAGGTGCCAAGATCGTGCGGTGCGAAGGGCCATTTCCAGCGTGGCAGAGCCGCGTACTCAAGCACCGGCTTCAACTGCGCTTGGAGCAGCACGGGATTAAAGAACAGGTAAAAAGGTGCGGAAGGATAAAGCACATCGACGGTTGAGATGCAGCCGTTGGAGAAGTTTTCCTTGGGAAACAAGAGCGGGGTTCCATCGACGTCGGCGGCAAAACCATGCGCCGCCAGCGTTTGACGATAAGCAAGGATCGCGAGTTGTGCATAAGGCTTGCCGCCGGTCTTTTCAAGGTCTGCCGTCAATTCACGGTCGAATACAACGCCGCGCTGATCAAGAGATGCGTATTGCTCTTCGGCTTCCGATAGCATTTGCTGCACAGTTAGCCCGTTGCGCTGCCAGTAAGGCCGGAGTTTGCGGCCCAGGTACTCGATCGCGTAGTCCTCGGTGTAGGCGAGCAGAATGTGCCTGCTCACAGGCTGGCTGCTTAGCTTTCCGAAAGGCAGAAGGACGGCCAAATCCGCTGCACCCTCACGCGGCATGCGCGGCATGTCCATGTCGTCGGAGGTTGGAAGCGAGCCGGTCTTGACGAAGCTTTCCAGTGCGATCTGCGACAGGGCAAACTGCGCGCCGGCGTCGTCTGGCGCTGCGAGATGGAAGTAGCCCCAATCGATGCGCAGATCGTCGCCCGGACGATTCAAAACGCGCTGATCCTGCGAGCCAACATTCAAGACGGTGAGCGCCTGAGCGCGGGAACGGCCCCAGGTAACCGCTTCATCGGAAGCATTGACCGCGATGACCGGATCCACATCGATGAGGACGGAAAGATCGTGGTCACCCTGGCCCGTTGCGCTCACAGTGAGGTAAGTGACCGGGCGGGAGAGAACATCGAGATCCTTCGGGAAGGCTGGCGTGAAAAAGGCGACGGTGAGGCCGACCTCGCCAGCTTGAAATTGATAGATCGTATGCGTTGGTGTGACCTCGAGCGATGTCTGCGTCATCGCGGGAACTTCGCGCGGGTCTGCTCCCATAAAGCGCCACGCTTTGCCGTCGATCCGAGCCAAGCCAAAGATGGGCTGGTCGCGGCCGGTCCAGTGCTTCGCGTTCTGGTCAGTGAGTTTGTCGGCCATGGACCAGACGCTGAAATAGGGGTCGTGCGCGATGAGCGGGACGGCGGGTGGCCGCTGCTGCGCAACAGCCATCGAAACGGAGATTGCGGCAAACGTGGCCAACAGGCAACGCACGAACCAGCCCTTTGTAAGCGATTTCATTCTTGCACCCGATTTCCATGCAGTGGAAAGCAAACAACAGCATAACTTGTTGAGGCGGGTCGAGCATGGCGAGCGACTGAACGCCCCTGGGCAATTGCATGAAGGTGGTAAGGGGAAGGCGCGGGAGGGGACGTAAGTTGTTTGTAATTGTTGAGACCAAATTGTCTCCGGAGCGTAACTCGTTTGTTTTGTCGCATTATTTCGCTTTATGTTCGCCATAAATCAGTGTAACATTTTTGTTTTCAATGATATGGGTCGAAAACCGGAAAATCGGGTTGTTTTTGTGGCTGCCAGACAGGCCGAACGAAGGCGCTCTCGATGCCATGAGTCGATTGTGCACGTTTCCGCGAATCAAACTGCAAACTTTGGGAGGGAATTCTCGGGGTTTCTATTGCAGCGCCAGAAGTCTATTTGAGGGCGGCGGCCGGCGCGACTGGCACCGCTACGCTGGCGAGCGGCAGTGTGAAGTGGAACTGAGCGCCGGAACCCAATTCGCTTTCCACCCAGACACGGCCGCCATGCGCATTAACGATGTGCTTGACGATGGCCAGGCCAAGGCCGGTGCCGCCAGATTCGCGGGAGCGCGCCTTGTCTATGCGATAGAAGCGTTCGAAGATGCGTTCAAGGTGCTCGGATGCAATGCCGGGGCCAAAGTCCTCGACGGTGAATTGCACCTCCGCTTCAAGAAGCTGCGCTCCAACACGGATACGCTTGCCGCCCTTGCCGTACTTCAGCGCATTCTCAATGAGATTTCCGAATACCTGGTTCATGGCGTCCGGATCAGCTAGCACCAACGTGTCGGGTGCGCCGGAGGATTCGAGATTAACCTCGGAGTCGACCACGATGCCGCCCAGCGAATCAATCGCGTCCTGCACCAGCGCCAAGGCCCGCGTGGGCTGCACCGTGAGTTTGTAGTCGGGGCTCTCCACGCTGGCCAGGGCAAGCAGATCTTCAGTGAGCCGATTCATTCGAGTCGCGTTTTTGAGGATGATGCCCAGAAACTCGCGCGCCGTTTCAGCATTGGGACGAGGGTCTTCGATGAGCGTCTCAACGTATCCCTGAATCGAAGTGAGCGGGGTTCTGAGCTCGTGGCTCACGTTGGCGATAAAGTCGCGGCGCGATTTTTCCGCAGCCTCAATGCGCGTAACGTCGTGGAGCACCACCAGCGCGCCACCCGAGGGCAACGGCGCCGCGTTGATCTCGAACGTGCGGCCTGGGGCAAGCGAATTCGCACGGCCAAACCGTACCTCGTGATTGTCGAGCGCGGCACGGACACAGGCCAGAACATCGGGATCGCGGACGAAATGAACCAGGGGGCGGCCCGCGTACAGCTGGGTTCTGGCAATGCGACGCATTACCGAGTTTGACCAGCGGACGTACCCTTCCGGGGTAATGGCAATAACCGCCTCCTGCATGGAGTCGAGCATGGTGGCCAATTCCTGACGGCGGGCCTCGATTTCGGCAAAGTTCTCGCCCAGCCGCTCGGCGGTCTGGTTGAGTGCCTTCTCCATGGCGGACAGTTCGTCCTGGCCGTCGAGCGCGAGGCGGGCGCTCAAATCGCCCTCGGCGATGCGGCTTGCAAAGTCAACAACACGCTTCATCCGGAGTGTAATGCTGTGTGCCACAGTTGCTGCAACGAGCAGCGCAAGGGCAAGCGCGATGAGCCCGGCCCAGAGTGCGTCATGGGCAATGAGGCGGATGGTAACGCCTTCGGTGCGCACCACCATTCCGCGAAAGACGAACTCCATCACAGCCGTCTGAAAGACCAGCAGCAGTACAAAAAGTCCGAGCAGCTTGCTGAAGATTTTCGGGGCCAATGCGATGCTCCCGCACGGGCATTTGCCGGCGTGCTTCCGGCATGCCCGGCTCTCTTAGTCGACCTTGGGAAGCTCGAAGCGATAGCCTGCGCCACGCACCGTTTTCAAGTAGCGCGGATTCTCCGCATCGATCTCGATCTTCTCACGGATGCGGCGCACATAGACGTCGACGGAACGAGGCGTTACGAAGCGGGCATCGCCCCATACGGCGTCAAGCAGGTGATCTCGGCTGAAGACCCGTCCTGGGTGGCGGGCGAGGTAGTCGAGCAGGCGGAACTCGGTTGCCGTCGTCGTGGTGAGTTCGCCTCGCACCATCAATTGCATGGCGTTGGCGTCGATAATGACTTCCTCAAAACTGATCACGGATGGCGTAGTGGGCCGCTCGAATCGGCGCAGCACGGCCTTGACCCGTGCCACGAGCTCGCGCGTAGCAAAGGGCTTGGTGATATAGTCGTCCGCGCCCAGTTCCAGGCCCAGAACACGGTCGTTTTCACCGGCGCGGGCAGTGAGAAAAATGATAGGAATCGTCGAAAGCGCGGGGTTCGACCGCAGTCGGCGGCATACATCCAGGCCATCTCCGCCGGGAACCATGATATCCAGCAAAAACAGGGCCGGCGGCTGGCGCTCAGCGTCCGGAATCAGGTTGGTGGGGGTATGAAACAGGCGTGCCGCAAAGCCCGCGGCTTCCAGGTGATGTTGCACAAGCCGCGCAATATCAGTGTCATCTTCCAGTACAAATACGGTCTGATTCAAACGGTCCGCCCTCGCCCGGCGGCCGTTTATCTACGTATTGCTGCGGCCGCACAGAACCATTAACAGAGTAATGCAGCCGGACGAAGATATTGCAAACGTTGTGTGAATTCCACCTCCGGTGGGGCAGCCACCTGCGGTGGGGCAGACGGCGCTTACGCGCCATTAGGTCCGTTGCACTACACGAACTGATCCCCCTGGATGATTGGACCTCATTGGAGGGCCGGCACCGTTGGATTGGGATTCGCCGCTCCCATTTGCCCCTTTTTCCTATCAGCGCGACGCTTACGAACTTCGTTCACAGCCACCAGAATCAGAGCCGTAAAGGTGACGACGACCAAAGCAACCGCAGTAAAGCCGTGCAATTGCTCAATCTGGCCGTCCAAATCCTGTCCCACATCCTGATAGAGAAGCGCGAGGCCCACGAAGACGAAGAAAATATGGGCGCAGAAGACTCGTAACGATGCCTTGCCGAGCGTGAGGAACGGTTCAATCGAGATGAGCCGAACCAGAACCGGGCGCATCCAGTAAACAACCACGGTAAAAGTGACCAGATTGATCACGCGCAGCCATCCAAGCTGCCATTTGTCGAGCTGAATTCCCAGCGCCGGTTGCGTCAGGTACGGGCCCAGCCAGCCGTGCCGAATACCGATGAAGAACAGGCATGCAACGCCGGAAACAGCCACCGCCCACCTGGGAATTCTGCTCAGGGGCGTCTCGCCCAAGGCAGAGCGAGCGCCGATCCAGAGGCCGGCCACCCACACCGCCTGCCAGGCAAACAGGTTGAAGGCGCCAGTCTCCTGCAAGGGAATCTGCAGCCTTATAAGAGAAACGATCCAGTTATGCACCAAGTCACGTAAACCGAATTGCGCCAGCACCCAGATGAGAGCGCTCGCCACCAGGATTTTTCTCCACCCATAGCGCGCTGCTGTGGCCAGCAACAGCGGCGAGAAGAAGAGAAACGTGACATACATCGGCAGGATGTCCAGCAGGGGAGGACAATACAGCAACAGCACTGAACCGACAATCGCAACCACCGGATGCGCGAGATAGAAATTGAGCAGATGATTCAGTGCCGCCTTGTGCGTATGCACGGCAAACGCAGCGGCAACCGTGAAGAGAAAGGCGAGCATCACCAAGTGGTACGTGTAGATCTGCAGCGACCGCTTCCAAAGCGTGACGCGCACGCCGGGCGCATTTTTGAGCGAATCCCGCATGTAGATGCGGCCCACAAGAAGCGCGGAAACAAAGACGAACCCCTCCGCGGCGGAAACAAAACCAATGGGCTGATTGGTGAAGTCGCTGAAGCGCGTGGGCAGGTGCGTCAGCGTCATCCAAACCAGGAAGAGGCCGCGCAAGGCATCGAGTTCGGGGCGGCGTTCGAGGCGGGGAAGCTTCATTGAGTTGTGCGTCTTCGTCCAGTCGAGGAGCGAGCAGGCGATATCTGTTTAGAAGCAATCCCGGTCTCCCGGTTGTATGGACGGTAATCGGATGCACGCGGGTTAAATCCGAGTCGAGACTGTTCGAGTTTGGCATGTGATTGTTGACAATACGGAAAAACGCGGGCTGGATTTTTACTTGACTACGCGATTGCCCTTTGAGAGACTTCGTGAACACACGCGGCAACCTCTTCAGCTTTCCTGCATTGAATCCACCGGAAATTTCTCTTTTCCCCGAGAACACTTCCGCTGGTCTGCCTGAAGAATGTGTGTCGCGCAGCTCCGCTATCTTCGAAGCGCGGAGATTTCGAAAGAGAAAGAGGAGGAACAATGAAGAAGTATTTTGCAGAACTGGTGGGCACGTTTTTCCTGGTGTTTTTCGGCGTGGGCGTTGCTGTCATCACCGGTGGAGTACCAGGCCTGGTTGGCATTGTTGGCATTGCATTCGCGTTCGGCCTGGGTTTGATTGCGGCTGCGCACGGCATCGGGCCCATCTCCGGCTGCCACATCAATCCGGCCGTGAGCGCGGGCGCATGGATCGCCGGCCGCCTGAAAACAGTTGACCTGATTGGCTACTGGGTGGGGCAGTTCATCGGCGCCACGCTGGGAGCCTGGGTTGTGTTTGTCATCGCCAGCGGAGTGACGGGCGGCTACAACCTTGCCACGAACGGTTTGGGCCAGAATGGCTTTGGCCCCGGCTACCAGGGCGGCTACAGCATCACCTCGGCCATGGTCTACGAATTTGTGGCCACGCTGCTGTTCGTCATCGTGGTTCTCGGATCGACACAGAAGGCCTCGCCCACCGGCTTTGCTGGATTGGTGATCGGACTTACCCTGGTGGCCATACACCTGCTCGGCATCCACATCACGGGTACCAGCGTAAACCCCGCTCGCAGTTTTGGATCGGCCATTTTCGCGGGAGGGCAGGCTATCCAGCAGCTTTGGGTTTTCCTTCTTATTCCAACGCTCGGTGGCCTTGCCGCAGGACTGCTGTTCCGCTTCAAGATCCTTGCTGCCGATTGAGAATGCGCAACACAGCACAGAATGTTTGCGCCACAAATCCGGGGAGCTACCGAATCCATTGGCAGCTCCCCGAATTTTGTATGCGGTTGATTGAATACAGCGGACCCGTCTCAGGCAGCCGGATCACCTGCTTCAAGCTCAGCGATATAGTCGATCACCGCCTCACTCCACCCGTCGATGTGCGTCCACGGCCCGTAGCCCACACCGTTCTGAGCAGAGGCAACGTTGATCACGTAGCCGTTGCCCGCCGGCGCCGGCACCTGGTCGTGGGACTGCTCGTCCGTGATGACGATCAGCCGGTCGTAGCCTTCACGTACCTCGCTCTCAACCTGCTTGAGCGAGACACCAAGATACGTCCCGCCATGTGCCTGGTTGTGGTCCAGCGCATCGCGCAACGCCATTCCGCGCCGTGCGGGCACTCGCTTGGCGGTCTCGGAGAAGGTAAAGATCGTCACCTTTTCCGCGATCTCGCGCAGCAGAATCGCCAGCCCGTAAGCGGCATCGGAACGCTGCATCTCCGCACGGTACGAGATGGACGACGCCATGGAACCCGACACGTCCACCAGCAGCACGGTGTGTCCTGCCAGACACGCAGAACGCCCTTCATCCATGCGGCCTTCGATGGACCGGAACATCGCCTGCTCCAATGCCTGCTCCCACTGCGGAGCGTGACGCGCGGCAGCCAGGAAGCGGAACGGCAAGACGCGATCCGTCTTCAAGGCAGCCAACGCGGCCAGCACCATCTCTTCGCTCACACCCGCAGCCTGCAGATTACGCAGGTTGCGGAGCAGAGCCAATGCTCCGAGCTTGCGCTCGGAAAGCAGACGCTCCCACACGGCACGCTTGTCAGTCCCTTCTTCGCGATTGGCTTCGCGCCCAGCCCCAGACAGTGCAACCTCCCAGGTGTCGGGCGTGGCCAGTTCATTCTGTGCCAGGCGCTTCCACAACGCGGCCTGCGCTTCATCCACCGGACGCGCGTGGCAAAGGAAAAGCACATCGCGCAGACGAACTGCGCCGGCACGATCGTACTTGGCCAGTGCATACTCGTCGAACTTGCCGAATGCCGCGGCCAGCCCCTTCTTCACCTGGGCGGAGAGAGGCTGACGCCCGCCTGCCCAGTAGATGGCGACAAACTCGGCGAGTTCATCGGCACGCTGAATGACGCGCGAAAGAGTCTCGGCCACCAGGGCGCGATGCGTGGCATGACGAGCCATCTCGCGCACCAGTAACAGCGGAGCGTGACGCAGCTTCATCTTCTCGCGAGCCTCGACGGCCAGCGCTGCAATCTTCTCCGCCTCAACCCGCGGGACGAGTTCGTGGATGCGGCCCGCGATCTGCACTCCGTTCTCATAGAACTCGCTCTCCCACAGCATGCAGGAAAGTACGCTACGGCGCAGAGCCTGCTCCGCGGCGATGACCTTGGATGGCGCTCCCTCATGGGTGCGCGGGTGCGTATGCTTCCTCAACTTGAAAACGTTCAAGCGCATCGTGCGCCTCCTTTCTATAACTCAAGAAAACTCTGCCGGGGAAAAATCGGACGCGGAAATAGCTACGCCAGACCAGTCCCTGGCGGCAGGGGTCGAACCTGCTCCTCCGCTTGTGCGGTGCTCTACCCGATGTATCCGTGCCCTGCGCCACCGGCAGTTTTCTGTTGCTGTTAAGGGATGAGAGCTACTTCGTCCTCATCCTCATCGTCGTCTTGCTGTGCGGCCCGTGCTGGACGAATGGTCTCTACCGTTGAAAAGCCGCGCGTCTTCGCAGAAACTCGGACAGGGTCAATGCTGATCGCCAGTTCCGTCATCTGCTTCCAGTCCGGCTTGTGTTTGTCGGCGTAGCTGCTGCATTCAAATACGGTGAAGGGCAGCACAACATTGGGACTGGCGTTGGTACAGATGGCCAGCATGTCCGACTCACGGTAACCGATAATGAACTGTCCCCAGCTGCAGCTTCTGCATAAGTGGGTGTTGCCCACCGGCGTGCCGTTTTTCACATTCAGTTTGCTCATAACAATTCATTTCTATCCGGAGTTACCGGAGGTTATGGGCGGGGAACAAGCGGCAGCGGAACATCAGGTGTCCTGGGCCACTAGACGACTTGAGCTCGCACCCAAGGCAGGATTCGAACCTGCGTTACCCGCGTCCAAAGCGAAGTATCCGCTGCCTACGCCACCGGCCAAGGTGGTCTTCAAAACATTCGCACCTACCCGAAACGACTGCGCCGGGGAATAATCGAAGAAAGTTCGGAACCTCTGCTCCGCGGGGCCTGGTGAATCGGGACTACGCCCCCGCTCCGCGAAGTGATCTATTCCGGCAGGGTTCCTGACCCTGCTTATTCATTGGCAGGAAGTAACTCTCCCCTGTCGCCACCGGCGCTACTGAGTTATCCGCATCGAGTTAGGGACAAAGCTACCCTGTCCGCCGCGCATAACTCATCGCGGCGGCGTTACGAAACAGAAATGCCCCAACTCGGCCGAAGCTATCCCGAGGGAACAAGCGAATGCAGGCGTTGACCGTTTAACAGACGATGAAACTGAATTCTTCGCCACTCGGAATGATCAAATGTGTGTGTTTGCTTTGCGTAGGATGCAGACACCGGTTGATTACTTGGGATCGACGGACTCCATATCGGACCAGGCCCGGCGACCGGTGCAGCTGACTTCAAGCCGCTCCAGCCTACGCAACGAGTTTTGCGTTGTATATTTCATCGGGCGTTCTCCTACGCAGACAATACTGTGCCATAAGTCCAAGAAGAAAAGCAAGCTATTAGTCAATAATTCTCCGAAATTAATTTCCGCGAGTTATCCCAATTGATTTGCGACTTATCCGTGAAGACAATCTCGCGACGTGCAAGCGGCCCATGGATTAGGCTGGATGCACGGCCGGAGCGATCTATATCGCGCGACTGTACGGAGGGAAGTGTGACCTGGTTGATCGTGCTGGTGGGAGTCGTGGTGGGAATGGTCTCCGGCGTGGTGGGCATTGGTGGCGGCATCCTGTTTGTGCCTGCGCTGTTATGGCTGCTGCACATGGACCAGCACAAGGCGCAGGGAACTTCGCTGGGCGCGCTGCTGGCGCCGGTCGGCATTCTCGCGTTCTGGGAATACTACCGCAAGGGGAACGCGGATATACGCGTGGCGGCTCTGCTGGCAGCGGGCTTTCTGGTGGGCGCATACTTCGGAGCGGTGGGCGCGCAACATATTCCCGAGATATGGCTAAGGCGGGTCTTTGCCTTGACGCTGCTCGGCATTGGCGGACGCCTGTTATTCATGCGGTGATTCGATTGGCAGAGGTTAACGCAATTGCGATGAACCGCAGGCGGACGTAATCGGCGATCCAGTTCCCTCCCTCATCACGAAGAACAGGTTCCAGCAGCGCGACAGTTTCTTCCACCACCGTTTCGCGCAGCTTCTCCGGAAGACCTTCAATCACGCCGCGGCGGAACGTGCGCAGCCATCCATTCATCCCGCTTTCCGCCAGCGGAGTGGGACGTGGAATAAGCGCAATCCGCTCTACGCGAAACCCATGCCTCTCGAGGCGCCGCGTGTACGCCTCCGGCGTCGGATAGTAATTGACTCCACCTTCAAGGTCGGCATAGCCATGACGGCCCAGCACAGCCGTCAGCGCGACGAGAATAGCTGCGACGTTGCCGTGCCCGCCCATCTCCGCAACAAAGCGGCCGCCACGCTTGAGCACTCGATGCACCTGAGCCATCATTGCGTCATGATCGCGGACCCAGTGCAGCGCGGCATTGGAGAACACGGCGTCGAAGCTGCCGTTTGAATAGGGCAGAGACTCCGCAGCGGCTTCATCGGCGGCGATTCCGCGCGAGCGCGCCGCGGCTACCATCTGCGGCGATCGATCGACGCCAAGAACAGAGGCGCCGCCGGCAGCGATACGCCGCGTCAGTTGGCCATCGCCGCAGCCCAGATCGAGAATGTGTTCACCCGGTTGAGCGGCCAGCCACTCCACGACTCCACCGGCAAGTTCATGGACAAATGCGCCGTTCTGTTCGTAGGCTTGCGGGTCCCAGGTTTGCGTCATTGCCTGCCTCCCGCTTCAGTGTGGGCCAAAACGAGGCCATAAGGCAAAGTTATTATTTTTTTGTTGTCGATAAGTGTTTTTTATGATGGAAGTGAGACTTTACGTATTTCTTTTGCACAGATTGTCGGCGATGTGCTTCCCAAAAAGCAGGTCCTTCGACTCCGCTGAAGTACGCTTCGCTCAGGATGACAGGTTCGGAGGAACGGCAGCTCAGCAATTTCAGATCGATTGCACGGGCAGCAAAGTCAGGTCGTCGACCAAACCCACTTCCTTTTGCACGAACGGCTCGCCGTAGCGGACACCTGCCAGCAGCCCATAGTGCCGCGCCTCTGCAAAGGTTCGCTCGCGAATCTCTTCTTCCGGAACAAAAAGCGCGCTGCCGGTGGGTTGATTCGCGTACTGGGATTTGTAGGCCATCAACGACTGATGGCGTTGCGACAGGAACGGAGTGATGTCGACGATGAAGCTTGGCCGCACATCCGCGTAGAGGCTGGCATAGACAATCTTGAAGGGCCGATGCGGCGACCACCCCAGCGACGAAGACCCGTCGCCGGGGGCCCCGGTGGGCGCCGAGCCTGTTTCCACCTTGGCCAGGCCGGAGAGAAAGCAGGCATCGTAGCCCAGAATTCCCGTTATCGCATGATCCGGGTGGCGCGCTTGCCAGTACGGAAGGATGACCACGCGCGGGCGCAGGAGACGGAGAACGCGGACGATCTTGATGCGGTTCTCAAGCGTATTTTCAATTGCGCCGTCCGGCAGGTCAAGAGCCTGGCGCCAGGTGACGCCGAGAATGCGGGCTGCTTCAGAGGCTTCGCGTGCACGGTCTTCAGCGGTGCCGCGTGTTCCGGCTTCCCCTTGCGTCAGGTCCAGAATGGCAGTGCGCAAGCCACGCGAGGCCATGCGCAGTAAAGTTCCGCCGCAGGTCTGCTCCACATCGTCGCGATGTGCGGCGATGGCGAGAATGTCGATGGAGGGCGGATCGGTCATTGGGAATCCATGCCGGCGAGGGGATATGGAGATTTGTGGTTTCCCGCCCTTGCGCCGAGATTGCAAGAAGCAGGTCCCCTTCGGCTACGCTCAGGGCAGGCTTTCGACTCCGCTGAAGTACGCTTCGCTCAGGATGACAGGTTTATTGTGATGCTAACTTCTGAGATCGATTAGTAGACGGTGTTGTCCGCGTCGCTGGCGGCATCCATGTAGGCCACGTCAAATGCGGTGCCGGTAACCGTGACGTATTGGTTGTCAAGAGCTGTTCCGTCCGTAGTTGTGTAGATGTACACCTGGCCACCCTGCGCGACGTAAATCTTGTTCAAGCCGGTAACTGCTGTAACTCCGGTGGCGTCGCCAAGGTAGGGCTCAAGCAGAGTCACCGTCTCACTGGCAGTATTGAACATGGTGAGGCAGCCATAGGGAAGCCCTGTCGCGGCGCGCACGCCGTTGTTGCATTTGGTCATGGCGATCCACAACGTGTTGTTGTCACCCTCCACCATGCGGCTTGGTGCACCGGGCGCTCCATCGCTGATGGCAACGGGAGCCGACGCAGTGTTATTGCTGAGATTAATTACCGTGAGGTAGCCCGCAAAAAGCGTTTGTCCGCTCACCTGTTGGGGCTGCTGGCCCACAACGTACATAGTGGATGAGTCAACCAATGCATTGCTTGCGCCGCCCGGTATAGCGAGAGTGGAACTGACCAGCGCGGCATTGGAAGGCAGGGATCCCGATCCTTGTCCGACGAGGTAAATCATCGGAGCCACGGGCAAGGTGGAAAGCGACGCCGTGGACCCACCACACTCAGGCCCGCAGTTGAGGACATACGCCGTTCCACCATCAGTTGAAAACACAGCCTTCACAGGGCGGTCGAATACCAGGGGCGCCCCGTACGCGGTTCCGGTGGAATCCACGTGATCGGGACTTTGCGCCTGGAAAACGCACCAAACGGGAGCATTCTGCGGCTCACAATCTTGAGCGGCTTTGGGCCAAGTGGCGGGTCCGCCGGAGTAGTTGGTGGTTTGCGCTGAGGATAGCTTGACTGGGTAGTACACGTAGTTGGAGTTCTGAACGAACGCCAGGGCCATTGAGCCGCCGGGGTTAACACTAACGCGATAGATGCCAGGCAAACTCAGCGGGTAACTGGATCCCGCCACATGGTCGATCACAGTAAGCACATGGCTGATCTGGCTGGCGGCAAAAACGTAGCTCTGATTGCGCGTCGCGAAGATGCTGGAAGAGAGCCCGTTGAGGCCGCTGGTTGAGCCTGAGGTGGTCTCTTTTGCATAGCTGACCGGGGTCAGGCTGCCATCGCCGGAGCCATAGACAACACCCAACTGCTCTTCCGGCATATTCTGGATGCTGATGGGCAGAGCGCCGGAATAGCCGGAAATGCTGAAGCCGACGGGCTTGTCGTTATATCCGCTGCGAATGTCGTAGTAGGCGTCAACGAACTGGAGCGCGCCCTTGGAGAAAGCGCTGGGGTTCTGGATCGCGATCATGACGCGGTTGGTCAAGCCGCTGGGGGGTAAATTACGGCCTGCAAAATAAGTAGTGCCACCACATCCAGCCAACGCGGCTGAAACTGTGAGCGCCGCGGCGGCACTCGACCAAAGAAATCGAATCTTCAAAATCCCTTACCTCGACGAAGAACGCGGAACAAGCCGCTCAAGTGAACAAATCAATGGCGGTACCCGGTCGATGCGACAGAACGCTAGCGGCTCTGAGATCGATACGCGCTGTGGCCCGGAACCGGTTTCTAACCAACTTATGACTACCGAAGTATAACAAAGCGCCCCTGTCTCATGACTTGGCTGGCCTGGTTGCCTTACCATGTCAAGAGAATGACTCAACTGACTGACATCTTTGCCAGCCGCCCCGTGCTTGCCGACGGCGCCATGGGAACCGTGCTGTATGCCCGGGGCATCTTCATCAATCGTTGCTACGACGAGTTGAATCTTTCCGACCCAGGCCTGATCCTGTCGATCCACGAGGAGTATCTGCAGGCCGGCGCTGAGATTCTGGAAACCAACACCTTTGGCGCCAACCGTTTTCGCCTCTCGCGGCATGGCCTGGCCGGAAAAGTGGCGGAAATCAACATAGCCGGCGTGCGTTTGGCTCGCCAGGCCGTCGCACACCTCAAAGAGAAACAGGCGGGTGACGCCTGGGTAGCTGGCTCCGTGGGTCCGCTCGGAGTGCGCCTTGAGCCGCTCGGGAAAACGGGTCTGGATGAAGCGCGCGCGGCCTTTGCCGAACAAATCAGCGCACTGGCCGGAGCCGGTGTCGACATGCTGATTATTGAAACCATGCCGGCACTCAATGAGGCCCGGGAAGCGCTCACTGCGGCGCGTGAGATGGCTCCCGACCTGCCCGTGCTGGTGATGGTGACCGTGGACGACGAGAGCAACTGTTTGGACGGCTCGTCTCCCCAGCAGGCGGCGGCACGGCTCACGGAGTGGGGCGCCAACGCGATTGGCGTGAACTGCTCGACGGGCCCGGCAACGGTTCTGACAGCGATAGAAGCCATGCGCAAGGCCACTCCGCTGCCCCTCGCCGCCATGCCCAATGCCGGTATGCCGCGGGCCGTGGAGGGGCGAAACATCTACCTCTGTTCGCCGGAATATATGGCCAGCTTTGCGCGCAAGGCGATCGCCGCCGGAGCGCAGTTTGTAGGCGGCTGTTGCGGCACGACACCCAACCATATTCGCGCCATGCGGTCGGCCATGCGGGCCATCGACGCCATGGCGCGCGTCGAGAGCCCCGGGACTGCTCCCGCGCTCGAAACCGAAACACCGCCTGCGCCCCTGGGCGCTCGCTCGCGGATTGGGTCGCTCATCGAGAACGGCGCCTTCGTTACATTGGTTGAGATTGTGTCCCCCAAAGGCATCGACTGCGTGAAGGAGATTGAAGGCGCGCGCATGCTGGCCGCGCTGGGTGTTCACGCTATCAATGTGCCCGACTCGCCGCGCGCCTCGGCACGCATGAGCGCGCAGAGCCTGTGCATTCAGATCCAGCAGCACACCGGGATTGAGACAGTTCTCCATTACACCTGCCGCGACCGCAACATTCTTTCCATCCAGTCCGATCTGCTGGGGGCCTCGTCCATCGGCCTGCACAACGTTCTTTGCATCACCGGCGACCCGCCCAAACTGGGCAACTACCCCGACGCAACTGCTGTGTTTGACGTTGACGCTATCGGTCTGGTCAACATCGTGCGGCGGCTGAATCACGGTCTCGACATCGGAGCCAACGCCATCGGGGCAAGCACCAACTTCACCATCGGCGTCGGCGCCAACCCCGGCGTACCCGATATTGAGAACGAGCTTCGCCGGTTCAAATACAAAGTCGAGGCCGGCGCGGAGTACGCCATCACCCAGCCTGTCTTCGACCTGCGCCTCCTCGAGAATTTCCTGGAGCGCATCAAGGAGTTCAGCATTCCGGTCATCGCCGGCATCTGGCCGCTGACCAGCCTGCGCAACGCCGAGTTCATGAAGAACGATTTGCGCGTTTCCATGCCCGAGGAGATTCTGCTGCGCATGGCCCAAGCCGACACGCCCGAGGCGGCGCGGCGCGAAGGCGTTCTGATTGCCCAGGAGATGCTTGAAGCGGTGCGGCCGTTCGTGCAGGGTGTCCAGGTCAGCGCGCCGTTTGGACGATACGCCCTGGCGGCCGAGGTGATTGCCAGCGCGCTGCCTCAACGTGAACCCAGTTTGACGGAGTAATCCCCAATGTCTTCGTTTGAAGAATCGCTCAAGAAGCTGGAAACCATCGTCGATCAGCTGGAAAAGGGCGACCTCGCCCTCGAAGAGTCGCTCAAGCTATTCGAGCAGGGCGTTGGGCTATCGGCCGCCTGCAAAAAGGAGCTTGACGAGGCCGAAGGCAAGGTCCAGATCCTGGTCAAACAGCGTGACGGCTCCGTGAAGGCGGAGCCATTCCTGACGGAGAAGCAGGGGTAAGAACAGGGAATAGGGTGCAGCACGAGCGGTCGTAACTCCTCTAATAATCCGCTCATTCTAATGGCCCACCGATTGCTAGGAATTAGTGCGGCTTATCCCGAAACATCGTGGATTTGCTCCGCTTTCCCGCAAAGGAGCGCCGATTGCCGTCCACTCCCGCGATTTCAGCCACTCCGCGCCTTCGCGCCCGATACTCGGAAAGCTTTCAATGCATCGGCTCGGCCTGCGAAGACACCTGCTGCCAAGGCTTTACCGTCCCCGTAGAAGAGGCAACTTGGGATAAATACCATTCCCTTCCACCCAGCCCATTCCAGATCCTTGTCGAAGCCAGCGTGACGCGAACCCCTGAGAATGCGGAAGGTTACCCCGCGGGCATTGCGCCACCTTACGCCACCATCCGCATGAACAGCGCGAATGAGTGCCCGTTGTTCACGACAGATCGGCTTTGCGGCATTCAGTCCGAGTTCGGCGAGAGCTTTTTGTCGCACACCTGCGCGACCTATCCGCGCATTGTCCATTCGGTCGACGGGATGAAAGAAGCGGCCCTCACGCTTTCGTGTCCTGAAGCAGCGCGCCACGTATTGCTGAATCCGAACCTGATGGGCAGAGTGGGACGGTCCGAGAGGCTATCCGCCGGGACCACAACTCAGGCCAGCCTGGCCGGATTCAAGGTCGAGGTGAGGGCCTCGATCGACCACCCCACATCTGCGAGCGGAACAGTCTCTTCCACGTCCGATGAAACGGCGACTGCGCTGCCTCCCCATTTCTGGGAAATTCGCGAGGTCGTCCTCAACCTCCTGCGTAATCGGGCTTATCCGCTCTGGCAGCGGCTGTTTCTGCTAGGTGTGTTTTGCACGCGTCTGGATTCGATAGCCCGAGGCGAGTTCGATCGTATTGTTCCGGAATTCATTTTGGACTTTGAGTCGACGGTGGCCAAGGGAGCGCTGCGGGCGGCGATGGCGAATCTGCCCACGAACCCTTCGTCCCAGTTGGATGTGGTGCTTCGGCTTGCCGGGATGATGCTGCACAAGTCCAATGTGAGGCCGCGTTTTGTCGAGTGCATCAACGCCTTTACAGCGGGCATCGGCAATGGGCCGGGCGCAACGCTCGAAAGCCTCACCGCCGAATACGCAATAGCGCACGACCGCTTCTATGCTCCGTTCTTCGACAAGAATCCCCACATCATGGAGAACTTTCTGGTCAACACCGTTGTCCGCTGCCAGTTCCCGTTTGGAAAAGAGGGGATGAAGGCGGGCGCGCAACCCGCGATGGAGCGAGAGTTTGCCATGCTGACGGCACAGTTCGCTCTCATGCGCGGCCTGCTGATCGGCGCGGCGGGGCACCACGGGAAATCCTTCTCAACGGCGCATATTGTGCAAACCGTGCAAGCCGCAACCAAGCATTTCGAGCATCATCCGGAGTTTCTTTCCATGGCGCACACATTGCTGGTCGAATCCCGCATGGACGGAATTAATGGACTGGCGATCCTGCTCAGGAACGCTGGGACGGGTCGCCCCCAGATGAATCGACCAGGGACGAATCCAGCAGCGGGCGAATCCAGGCCAACATGGCCGGCGATATACGCGGCAGCGATGCAAGATGGAAGATTGGCTTAGGCGGCTGTCCCGGCAGGCATAGGCCCTCCTGGATCACCTCATCGGCGTGCGAAAGTGACACCATTGCGTCCGCGTGTCCTACCGCCGCAATAAACGACGGCTTTCGTTCGGGCAGCGGCAATTCGCGTTTGGGGCTGGCGTGGATCATGAGGCAGACGTTGGGCCGCACATGATGAACTATGCTGTTCGACTCGAAGATCAGATTCGTACCACGGCCGAAGTGGGGCCACAGCTCATCGAGCACCGCCGGAAGAGAATGCTCAGGCCCTTCATCGCTACCGGAATCGCAGGCCAGAAATGCGCGTTTTGCGCCGGCCGCAAGATAGCGCGCGGTGTCCGTATCATCCCCTGGCTGGGTCTCTTCCCAGATGGGCGTGGGATAGCCGTGCTCGTGCCTGGTGATCTTGACAGCCGTCCAGCTAAACTCCGGCAGCGCGGCAATCAGGCCGCAGACCAGAGTCGTCTTGCCTGCGCCCCGCGTGCTTCCGCCTACGACAATGATGGCCATCTTGCGCCGCTACTCCTTGCGCTCCGGACGTAATGGGCTTAGGTATTAGCCGAAGTCTTGAAGGGTACGGGCTTCAGCCCGTACATTGAGGTAACAAAATCGCTTGGGCTTTAGCCCCCGAGGGAATGCTCTGCTGAGAACGGGCATTTGCTCGGAAGTTCCCTGGTTCATTCTCGTTCAGGAAATGTCTTTGGCGGGCCCTTTGCCGCCACGCTTTGCCAGTCGTCCAAGAATGGCGATCTCCCGCAGCACCTGCGGCAACGGCCGCGCCGGCGTTCCCCACAGCACCGTGCCGGGCCGCAGCCCTTCGTTAGTCACAGTCTTTCCACTCAGCACGCCGGCCTGCCCGCCGAGAATCACGCCTGGACCGACATGCGCGTGGTCGCCGATGCCCACCTGCCCGGCAATCACCGCCCCTTTGCCTACAGTGCTCGACCCCGAGATGCCTGTTCCCATGACGAGAATAACGTCTTCGCCGATATCGCAGTTGTGGCCGATGTGAACGAGGTTATCGATCTTCGTGCCGCGGCGCACACGGGTCTCCGCCAGAGCCCCGCGGTCAACGGTGGAGTTAGCTCCTATCTCCACGTCGTCTTCAATCACCAGCGTGCCCTGCTGCGGAAACTGTGTGTATGCGCCCGTCGTCGAATCGCGCACATAGCCGAAACCGTCTGCGCCGAGGACTGCCCCGGCATGGACTACGACGCGATTGCCCAGGATTGTTCCCGCGTAGAGCACCGTGCGCGGATAGATGCGGCAGTTTTCGCCAATCGACACTTGCGCACCGATGACTGCGCCGGCTTCGATGCGGGTTCCGGCGCCGATGCTTGCAGCTTGCCCAACCACCGCACCGGGACCGATGGTGACATTTTCACCGATGTCTACATGCGAACCGATAACCGCAGTTGGATGGACCCCCTCTGTGGGAAAACGGACCGCAAGCAATTTGGCTGCTCGAGCAAACCAGAGGCGCGGATGATCCGTCTCAACGATACCCATGCGCGGGCACGCGGGACCGGTCGCATTGCAACCGGGCTTGAGAACAACCGCCGCGGCTCCGCCAGACATGGCTTTCCTAGCCTCAACAACGTCTTCTGCGAAGACGAGATCCAATCCATTTGCCGACCTGGGATCATCTACTCCGGCAACGACGATTTCAGGGCCGCCTTGCACCAGATCTCCACCCAGCTTTTCGATAAGTTCTCCGAGCGTCATTCGCTTCTCCCCTGGAATTCAATTTCGCAGTGGGCATTTCCCTCAGGGGCTAAAGCCCAGGTCAATTTTCAGCCATTTTCGGCACGACTGAAGTCGTGCCCTTTCAAAAATCACACTGCAAGTTCAAGACTCAGTTTGCGAGAAAAATTCCTAATACAGCCCCGGCTCCCCCGCCGGCCGCGTCTTCCAGCGCCGATGAATCCACAGCCACTGGTCAGGATAGCGCCTGATCCAAGTTTCGGTCGCAGCGGCGCACAGTTGTGTGGCGGCCAGAATATCGGCCTCCGCATCGCCGGTCTGTGTAAACTCGAGCTCTTGCCCAAAGTGAAGTACGTACTTCCCTTCCGCAGGCTGCCACACCATGAATCCAGGCAAGACTGCAGCTCCCGTCTTCAGCGCGACGCGCGCCAACCCGGAGGCCGTGCATGCCTGCCGTCCGAAAAACTCCACAAACACCCCCTGCGGCGGAGTCATGTTCGTGTCCATCAGAATGCCGACAGTCTCTCCCTCGCGCATCGCCGTCAGTAGTCCGCGGGCAAAGTCGTCCTTATGCAGCACGCGGTTGCCGTGCAGGCAGCGGATATTGTTCACGAAATCGTCGAGCCGCCGGTTGTCGAGCCGGCGAATGACCATGCCCATGGGATGGCCCATCAGCGAGTGGTAGAAGCTGGAAAGCTCCCACGCGCCCAGGTGGCCGGTGACAACCAGCACGCCATTGCCGCGCGCCTGCGCCACCAAGTAGTGCTCGAGGCCCTCAGTGCGCAGCCAGTCGCGGGTGTTGGCAACCGTGTAGCGTGGCATGCGGCAGAACTCGACCAGTTGCCAGCCAAGATGTCTGTAGACGCCGCGGAGAATGCGTGTGCGTTCAAGGCCGGAGAGTTGAGGCAGGGCCAATTCCAGGTTGCGCTCCCCCACCCGGCGCAGGCGGCCCAGGAAGCAATACACCAAAAAGACAAGAATTCCCGCCACCAGGCGCGCCAGCCCACGCGGCATCCAGCCCAGCGGACGCGCCACGGCCAGCACCAGCCAATATTCGAGATTTTCCCGCACGGTGGAAGGCAAACACCAGTTTAGACCGCCAACGCATTCCGCGCAGACAAAAGCCTCAGCGAAAGGCAAACGAGGGACAGCCGTCGCTTGCCGTCCCGCGCTAACTTTCTCTGGCTGGCATTCGGTTAGTGGTCGCGCTTGGCTCTCAGGAAGTTCTGCGCCACATCTCGAACAAATGCAACCGCCCCTGGCGGGACGTCGACGCTTCCCTTGAGAATCGCATCGAACTTGTGTGGCTGGCCATAGTAGAGCTCGGTGTCTTCGGAGTTCTGGCTCACGCTGGTGCCATCGAGATCGATGCCGGCAAACAGCCCCTTGTTGCGGGAATAGCTCAGCAACTCGGCGCTCATCTTCCAGTCCGTCGCGGCGGTTCCATTGCGGCCAACCGGGCCGGCTGCGGCTGAGGCGTCGCCGCCGATCTTGAACTTGTTCTTGAGCAGATCTTGAAAACCGCGTTCGTTGACAGCGACCAGAATGAGGTCCGTGGACTGGCCGCCAATCTGAAATCCAAACGACCCGCCGGCCATGCGGATGAATACTGGAGCGCTCCAGCCGTGGCCGGTGCGGCAGGTAACCACACCCTGCCCATATTGCGCGCCCACGATGAAGGCCCCCTTGATGAGCCCCGGTACCACCCCAACGCAGGTGGCTTGCTGAAGGATGTTCAATGGGATCGTTGCGTCATTGGCAGCCATGATCTGGTCCAGGACTGTTTTGGCGGCGTCAACGCGGGCCTGCAAATCCTCGCGGGAGGAAGCGGCTGCAGCGGTGCAGGTGAGCGCGAAACCGATGCTGAGGGAAGCAATGAGTTTCTTCATTTCTTGATCCTTTTCACTCCGCGGCTATCCTTTGATGCTTGAATGGCCGCTTGAATAGCTGGTGTAGGCCTCAATGCCTCGAGGCACCCAGAAACAGCCTACAGCATTCGCGCCGGGGTGCGGCATGCACAGCGCGCCGTCGGGGTGCGCACCGCACTCATCCTAAGCGCTATGGGGGATTCCTCGCTGAGATTGACCTTGGATTTGGCTGGATGGAACCGCGCAGAGAGGGCGGTTCACATGGAAGCAAAAAAGGGGGGATCCGAGGTAGTGCTGCGAGAACACCGCTGGGATCCCCTTCCCCAGATCTGCAAATGGTCCTAAAAGGATTCTGTGGGAGATCGTCCGGGCGCGCTGTTCAATATTGAACAGTTTTGGGCGAGAAGTTGAAAATTTTTATCCTCAAGTAATGTTCTCGGCCGAGCGATGTATATTAAGTTAATAATTTACTGTAAACAGGCAGCTTCCGACCTTATTCTTTGTCATAATCCCCAGACTCTTCAATTTGCCGTCATGGGTCATCTGGAGCAACTCAAACATCCGGATCGGTACGGTAGGGATGAAAGCAATTGAGCAGGACGGGATTCTCGGCCTTTGCCGAAAAGACTAAAAAAGAGGAGTTCCCAGGCTTCATGGAAAACATGCTGCCTGGGAACTCCTTTCCCCAGATCTGCGTTGTTTCTGTAAACGAGTGTGTGGGAAACAGGCATTTATCACAAGAGCACGTAAGGAGTGGTGCACAAAGTAACCATTTTCTTAACCTAGAAGTAACTAGATCTAGGCTCGACTCCCCAGACCCTCAGGGGTTCGACCTTCAGGTATCGCTCTCCGGGTGCTGAGGTCTATAGATGAGCTTCACAGGTGCAGACCTGTTTTTCGCGGTGACCTGCAAAAATCAAAAAAAAGAGGAGTTCCCAGGACTCATGGAAAACATGATTCCTGGGAACTCCTTTCCCCAGATCTGCGTTGTTTCTGTAAACGAGTGTGTGGGAAACGGGCATTTAACACAACGTCACGGAAGGGCTGAGACCCTAAGTAACCTGGCTAGTAACGGTTCAGTCAATAAACTTCGAGAGGTTGTGATTATTGCTCTTGGGGCGGTGCGCATCGGCAGTTCCATGCAGTGTCAGAGGACGGTTCATGGCGCGCATGGTGAGCTCGATGCGGTTCTCGGCGCCGGTTTTCCGCATCAGGCGGCTGACATGGGCCTTGACCGTACGCTCCTCGATGCCCAACTGGCGTGCGATTTCACGATTGGAGTGGGCCTCCAAGATCAGGTTCATCACTTGCTGCTCGCGGTCGGTCAGGTGGATAGGAGTGTTGGTAAGGCTGCCATCGGGGACTTTGAGGAGACGGTCAATGAGCTTGGAAAGAAGCCTCCGAGGAGCCCAGATGGACCCGGTTGTCACCACATCGATGGCCTCGCGGACCGTGTCAACGTCGGCTGTCATGTCAACATAAGCTCTGGCTCCGGCGATGATCGATTCGAGAACCAGTTCGTCGCTGCCTTCCGGTCCGATCACGATGAGCCGGAGGGCGGGACGCGTGCGGCGAATGGAATCCAGGATGGCCAAACCACCGGGAGAAGCATACATATCGACGACCAGGTATCCGAGCTCTGGGAGGCTGAGCATCTCCGGCAAGGTCCCGGTGACTGGAACCAGGGACACGCCGTCCTCGTCTGCCGGCTGGTCGAAGACGCTGAGCAGGCCCTCGAGCCGAATGGGCTGATCGGACACAAGTCCGATATGAATTGGTTCAAGATGGTACGTCAGCGGCGTGATCCTTCCACAACGTGCGGGTAGGGGTGCTGCGCAGCGTAGGCACCCGGGCACACTATTGCCCACGGCACCGCACATGTTCTCGCGCCTCTTGAACCAATTCAACTCAGGTGTGCAACAAGCGCCCTAGAGTTTGGGCAACACGATTCCCTGCTGGTTCTGATACTTGCCCTTGCGATCCGCATAGCTGACTTCGCAGGGTTCGTTGGAGCGGAAGAACAGAATCTGGCACAGCCCTTCGTTGGCATAAACCTTGGCCGGTAGCGGTGTTGTGTTGGAGATTTCGAGCGTCACGAATCCCTCCCACTCCGGTTCGAATGGCGTCACGTTCACAATGATTCCGCAACGCGCATAGGTCGACTTTCCAACGCAGATCGTAAGTACATCCCTGGGAATTCGAAAGTATTCGATGGAACGGGCCAATGCAAACGAATTGGGCGGCACAATCACCGAATCGGCCTGCACCGAGACAAACGACCGCTCGTCAAAGGCTTTCGGATCGATAATGGCGCTGTTTACATTGGTGAAAATCTTGAACTCTGAATCGACATGCATCTCCTGCGCCGGACAATTATTTCCTGTCCAGCCAAAAATCACTCGTGATCGTGGAAGCTTTACATCTCGATTCTACGGAACGCCGCCGATCTATGCCAACGGAGCCTGTGGAAATCCGCTAGAAAACTCGCCCGCGAGCCAAGCCAGATCAGGCAATGTTTAACTCATGAACACAAAAAAAGCGCAAAAATGACTTTTCCTTTATTCCCTAAATGCGGCAAAACCTGTAGCATCAACGACGTAAGAGTAGTACATTTTTCTCAAGTCGCCCCCAGCGAGGTTACCCCTTTGATTAAACAGGACATCGTCCATCACGTAATCGAGCGCACGGGCCTGCCGCGCACCAAGGCGGAGGCCGCGGTGGATACGGTCTTTGAAGGCCTGAAGCAGGCCCTGGCCGCCGGCGAGCGCATCGAACTGCGCGGATTTGGCGTCTTCAGCGTTCGCGCCCGCAAAACCGGGATTGGCCGCAATCCCCGCACCGGAACCGAAGTCAGCATAACCCCCGGCAAAGCGGTTCGATTCAAGCCAGGCAAGGAACTCCATGCGCTGGACAACGGCACGGCGCCGCACAGTTGAAGATGAAGGCAGTGGAGCCTCCTGATCCTTCGGCCCTCCGAGATTCTGGATGAGCGCGGGGCGCGTTGAGCAGCCCGGGCTCGGTTCTTTCGGGACAGCCACCGCGAATGCGCACTCCCGAAACCTTTCGTCGACTGAAACGCATGTGTCGACCGAAAAACTTGCGTCGACCGGAAAGCCTGTGTCGAACGGTCCGGTGCGATCTTACTTCCGGGAGTATTGCCTTCCACTGCTTCTTTTAGGCGCCAGTGTTGTCACTACAACCGCCAACGGCGCGCGGTTCATGCAGAATTTCGTCGAGGGCATGCCACCCGTCGTCCGCGACAGCGACCTGTGGCCCTGGGGATGGCTCGCGGACCATCCAGAGATGTTCAAAACAGGGTGGGCCTTTTCGGCATCCCTGCTCGGCATTCTCCTCATCCACGAGTTCGGACACTACTTTGCCTGTCGCTGGCACAAGATTCGCGCCACGCTGCCGTGGGTGCTGCCTGCTCCAACGCTCAGCGGCACGGCCGGCGCCATCATTCAGCTCCGCAACCGCATTCCCAACCGCAACGCGCTCATGGATGTGGGCATCTATGGACCGCTGGCCGGATATATAGCTTCGGCGGTTGCAGTAGCCGTCGGCTTTGCCCTCAGCTTCCACGTTGCCGCGAACACGCCCGAGGCCATTGTTGTGTTTGGCCGCGAGCCACTCTCGATTCGGCTCATCCATGCGCTTCTTGTGCACTGGAATCCGGCTACGCCGTCGTTCGACAGCATCGCGCCCCACCCGGTGCTTGTAGCCGGCTGGATCGGCCTCTTCATCACTTCTCTGAACCTGATTCCCGGTGGACAACTCGACGGGGGACACATTCTCTACGCCATCTCTCCCAAAGCCCATAAGGTATTTACGAATTTCCTGCCGATCGTGCTCTTCCTCATGGGAACGGTCTTCTGGGTCGGCTGGCTTCTGTGGGGAATTATTCTGATGGTTCCGGCCATGCGCCATCCCAAGATCCAGGTCGACCCGGGCCTGAGCCGCGGACGCCTGGTGCTCGGCGTCATCGGCCTGGCCATCTTCCTGCTCACCTTCACACCCACACCGTTCTACGACAGCTCGCTCATGCACTTCTTCCACATCGATCCGTTCCGGTCGGCGCCGTAGCGGAGAGGCCACCCCAAAAGGCTCAGGGCACCAAAGGCCGCGAGGTCGCGCCGTTCGCACTTTCCGTTGCCTCGAAATTTTCCCCGAAACTGCGAACATCGTGCTATAGGTTGCGAAGGCCCTCTATATTCGCAATCAAGTTATGAAGAAACTTCCCCTTCTGCTTGCGATACTGGCACTGTCCGCGTGCTTCATGGCGCGCGCGCAGAGTTTTGATCTGACCAGCGGCCGCATCCCGCTTGCGTCTCTCGATGGCCTGTGGCGCTTCCACATCGGCGACAATCCCGCATGGGCTGATCCAAAGTTTGATGATTCCCAATGGCCCTTGCTGCGCTCCGACAAGGACTGGGGGAGCCAGGGCTACAACGGCTACAGCGGTTTGGCCTGGTATCGATTCGAGGTCACCGTACCAGCCGGGATGGGCCAAATCTCTCTCTATCTCCCTTCAATCTTCACCTGTTACGAGGTCTACGCGGACGGGAGGCTGATCGGAACCTACGGGAAGCTGCCACCCAATAGGGGGCCCTACAGCGGAGGAGGAAGGTACCAGACCTACCCGCTCCCTGCTGCGACGCGTTCAGGGAATCAGATCGAGATCGCCTTGCGCGTATGGCATTGGCCCGGCTGGGTCCCAACCTACAACGGCGGCCCCAGGCTCGGTGGGGGACTGGTGGGCGACAGCCGTGAGATCCGGCAGCGAGATACCTTGGAATGGGCCTGGTGGCGTTGGAGATTCGCAGGCCAGCAAACAGTTGCGTTGTTGCAGACCTTAGCCGGATTCGGGATGCTGGCTGTTTTTCTTCTGCGGCGCAAGGAGAAAGAATATCTGTGGTTCAGCCTAACGATGCTGATCAGCGCCGCTGGCGCCTGGCATTATGTCTATTCCTACGATCATGTTGTAAGCTCCAAGTTCGCCGCATTCCTGGAGCATATTGCGGATACCGGGGCCGCCCTTTGCTCCATTGCCTTCTTTCAGGCGTTGCTCAAGCCGAAGCGCACATGGCTGCGCAAATTGGCAGTTGCCTCCGTCGCCGCCCAATTTCTGATTTATTTCGTGTACGACCTGCCCTTCGATATCGTCGGCTACGGTCCCTATTACATTGCTTTGAGTCTTTTCTGGTTTCCGTTTTACGCCTGGGTCATAAGCGTGGTCGTTGGCGCAACGCGCCGTAATTCCATCGATGCGCGCCTGCTGGCCGCGCCAGTGGTTCTAAGTGTTTCGGCTAATCTGCTTACCAATCTGGCATTAATCACAAGTTCGCTGGGTTTGCAGCAGTTAGTCATCGCCAATATCATTCTAACGCGTGAGCCGTTCACCATCACCCTGATTAACCTGACCGATACGCTCTTCCTGCTGGCCGTCTTCGCCATCCTGATCCTCCGCTTCACGCGCACGCGCAGCCAGGAAGAGCGCTTCGCAAGCGAGTTCCAATCGGCGCGCAATGTACAGCAGTATCTGATCCCATCTCAGCTGCCGCAGACCCCAGGGCTGGCAATCGAGAGCGAATACCGCCCAGCCCGCGAGGTAGGTGGAGATTTCTTTCAGGTGCTTCCCGACGCCACCGACGACAGCGTGCTGATCGTTGTCGGCGACGTGGCCGGCAAAGGCCTGCAGGCTGGGATGCTTGCGGCTCTGATCGTCGGCTCTATTCGCACCGCCGCGACATTCACGACCGACCCTGCCAAGATTCTGGCATTGCTCAATGAGCGTCTTCAAGGGCGCGGCCTTGTTACCTGTCTGGCCTTGCGCATTAGCCGCGACGGCGCCGCATCGCTGGTTAACGCCGGCCATTTGCCGCCCTACCTCAATGGCGGCGAACTTGCCATGGAAGGCGCACTACCGCTGGGCGCAATTCCAGGCATCGACTTCCCAGTTCTGCAATTCAATTTGAAGGAAGGCGACGCCCTGATGCTCATGACCGACGGTGTCGCGGAGGCACAGGATGCCGAAGGCCATCTGTTCGGCTTCGACCGCGTCGCCGAAATGCTCCGCAAAGACGTAGCCGCGGCCACATTGGCCACCGCCGCGCAAGCCTTCGGCCAGGAAGACGATATCACAGTGCTTACCATTGCTCGTACAGCCGCTGTCCCTGCTTAGCCGACGGGTGGCCTGGTATTGACCTGAGGTCCTCGTGGCGCGCAAGCGCCGTCTGCCCCACCGCAGGTGGCTGCCCCGCCGCGGGTGGTTATCATGGAAAAGTAGTCAGGAGGAATAATCATGAGCGCATCCATTCTAGACATCCCCGTCAAGAAGATTTCCGGCGAAGAAACATCGCTGGGCGAGTTCAAGAA
Organism: Occallatibacter sp.; assembly: GCA_049508975.1. Lineage (GTDB taxonomy): Bacteria > Acidobacteriota > Terriglobia > Terriglobales > Acidobacteriaceae > Telmatobacter. The sequence continues at coordinate 15,966 of JBELAI010000011.1, read as the reverse complement.
TCATGTTCTTTTGGTGGTCAACGTGGCCTCCAAGTGCGGGCTTACGCCGCAGTACGAGGGCCTGGAAAAGATCTACGAGCAGTACAAGGGCCAGGGCCTGGTTGTCGCCGGTTTCCCAGCCAACGACTTCAGGGCGCAGGAGCCTGGTACCAACGAGGAGATCGTCAGCTTCTGCACCACCAACTTTGGCGTCAAATTTCCGCTCTTCGAAAAAATCACCGTCGTCGGCGCGGAGAAGCATCCACTCTACGCAGCGTTGATCGCCGCGCAGCCTGAAGCGACAAGCCTGTCCGAGGTCCCGTTCCGCGAGAAGCTGAAAGGCTATGGCATTGACGGCAACGCCGAGCCGGAGATTCTATGGAACTTCGAGAAGTTTATTGTCAGCCGCAACGGCGAAGTTGTGAAGCGGTTCGCGCCCGACACGCAGCCCGATGCTCCTGAGCTGACGGCGGTCATCGAAGAGGAACTCGCCAAGAGCTAAGGTTTTTCATTGCTCAAATATCCTGTCTCCGAAGCTCTTCACATTTGTGCGGTGCCGATGCTCGGGTCATAGTCTTCCCAAAAGCAGGTCCTTCGACTCCGCTGAAGAACGCTTCGCTCAGGATGACAGGTTTATTTTCAATTTGAGCAGTGGAGACAGGACGCTAGATCGCGGTGAGTGAGACACCGGCTTCCGGCCGCTGCGCCTCACTTACCGTGGTATCCAAGGGAAGAAAGAGCCTGAAGACAGTGCCTCGGTCTTTCCTGCTGCGGACGGCGATAGTTCCATGATGTTTGTCCACAATCCCCTTTGAAACCCATAGGCCGAGTCCATTTCCCGCATCCCCCTTGGTGGTGATGAAGGGATAGAACAGCCTATCGAGTGTGGACTGCTCCATACCGCAGCCGGTGTCCGCAACCGTCAGCGTCACGCCTTTCCGATCGGACTTATCGGTAGCGGGGCGCACTGCAACAACCAAGCGTCCATGGCGCGGTAGCGCATCGAGCGCATTGACAATGAGGTTGGTGATCACCTGCTGAATCTCGCCCGGCAGGCAAAGGATTTTCGGCGCATTCCGGTAGCGGCGGTCGAGATCGATGGCGCGTGTCGCGATCTCCGTCTCGTGAAAGAAAAGCACGGATTCCGTCAGCTCATCGAGCGCGGTTGGCGTGGGCTTGGTGCGTTGCCGATAGAACTTGAGACTACGCGCAGCTATATGCGAAAGGCGCTGCAATTCCTTGTCTGCCAGTTCCAGCAGGTTTCTGGTATTTCCCTCGACCGTTTGGTCCATCTTTGCCAGAAACAGGAGATTGGTCACCGCTTCAAGAGGGTTGTTGATCTCATGCGCAATGCTGGCGGCCAGCCGTCCCGCGGCAGCGAGCTGCTCTGAATTTCTGAGTGCCTGCTCCGTCTTCCGGGCTTCCGTAATGTCCCGTGCGTACATCGCGATTCCGTCCTCGGGCTGCGGGTAGATACGATACTGGAACCACTTCTCCAATGGCTCGTAGTAAAAGTCAAACTCGATCGGAATGCAATCTTGCATGGCGTGACGCAGGCTATCCTCAACGATGGTGCCTTTCAGATCGGGCAACAACTCAAACAGATTCCGCCCCAGGAACTCTATCCCAAGGCGCGCCGCAATCTTCATTCCCGCGGTATTCACATAGGTGAAGCGGAGTTCGCTGTCGAAGATATAGAAGATTTCGGGAATATGTTCCAGCGCCTCCCAGGCAAACTGCTTTGCCTTGTATATTTCGCGTGTAAGCGCAGCCTCCAGCTCCACCGCTTCTTTACGCACGCGCGCCAGGTTCAATTGCGCCTCCACGCGCGCCACCAGTTCCCGCGCGGTGAACGGCTTGGTCAGATAATCGTCTGCCCCGGCATCCATGCCTTCAATGCGCGATTCTTCACCGGCGCGCGCCGAGAGCACGATGACCGGTACCGTTCGGGAAGCCGGATTCCGACGTAATGCAGCCAGAAGAGCAAAGCCATCCATCTCCGGCATCATCACATCCGTAAGCACCAGGTCGGGAACTCGTTTTTCAGCCAGTTCCAGGGCCTCCCTGCCGTTCTCAGCCGGGATTACATTGAATCGCCAACCAAGCAGGCCATGCACATACTCGCGCATATCCGCGTTGTCGTCCACAAGCAGAATCTCCGGTCTGCTCTCCGCTGGGGCGATGGCTCCCTTGGCTCCTTCGCCCGTGGCCCCAACGGCAACTTCCCTCCTGAACCGATCCCGGCCAGGCAGCCAGCCCAGCGCTTCCTGCACATACGCAACTGCCGATCCCTGCACTCCAATCGGGTTTTCGCCATCCATAACCACGCGGCCATGAGACAAATGGCGTTGCCCAAACGGAAGCCTGACAGAAAACGTGCTTCCAACGCCTAAGGTGCTTTCCACGCCAATAGAACCGCCGTGCATCTCCACCAGTTCCTGCACCAGGGCGAGGCCGATTCCGCTCCCCTCATGGCTCCTGCGCCGAGCGCCGTCGATGCGCCTGAAGCGCTGGAAAAGGTGGGGCAGATCGCTCTCGGAAATGCCGGTCCCGGTATCCGCGACGGAGAGCTGCACATGGTTGTCCTCGGCATGGATCGACACCCGGATCTCGCCGTCGAAAGTGGATTTCAGGGCATTGGAGACAAGATTGAGAACGATCTTCTCCCACATGTCGCGGTCCACATAGACCTGCTCCGGAAGCGGCGGGCAATCCACTTGAAGCTTGAGTCCGCCCCGCTCCACGGCTGATCGAAAAACGCTGGCCAGCTGTGCCGTGAGCAAAGACAGATCGGTTGCTTCATAGCTCGCCTGCAGCCGTCCTACTTCGATGCGAACAAAATCGAGCAGGCCATTGACCAGTTTGAGCAGTCTGAGGGCGTTGCGGTGCAGCACCTCAAGCGACGCGTCCGATGGCGGCTCGCCGCTGGTGATCGCGTCTTCAATCGGCCCCAGAATCAGCGTGAGCGGGGTGCGCAGTTCGTGACTCACATTGGAGAAAAACGTAGTCTTGGCGCGATCCAGCTCGGCCAGGCTTTCGGCTCGCTTTCTTTCTGTCTCATATGCCTGGGCGTTGGTGATGCTGGCCGATATCTGACCCGCCACCAGGTCCAGAAATCCACCGTAATTTGCGTCGAGCTGGCGATAAGGGTTCAACGCGGCAATAAACACACCAGCAGGCTTTTCCTGTCCTTGGCGGATGATCGGAACCAGCCGTGCACGCGCCGGAGGCCGATCCCAACTACCCGGAGGCAGATCTGGAAAGTACTCGGCAAGTTTCTCCAGAGTGACGGCGCGGTTCGCTGCCAGCAGGGTTTGTATCGGCCACGGGGCGTCCTTCGACTCGACGCCGATGATTACGCAAGCCGCCGGATGATCGGTTTCAAACCCTGTTTTCGCAACTAGCCTGAGCCGCTTCCCGTCTTCGTCGAACAGGTAAGTGAGCGTGCAGGGCATATCCTTCTGGTTTTGAACTCCGCGCTCGATCGCTCGAAAAACATCGTGCTCGGAAATGGTGCCGGCCAGAGCCGCGGCCAGGGTGCTGAGAGCCGATAATTGCCGCTCGCCAATCACGCGCACGGTATCTTCCATCACCACGCACAACATCCCGGCTATCTGTCCGTCCTGCCCGGCAAGTGGGCTGTAGGAGAAGGTGTGGTACGTCTCCTCGGGATAGCCGTTGCGCTCCAGAATGAGTTGCAGAGCCTCTTCCCAGCAAGCCTCCCCGGTTTCCATCACGCGCTGGATGAGCGGTCCAATCTGGTCCCAGATCTCAGGCCACACCTCTGTAGCCGGGAGTCCCAGCGCTCCAGGGTGCTTTTTGGACAATGTGGTTCGAGCGTAGGCGTCGTTATAAAGGAACGTAAGCTCCGGGCCCCATGCCATCCACATGGGGAAGCCCGAGGTGAGCATGATCCGTACCGCGGCTTTCAGGCTGTCAGGCCAGGTTGCATCGGACCCCAGGGGTGAACTGGCCCAGTCATAGCTGCTCACAAGTTCGCTCATCGATTTTGGTTGCGATGTCGGTTCGGTCGCGGTTGCGCCGCTTGTATTGGAAGCAGCGATCTCGTCTTGCATTGTGCCTCTCCCAAAATCGTGATTCCTTCACTGCCGCTGTAACGCGGCAAGCCCGGAACTACCGGCTCGACGCTGGTTTCAATCCAACTGCGCGCGATGAGTTTAGCTGTGGGTCTAGGTCACTTCTAAGAAACTCGATAAAGGATTCGTCGAGGAGGTGTGATGTCAACACGATGCTTTTGGTTGCTTATTCGGTGATTAGAAAACGTAATCCGCCTTTGCACCGCTGGAGCCCGACAAATGGCGGTTCGCAGTTGCAGTCTTCTTCCCTGTGAAAGGGCTGGCAGTTCAGGGCTTAACCCATGTATTCTCAGGCCATGGACCCGGACGCTCTTCCCACGGCAGCCGACGCAAACTCCCTTTCGCAGGCAGCGTCGTCCTATCTGCGCTCGGCGCGGCACCAACCGGTCGAGTGGCACGCGTGGGGCGAGGCGGCTTTTGCGCGCGCCCAGGCGGAAGACAAGCCCATCCTGCTGGACATTGGCGCTGTGTGGTGCCACTGGTGCCACGTCATGGATCGCGAATCCTATGAGAACCCTGAGATCGCCGCGATCATCAACCAGCATTTTGTAGCCGTCAAGGTCGATCGCGACGAACGGCCCGACGTAGATGCGCGCTACCAGGCCGCCGTCGCCGCCATTAGCGGGCAGGGAGGCTGGCCGCTGACCGCCATACTCACACCGGACGGCCGTCCCTACTTTGGCGGCACATACTTTCCGCCCAGCGACCACTACGGCCGCCCCGGCTTTGGCCGCGTGCTTCAAACAATGGCCGACGCCTGGCGCACCCGCCGGGACGAAGCACTGGAATCGGCCGGAAGCGTGATGACCGCGATTGAAAGCAATGAAACCTTCTCCGGCCGCGGCGGTGAACTGACGCTTGGTCTGGTGGACAAGATCGTTGGCTCGGCTTTGAAGCAATTCGATGCGCGCAACGGCGGCTTCGGCGCGCAGCCCAAGTTTCCTCATCCATCGGCGCTCGACCTGCTGCTTGAGGTCGCGATGAACCGCGACAACGGCGAGGCCGCGGTGGCCTTTGCCGTCACGCTTGAGAAGATGGCGCGCGGCGGCGTCTACGACCAGCTGGCCGGTGGATTTCACCGCTACAGCGTAGACGAACGCTGGGTGGTTCCGCACTTTGAAAAGATGCTCTACGACAACACGGAGCTGCTGCGCAATTACGTGCACGGCTTTCAGAGTTTTGTCCGCCAGGATTTTCTTGAGACGGCGCGGCAGATTGTCGATTGGCTCGACACGACGATGACCGATCGCGAGCGCGGCGGCTTCTACGCCTCGCAGGATGCGGATATCAATCTCGATGACGACGGCGACTACTTCACCTGGACGGTGGACGAGGCCGCTGCCGTGCTCGACCCGGATGAGTTGGAATTTGCCAAAGTTTATTGGGATCTGGGCGAACTAGGCGACATGCGCCACAATCCGGCCAAGAACGTGCTGCACGTGAAGATGACGCTTGAGGAAAAAGCCACTGGCGGGGATCTGGAGATGCTGCGGGGGCTGCGCGACTCGTCAAAGCAGAAGCTTCTAGCGGCCCGCGCCAAGCGGCCCACTCCCTTCATTGACCGCACGCTCTATACGGGTTGGAATGCAATGGCGGTGACGGCGTACCTGGAGACGGCGCGCGTGCTCCGCCTCGAGAGTGTGCAGGATTTTGCGCTGAAGACTCTGAACCGCCTGCTCGACGAAGCCTGGGACGGAAACCAGATTCTCTACCATGTCATCGCCTACGGCGAGGCGAGTGAAGCTGCGCCGCCTGAACGAGTGCCGGGCTCCCTGGACGATTATGCGTTTACCGTTCACGCCGCCATTGACGCCTGGCAGGCCAGCGGACACATGAACTTCTACCGGGTGGCCGTCAAGCTGGCCGACGCCATGATTGCCCGTTTCTACGATCGCACTGCCGGGGCGTTCTACGACACCGCCGCGCCCCTGGACGGGCAGGCGCCGCTGGGAGTCCTGGGCGCCCGGCGAAAGCCGCTGCAGGACTCGCCCACTCCCGCCGGCAACCCAACCGCAGCATCGGCCCTGCTGCGGCTTGAGACGCTGAGCGGGCACAAGGAATATCGCGAGATCGCCGAGGAAACGCTGGCCTCATTTGCCGGAGTGGTGGAGCATTTCGGGCTCTATGCCGGAAGCTACGGACTGGCGCTGGAGCGATTGCTGCTTGACCCGGTGCAGGTGGTAGTCGTCGGTTCGGGTCCCGAGTTGTCGCGCCTAGAGGCTACGGCCGTAGCGCGTTACGCAGTCAACAAGACGGTGATGCGGATTTCTCCGCATCGCCTGATTGCGGAGAGGCTTCCCGAGGCGCTTGAGGAGTCGCTCCCTCATGTGCCACAACCTGACGGTGCAACCGCGTGGGCGCTGGTCTGCAAGGGACGCTCTTGCCTGCCGCCGATTACCGATCCCGAGAGGCTTTTGGAATCGCTGGAACGCTGATCATGTCATGCTTTTGAAAGAGCACAGCTCCCCAGGCTGCCGAAAAAGGGCAATTTGGCTGCGTTTTGAAAGAGCACGACCGGGGTACCCTCTGTTTCGCGTGCCGCAAGCGCATTTGATTTGAATCTGCACGTTTTCCGCAACCTGAAACGGATGGCCGCGAGTGCTTCAATTAGCAAGGAAAGGCATATATATTCAGTTTTCTAAACCCATTCATAGCAACGAGGTATCCTCCTTCACCTAATTTGCCGATAAGCACCTTGCGGAGTCTCAATCATTCGCAAGGACGGCGTGCGGAAACTTGCTCTAATCCGGGTTGCGGTGTGCTGGCTGGTGGTTTGTGCCGCCGTGCAAGCGCAACAGTACGTGTTCCGCGCCTACCGCCAGGCGGAGGGGCTCAAGAATCTTGCTCTAACCTCCATGGCAACCGACCAATCCGGATTTTTGTGGGTGGCCACCCAGAATGGCGTCTACCGTTTCCTCGGTTCCACGTTTGAGCGTTTTGGCCCGGAGCAGGGGATCGGCGAACTCCATATCCGCGCGTTGGTTCTCGATCCGAACGGCGTAGTGTGGGTGGGCACAAGAGAAAACCTGTACCGCTTTGATGGGCGGCGGTTCATTGCCGCCTCGGCGAACCCCATCCAGGTCGCAGCATGGAACAGCCTGGCAGTGGAAGACGCCAGCCATCTGCTGATTGTAGAGAAGCATCGTCTCTACCGGCTGGAACACGACAAGGTTGGCAGGTTGCTGAGCTATCTGCCGGTGTTTTCAGATCGGCTTTTGATCTCCAATCCCGATTTGGCGCAAATCTCCACCGTCAGCGTCGTGACGAGCCCATCGCGGAGCATTTCCATTTGGATCGGAAGTGGGAAAAAGCTCTACTGCCGCTCAGAGGGGCAGAAAGACACCGCACTGAAAGTGGACGGCAGCCTGACTGCGTGGGGAATAAAGCAGGGCCTGGACGAGGACAGCTGGGAAGGTGTGCTGCTGGATCATGCGGGCAATCTGTGGGCAGGGGGCCGGTATCATGTTGCGGTGCTGGCGCCAGGCGCCGCTCGATTCGCAGGTCGCGACATTCCCGGCGCAAATCCTGGGAACGCTTACCCGCACGCCCCGTTTATTGAAGACCGGGAGGGCCGGGTTCTGACGCCCAGTGAAGACGGAGTTGCGCGCTGGGACCGGACCGGATGGCGCATCATCGGAAGACCGAACGGGCTGCAACTGACCGGCTACGTTGTGAGCATGTCCTTCGACGCTTCGGGCGATCTTTGGCTCGCGACCCGCGGCGACGGCCTCTACGACTGGACCGGCTACGAGGATTGGGAAGGCTGGAACAACAGCCAGAATTTACCTTCCACCGTGACGTGGGCGCTGGCGTCTGCACGGGACAAGCGTGTTTTCGTCGGAACCGATAAAGGGCCGGGGTGGATCGATCCGCACAGCGGCGAGGCAGGACTCCTGTTTCACGGGTCACGATGGACGCAAGGCGAGGTGGACGCCGTAGGTGTGAATCACGATGGCAGCCTGTGGGCCGGTACGTCTTCTGCCGGCGTTCTGCGCATCGACGCAAAGACCGGCAAGACGCAACAGATAGCCAAGCTTACCGCCTCCATTACCCGGACGGTAGAGGACTCGCAGGGACGCCTGTTTTTTGCCACCAACGACGGGATCTTCGAGCGGGACCTCAGAGACTCAAGGGCCGCACCGCAACGAGTGAAAGCCGTGGATGCGTTTCTTACCGAATCCACCCAGGTGGATGCCAGTTGTGTATCTCCTGACGGCGCCCTGTGGTTCCTGGCCAACAAGCGCCTTTTACGTTTTCAAGCCGGCCGCTGGACCCAGCCTGCGATCGACGGCATGCCGAAGATTCCCGGCGCCATGCTGGACATGTCGTGCGCACCGGATGGTTCCATCTGGGTAACGGGGCAGCAGACGGGGACCTGGCGGTTGACGCCGGGCGGCGATCGGCTGGATGCCTGGCAACTGGAGCTTCCCGCAGACATGCAGATGGTGACTCCGGTCGCTATCCTCGCGGACAGCCGTGGGTGGGTCTGGCTGGGCACCGATTCGGGCCTGCTGGTTTGGAATCGTCTGGGCTGGCGCCACTTGACGCAGGAGAGCGGCCTCATCTGGAACGACGTGAATCAGGGGGTCCTGCTGACCGGCAGTGACGGATCGATCTGGATAGGAACGAGCGGCGGCGTGGCACACCTTCTGCATCCGGAGCGGGTGTTCGACTCGATCCCGCTCTCGGTTTCGTTGACAGAGATCATGCGCGGGTCCACAAATTATTTCGGCGCGAGCCAGCTTACCCTGCCCTGGGCCGGGCCGCCGCTACGTTTGCATATCTCTTCCCCAACCACGCGCAACCGCAGCGAGCTTGTGCTGAAGCTGAGGGTCGAAGGACTGCAGACAAGCTGGGTCCAATCGCAGGATTATGCGATTTTTCCTTCGCTTGCGCCGGGCAAATACACACTCATGGTCATGGCCTGCAACCCGGGCCTCAACGCCTGTTCCATTCCGGTCAAGGTCGATCTCCGCATTCTGCCTCCGTGGTGGAAGACCAACTGGTTTTATGCGCTGTGCTGTCTTGGATCGATTCTCCTGCTGATGGGCATCATTCTGCTTTTTGTAAGCCACATGCGGCAGAGGAGCAAGGAACTGGAGAAACTCGTCAGCGAACGCACCCGCGAATTGGAATTCAGCCGCGAGCAGTTGCGCATTCAGGCAACCCACGACGGCCTTACCGGAATGCTCAATCGCGTGGGTGTATTGAAGACGCTGGCGGCGGAACTGGACCGAGCCCGCCGCGAGAACTCAAGGGTTGTTGTGGTGCTGGTGGACCTTGACCACTTCAAGCGCCTGAACGATGCATACGGGCACCTGGCCGGGGACGAAGCACTGCGCAGGTTTGCTGCGGCCGTGGGGACCGCGCTCCGCTCCTACGACCACGCCGGGAGGTATGGCGGTGAGGAATTCCTGCTGGTGCTCGCGGAGATTCCGATCGAGGCTGCCCAACAGAGATTGATCGGCCTGCACGCGGCGATCTCCAACCTCGAGATTTCAATCCAGGGCTTCAGCATCACCTTGAATTGCAGCTTTGGGGCGACGCTGTTTGACCCGTCTTTCGCGAATCTGAGCAGCGAGTCACTGCTCTCGATTGCCGATGAAGCTCTCTACGAAGCAAAGGCCGCTGGGCGCAACCGGATGGTTTTCAAAGAGGCAGTCGCTCCCGGAACCGGGGCCGAGGCAGAACTCCAGTCATGGGGTCCGGCTAACTGAGATTTGCGACAGCATTGCAATAAGCGCTAGTCGCTACTGAAGAGACTACCGTCGTGCGGTTTGAGGGTAGTCGGGTCCGGTGCGTGTGCGGGTTCCTCAGTTGGCTGGCGACGGGTGGGAGTCTCCACAAACGTGCTGAAAATGCGGTTGGGATCGCCGGGCAGCAGGTGGTGTTGTTCCAGGGCCAGCCTGACCTGGCGGCGGAATTCGCGCACCGGTCCATACTGCTGGGTTGCCTTGGTTTTGAATACTACTGGGAAGATAACCTCCGACCCCTTCATGGCATCCACGCCCAGAATTTGCGGATCGTCGACAAAGACCTTGCGGAACTCGTCGCTGTTGCGAATACCCATGGAGATATCTTTCAGAAGATTCATTACTTCGTCGGGATTCGCGGAAAAGTCTACGCTCACATTGATGGTGGCTACCGAGAAACCCACACTTTGGTTGGCGACCGTTGTGATCTGCGAATTAGGGATGATGTAGAGAGTTCCATCCCCATCGCGAACGGTGGTTTTGCGCAGGGTCATGGCTTCTACTGTGCCGGCCAGACCTGCCAGGCGCACCGTGTCTCCCACGTTGAACTGGTCCTCGATGAGGATCAGGATTCCATTCAACAAGTCTTTGACAATGTTTTGCGCCGCGAGTCCGATGGCGATTCCGACCACTCCCGCCGAAGCCAGCAGCGGCGCCAGATTGAAGCCGAGCGCATCAAGAAATTGCAAACCGGTGATGAGCAGGATCGCGGCCATTCCTGTGTTGCGAATAACACCGGAGAGCGTTTTCACCTGCCCTACCCTGCCCTGGCTTGCCGAGTGTTTCTCGGACATGCGGATCATGTGATGGGTGACAAGGCGCAGTAACCTGACCAGAATGAAGGCAAGAATTGCGACGACGATCAGGTGCGGGAGCTTCCGGTGCACGAACTCCTGGGCATCGACGATCCACTCGTCAAGCACCTTGCCCAAAAACCGCTCTTCCCTGAAGATGCCGTATCGTGCCGCAATCAAGAAAGGATGCATCCAAAAACTCCTGTTTCTAGAATAGACTGTCCGCAGGACCGTCGAGTTCTTGCGATTTTTTCTATGGCAAAGCCGGGAAACCTCAGCCCTCAATCAGCATCCTTCATAGGGAAGGCTCTCGAAATTCGAAGGCATTAGCCCGCATATCAGGATCAACCGATGCCCCATTCACCGCCATTTCGTTTCTCGCCCCGCCTGCCCAACAGCTGGGTTGCGCGAGCCGTGCGGCTGGTGGTGTGTCTTGTACTGCTGGCGTCGATGCGCGCCGGGACGCAGAACGCGCCAGGGCAGCCGCACGGGACAGGTATTCCGCAAGCGGGTCCCCGCTTGACCGACCCAATTGGCGATGCGCCGGCTACGGATGGCCTCGAAGAAGAGAAGGTTCTTCGCGCCCTCAACGCCGCGCGGCAAAAATCCATGGTGGCCGACGGCGACCGGCTAGTCAGGCTCGTCAACGAACTGAATGCTGAAATTGAGCGCACGAATCCGGATTCCCTTTCCCCCGCGCAATTGCGTAAGGTGGCTGAGATTGAAAAACTTGCGCACAATGTGAAGGACAAGATGAGCACCTCGGTGCGCGGTCTACCGGCGTTCGAGCAGCCCCATTATCCGCATCGATAGGAAGCGCCCGCTCCGTCTTCCGGTCGAGTACCGCAAGGTGGGTCCCCGCTGTTCGATCCTGGACAGGGTTGTTACAATCAGGTTGGCGTTTTTGATAGATAAGGTATTTAGGGGGTCGTGGATGGAACTGGCAATTTCCAGCACTCAGGTGCCCGAGTCGGCATCTGCCTCTGGCGGCCTGAGCCCTGACCAGATGATTCGCATCTACCGGCTCATGTATCTTTCCCGCCGCGTCGACGACCGCGAGATCCTGCTGAAACGCCAGCAAAAGATATTCTTTCAGATATCCGGAGCAGGTCACGAAGCGCTCCAGGTTGCTGCCGCGCTTGCCTTGCGCCCCGGCTACGACTGGGTCTTCCCCTACTATCGCGACCGCGGTTTGTGCCTGGCTTTGGGAGTCACACCTACGGAAATGCTGTTGCAGGCCGTGGGTGCGGCCACCGATCCAGCCAGCGGCGGGCGTCAGATGCCCACTCACTGGAGCAGCCGGCCGCTGCACATCGTGAGCACGTCTTCCTCAACGACCACCCAGCTCCTTCATGCCGTCGGCTGCGCAGAAGCAGGCCGTTTCTTCTTCCGTCATCCTGAGGCGGCGGCCAAGGCGGAAGGCGACTACCGAGCTTTCCACGATGTCGAGTTCCACGGCGACGAAGTTGTCTTCACTTCGCTTGGTGAGGGCTCAACGTCCCAGGGCGAATTCTGGGAGGCGTTGAACACGGCATCCAATCAGAAGCTGCCGGTGGTTTTTTGCGTGGAAGACAACGGGTATGCGATCAGCGTTCCCGTCGAGGTGAATACATCGGGCGGCAATATTTCGCGCCTGGTTGCCAACTTCCCGAATTTCTATTTTGCCGAGGTGGACGGCACGGATGCGGAAGCCTCCCTGCGCGTGTTGCAGGAAGCTGTGGCGCACTGCCGCGCGGGACGCGGACCTGCGTTTGTCCACGGCCATGTGGTGCGGCCTTACTCGCATTCCCTCTCCGACGACGACAAGCTTTACCGCTCCGCAGCCGAACGCGAGGCCGATGCCATGCGCGATCCGCTGGCGAAGATGCAAATGCGCCTGCTGCGCGAAGGGATTCTGACCGACGAGCAGATCAACGCGCTGGAGCACGAACTCGATCACGAAGCCGAAGAAGCCGCCGGACGTGCGTTGGAAGCCGCTCCGCCCACCGTTCAAAGCATTAAAAAGCACGTCTACTCTGAAGATCTCGACCCCACCAGTTCGCTCTTTGCCACCGAGCATGTGGGAGCGCTTGGCTCAGCGGGTGGCGGCAAAACCGGAGGCGAAAAGGGACAATCGCCTCGGACCATGGCGGACCTGATCAATGCCTGCCTGCACGACGAAATGCGCCGCGATCCCCGCATTGTTGTCTACGGTGAAGACATTGCCGACGCCAGCCGTGCAGAGGCGCTGGCCGAGGTGAAGGGCAAAGGCGGTGTATTCAAACTGACCGCAGGCCTGCAGACGGAATTCGGTTCCGAGCGCGTCTTCAACTCCCCACTGGCCGAGGCAAATATTGTGGGCCGCGCCGTGGGCTACGCGGTGCGCGGCATGAAGCCGGTGGTCGAAATTCAGTTCTTCGACTACATATGGCCTGCCATGCACCAGATCCACAATGAACTCGCGTTGATGCGCTGGCGTTCCAACGGCACATGGGCCTCACCAGCCGTTATCCGCGTGCCCATTGGCGGCTATCTTACCGGCGGCTCCATCTATCACTCCCAATCCGGCGAGAGCATCTTTACGCATATACCGGGGCTGCGTGTGGTTTTTCCTTCGAATGCGCTCGACGCCAACGGCCTGCTGCGCACTGCAATTCGCTGCGACGATCCAGTTTTGTTCCTGGAACATAAGCGGCTTTATCGAGAGACGTATGGCCGCGCTCCGTATCCCGGCCCCGATTTTGCCATTCCCTTCGGCAAAGCGAAGATTGTTCGCCCTGGAACCCACATCACACTGGTTACCTACGGCGCTATTGTTCCCCGCGCATTGCAAGCCGCGCAGAAGGCGCAGCAGCAAGGAATTGAAGTTGAGATTCTCGATTTGCGCACCCTGAGTCCGTACGACTGGGAAGCCATCGCCACATCCATCCGCAAGACCAGCCGCGTGATCGTAGCCCATGAGGACATGATCAGTTGGGGCTACGGAGCGGAGATTGCCGCCCGCATCGCCGACGAGCTCTTCGAGTATCTGGACGCCCCGGTGCGCCGCATCGGTTCGATGGACACGTTTGTTGCATATCAGCCCCTTCTTGAGGACGCGATTCTTCCCCAGCCGGAAACGATCCTCAAAGCAATTGTGGACCTGAAGGCGTATTAATACGGGATGCGCAACACGGTGAAAGGGCACGACTTCGCATCTCGCAGACAAACTCAAACAAAAGGCAAGAAGTGTCAGGGCGCGGCTTCAGTCGTGCCGCGCATTCGCCAAAATGCTGCGCTTTAGCCCCTGAGGGATTGCTCGCCGCGATTCGGCAATTCTCTTGCGCGACTGATCAAAACCATCCCTCTCAGGTATCCTAGCCGCTACCTTCCAAACCTGCCCCGCGTGCAGTAAGGTAATTCCATCCATGCTTGCGGGAGAGCTCCTATGCTGGGAAGACTACTTCGTGTGCTTCGCGACGATCCGGCTAGAATCCCGGAGCGACTGGCGAGTGAGTTCCGGGTGCTGCGGCTCAAGTTGAAGCGGAATGTGATCCTGGAAGGAAAGCTCTTCATTCGGGGGCAAGCGCTGATTGATATTCGGAAGGGCTGCAAACTCTATATCGGAAATGGCGTGAGGTTGAACTCCAAGAACAAGGGGTACCACCTCAATATGGCGGCTCCCACGAAGCTGTTTGCATACCTGCCGGGCGCAGAGATAAGGATTGGAGACGACACTGGCATCGCCGGTTCCTGCATCACGGCGCACCGCTCCGTAATCATCGGCAAGCGATGCCTGATTGCAGGCAATTGCCAGATCATGGACAACAACGCACACGATCTTTCATTTCCCAACGTGGAGAATCGCAGGCGTACCACGGGAACTATTTCTCCGGTAGTGATAGAAGACGATGTCTGGCTCGGAGCGAATACGGTCGTCTTGCCGGGCGTGAGGATTGGAAGAGGCTCGGTGATCGGGGCCAACAGCGTTGTTAGCTCGAATATACCCCCCATGGTGGTTGCCCGCGGGAATCCGGCCGAAGTGGTATTAGACTACCGATTAGACTACGGTGAGTTGACCGCGTCCGATGTCTACGACCTCAGCGAGGACGAGGAAGAGATTCAGCTCTGAATCCTGAACTCTTCTCCGATGCGGGCCGATGTCCGGATGAAAGCGGAGGTCCTCTGAACAACCCGCTCCATCGCTTGTTCAAGCCGGTCTGGGCGATTTTCAGAGATGCCCTCCCGGCCAGGACTCACGTCGTGGTCGATCAACTCAGATTTCAGAGAAGACTTCCAGATCTCCAGCATCCCACCACCTTCAGCGAGAAAATAGCACACAGAATGCTGTACGATCGCGACCCGAGGATTCCTCCGATGGTGGACAAGATTGCGGCCAAGGAGCAGATGGCCTCCCGATTCGGACCGGACTTCATCATTCCCACGCTGGCCACGTTTTCAACGGAAGCGGAAGTCGATTTTGGCGCTTTGCCCTATCCGTGCGTGATCAAGCCGAATCATGCCTCGGGCTTCAATGTTTTTCTCAAAGAGCGGCCTGCCAATGAATCCGAGGTCCGCCGCAAGCTTGGCAGCCTGCTTCGCTATCGGCATGAGCTTTCGGCGGAGGAGTGGGCCTATTCACAGATCCCGGCGCGTCTTCTGGTCGAGCCCTTCATTGAAGGCGGCAGACTTGGCCTTGTCGACTACAAGTTTCACACATTCGCAGGGCGGGTTTTTTCGATCCAGGTGGATGTTGCGCGGTTCACCGATCACCGGCGTTGCTTCTTCGACCAGGCCTGGACGCCAATGCCGTTTGAGCTGCTTTACCCTCGTGCAGACTATGAGATTTCCCCGCCTTTCTCGCTTGAGGAAATGATTCGATCAGCAGAGCAGATTGGCAAAGGGTTCTCGTACGTTCGTGTGGATTTGTACGAGATTGAGGGAAAAGTGAAATTCGGGGAGGCAACTTTTTATCCAGGCGCGGGGCTGGAAGTTTTCAAACCGCGCGAGTTCGATGCGCTCTTTGGAGAGCAATGGGTGTAACACAGGACAGAATCGCTGTGAAAGTGCGCCGGAGAATCGTAGTTTGAATCCCGATCCGTCAATCCGAAGAGTATTGATCCATCGCCTCGGCAGCTTGGGCGATACGGTGGTGGCGCTGCCTTGCCTTCACCTGATCGCGCGCGTCTTTCCCAATGCCGAGCGCAGGCTGCTGACCAATTTTCCTGTCCACGCGAAAGCTCCGGCTTCCGCGGCAGTGCTGGAGGGCTCTGGCCTGGTTCACGGCTACATGCGGTACACAGCAGGTACGCGCAACCCGGCGGAATTGTTGCGGCTCGCCGGAGAGATTCGCCGCTTTCGTCCGGATGTAGTGGTCTATCTGTT
>JBELAI010000109.1:0-26921 GCA_049508975.1 Occallatibacter sp. | reverse complement strand
GGTTGAGGAATTGCTTGATTACTCCGAGCGGCTGGTGCGGGCGCAACTGCGATCCATGCCGGAAGGGGAGTTCAGCGCGGAAGACTGGATGGATGACGACGGCGTGACGGACGTTCCGCGGAGGATTGCCGTTCGCCTGAGACTTGACCCTGTGGCTGGCAATATACAAGTGGATTTTGCAGGATCTTCCGACCAGGTTGCGGGAAGCGTGAATGCGGTTCGCGCGATTACTCTGTCGGCTTGTTTTTATGTTCTGCGCTGCCTGCTCGCGGAGGATGCGCCGGCGACGGCGGGCATTCTACGGCCGCTTACCCTGGATACGTCTCCGGGTAGCATTGTTGACGCCTTGCCGCCTGCCGCGGTCGCCGGAGGAAACGTCGAGACATCGCAGCGCATCGTGGACGTATTGCTTCGCGCTTTAGCCGAGGCAATTCCAGAGCGGATTCCGGCCGCCAGCGCCGGCACGATGAGCAACCTGACCATCGGGGGAGTTGATCCACGCAGCGGAGATCCCTTCACCTACTATGAGACGGCGGCCGGCGGTATGGGCGCGCGGCCAGGAATCGACGGCATTTCCGGCGTGCAGACGCACATGACCAACTCGTTGAACACTCCGATTGAAGCTCTCGAATACGCTTACCCTCTGCGCATGCGGCGTTACGCCTACCGCTATGAATCGGGCGGAGCAGGGCAGTTCCGCGGGGGGGATGGTCTGATCAGGGAATTGGAGATGCTGGCTCCTGTCCAACTGACGTTACTCGCCGAACGAAGGAGATTCAGGCCGTACGGGCTCGCGGGAGCAGATGCGGGGGCAGCGGGAGCGGCGTGGATTTTGAAGGCCGGGACAAACCAAGAGACGCGGCTGCCGGGGAAATGCAGCCGACAGGCTGATAAAGGGGACGTGGTGCGGATCGAAACGCCGGGCGGAGGCGGTTGGGGTAAGTTCTGATCGACGTGGGATTCTCGGTAGTCGCTGCTACCGTGGATTCCGCCCTTTGATAGAGAGCGTCGTTGTTCTGGACTGGCCGTTGCCAGGGAACCCCTCAGTACGCGCGAGCTTCCCCAGTGGAGGCAGGCCGGTCCATTTCGGAGATCTTTGCCCCATGCGTAAAGGGATGCTCGGAAACTTTCATGCTGTGCAAGGGAATGCTATTCCGTTGTTCAAACGTCCAGTCTTCCAGAAGACTCTCCATGATCGATTCGTCCCAGCGGCGCAACACGCTGTCCAGAATTAGCTTGAGATCGGAAAGCATTGTGGCGTGCGCCATGTAATCCGCATCGAGTCGGTGTTTGGCCGGCAGAACCACAGAGTGATAGAACGCCTTCAAATGATGCTCGGGCACCCGGGCCAGAATCGCTTCTTCGCGAGCGAAGGCGATTGTGGCAGCGCCGGTGATCCCTGCACGGCAGGGAAGGTTGGAAATTGCATGTTCAGGCAGTTTGGGACGTGGCCCCACCAAGCTCATGTTTCCGATTAGCACGTTGAACAGTTGAGGCAACTCGTCCAGTTTCCAACGGCGCAAAAATGGCCCGACGAGGGTGAAGCGCTGGTTGCCCGAAGTAGTTACCGGCTGATGGGCTCCATCCGATCGGTGGGTCATGGTGCGGAATTTCATAATGGTGAAATTCCGGCCATTCCGTCCCATACGCTGTTGGAGGAAAAGAACGGGCCCTGGGGAAGTAAGCCGGACCGCCAGAGCGATGGCCAGAAGCATAGGGAGTATGAGGGGCATCATTAGTAGGACACAGGCACAATCAAAAACGCGTTTTGCACTGGAACGCGACCACGGGCTCAAATTCCTTCGCACCATGAGTTTTGTTGGACTCGCATTTTCATAAGAATTTCGAGAAGATAGCGACCTATCAAATGTTCCATGGCGTTCGGGAAATTCAACCAGCGTCGGCAGATTCCTTTTTGTTGCTTCAGAAGTTTTGTGCAGATACAACTCGGTGCTCACAATGACCCTCCATAGCACATAGCACGGCAGAAAAAATCTGTTCAGAAAATAAGAAAGAGGAACACGGTTTATTCGCTCAAGTTCACATTCGCGGTTACGATCTGCAGAAAGTTTGACTTAAGTTTTACTTTGGTATCACAGCATCGCCCGATCACCTTCTACGAGCCAGGAGAGGATTCGTTTTTGGCGAACCGACCCATCTAACAGAATCGAGATCGATGACAGAACAATTAGCGATAGTCTAGCAGATCGCATGCGTGCGGCGGGGAAAAACTAGTGAATCACGGAAGAATTGAACATTGGACGCGAAACAATCTAAAGCCTTTATTTATACAAGAGTAACTATAGGAATTGACAATGGTGGACGGCTTTGCCAACTCACGCGCGAGTTGCGGATTATTGCAATAAGAGGCGCAGTGATTGCAATCACAGTGTGTGCAAGTCTCCGTCTGCTTAGCGGTAAAGTTTGCCTTTTCCCGAGCCGGCTGGGACATAGAATTGCGGGTCAAAACGCCTTGAATTCCCTCTGATACCGCCGTTCATGGGGAACTATTACTACGGTCACCTAGTTATTGATTAATTGGTTAATACCACACCTGGAACCGTCGTTATACCGGAAATTCATAGGTTGTAGTTCTGCGCTGACTGCGGAATCGGTTTGTCCGGTGTTGCCGATCCTATCGCCCAGACGGTGGAGAGGTCGCATCGGTGAGATACGAATCTTGGCAACAGGGGGGCTAATGTCGCATGTTAAACTCAAGTAATATGTGTCCTTATAAGTTAGGAACGGATTTTGGGGATGGCAAACTCCGCTCTGCCATTGATCGAGGAGGATGGCTTGACGGGCTCAAGCAGATCGGGTTCCTTAGCCTGATGGGGCTGTTTTCAATCGTGGCCTTCTCCCAGAGCATCATTCCTGGACCGGCGCAAAATCCGAGTGCTCAGGATTGCTCCGATCCGTTGTTGGCAAGCGCTTCATCTTGCGTGGGACAAAATCAAGGAGACTTCAATACGGGGTCGACGCCTCAAATGCGGCCAACGCTCTCCCCCGCAAATGGTAACTACTCAGATACCGAGCAACTGTCCCGGCCATTCAATGCGCGAAATTCAGTTCAACAATTGGCGCTCCCACCGGAGCCACCTACTGAGTTCCAGAACTTCATAAATTCCACCATCGGTCGAAATTTGCCCATTTATGGGGCTAGCCTCTTCACCGCCGTTCCCTCGACGTTTGCGCCTCTCGACATGGCTCCGGTTCCACCTGATTACGTGATTGGACCCGGCGACGAACTTCGCGTCCGCGTCTGGGGACAAGTGAACTTTCAGGCCAACGTGCGCGTGGACCGCTCAGGCGATATTTTCCTTCCCCAGGTCGGTCCTGTGCATGTCGCGGGACTGCCGTTTTCGGAGCTTGATTCACATTTGCGGAATGCGATCGGGCGTGTCTACCATAACTTCGATCTTACCGCGGACATTGGTCAGATCCGAGCCATTCAAGTTTATGTTTCCGGTGAAGCGCGCCGTGCGGGCCTCTATACGGTAAGTTCGTTGAGTACCTTGGTCGATGCGCTCTTCTTTAGCGGTGGACCTTCGGTCCAAGGCTCAATGCGTCACATTCAATTGCGTCGCGGGAATGCAGTAGTAACTGACTTCGACTTATATAACTTGCTGACGCATGGCGATAAGTCGAAGGATGTGAAACTTCAGTCGGGAGATGTCATATTCATTCCCCCTGTCGGCCCTCAAGCAGCGGCGACGGGCAGCATCAGGAATCCTGCGATTTATGAATTGGCTGCCGGTGAATCGCTGGCGGACCTGATTGCCAATGCTGGAGGGGCATCGTCCGTTGCGGCGGAAGCACGGGTCTCGATCGAGCGAATTCTGGATCATCACGAACGGCACGCAATGGAAGTGGCTTTCGATGCGACCGGCCTGGCGACGCCTTTGGTGGACGGCGATCTGGTGCATATTTACTCCATCGTGCCCAAGTACGAAGAAACGGTCATTCTCAGAGGCAATACTTCGAACCCCGGGCGGTTTGCCTGGCACGCAGGGATGCACGTCAGCGATTTGATTCCAGACATAGATTCGCTCGTCACGCGGAATTACTGGTGGAAACGCGCACGGCTCGGATTGCCTGGACCGGAAGAAGTGGATATCCCATCTCAGCCAGGAATACAAGGCAGTCAGAACCTGGACCAGAACCAGAATCAGTACCAGAACCAGAATCAGTACCAGAACCAGGGTCCGTTCCAGAACCAGGGTCCGTTCCAGAACCAGGGTCAGAACCCGAACTTGAGCCAGAACCAGAACCTGAGCCAGAACCTCAGTCAGAACCAGAACCTGAGTCTGAATGCTCAACAGCGGGCGGGTAGCTCCTCTCTGGCCAACGCGCAGGCGGTTGCCGATGCGAATCGAGTATCCTCTCCGGGGCAGCGAACCGAGATCAAAGAACTCGCACCTGCAATCGATTGGGACTATGCAGTAATCGAGCGCCTGAACCACGACAACCTGAGTACCGAAGAAATCCCGTTCGATCTGGGCAAGCTGGTTATGCAGCACGACGCTTCCCAGAATCTGGAACTGCAGCCTGGAGATGTTGTTTCTATCTTTTCGCAAGCGGATTTCAAGGTCCCTATTGAACATCAGACAAAACAGATCAAGATTGGCGGTGAGGTTGCGCATGCCGGTGTTTATACTGCCCGCCCTGGGGAGTCGTTGCGCCAGATAGTGGAGCGCGCCGGGGGGCTTATGCCAAATGCTTACCTCTTCGGCTCCGAGTTCACGCGCGAGTCGACACGCGCAGTGCAGCAAGCCAGAATCGATGAATACGTGCAGAGCCTGGGCATGCAGCTCCAGAGAACCAGCCTGGCATTGACAGCATCGGCGGTGAGTTCACCTCAGGATCTGGCCAGTGGCGCCGCAGCGCAATCCGGGGGACAAAGCCTTATCGCCAGCCTGCGCCAAATACGCGCGACGGGGCGTATCGTACTTCGCTTTGCGGCGGAAAACAAAGGCCTTGATTTTATTCCCGAACTGGAATTGGAAGATGGAGACACCTTCACAGTTCCTCCGGTTCCAGCCACGATTAACGTCGTTGGCGCGGTCTACGACCAGAATTCCTTCTTGTATGCGCGGGGAGCGCGTGTGGATGTGTTCCTGCGCTACGCCGGCGGACCTACCAGGGATGGGGATCGGGCACATGAGTTCGTCATTCGGGCCAATGGTGAAGTTATCAGCCGTGACCGGAGCAAGGGAATGTGGTCCAATGACTTTGAAAAGATTCGCCTCTATCCTGGAGATAGCATCGTAGTTCCGGAGAAGACATTCAGGTCCTCCGCGCTACGGGGTGTAATCGACTGGTCAACGTTGTTCTCGCAATTCGCCCTGGGCGCGGCCGCGTTGAGTGTGCTTAAGTAGCATCATCTGCGATACCATCCGTGCTCAATAATTGCGGAAAGAACGGGGCCCCGATCAAACCGGGATCCCCTGAATCTGCCGGGGTGGCAGTGGAGCTTTGAGAATTTAGGGAGTATCCCTCCCGCTGTTGCTTTCGCTTTGTTGAAGCCGATTGTTTAGCAACCATGCTTCTGTTGCGATTGCTCTTGCTTTTCACCTGTTGCGATCAGTCCCCATTGATTGGTCAGCGACAGAACGCCTCCGGCGCTGCCGGAGGATTCTTATTGCGGCAGGAACCGATGACGATTGAAACTTCAACTTCCGAATTGAATGAGCATGCCGAATCCCGTTCCGCGCAGGATGCAATTGGACTCCGTGCAGTGGAGGAGAACGAAATATCATTGCTCGATCTTCTGATCCTCCTCGCCGAGCGGAAGCGCCTCATTTTCTGGGTCACGGCGGCCTTCGCGGTTCTGGCCATCGTCGTCTCACTGGTTTTGCCGGAGCGTTACACCGCGACCGTGGCCCTGCTCCCTCCGCAACAGAACTCGTCGATGGGTGCCGCGTTGGCCTCGCAACTTGGCAATCTGGGAGGAGTGGCTGCTCTGGCGGGTGGCAGCCTAGGTCTAAAAAACCCCAACGATATGTTTGTAGGCATGCTGAAGAGCCGTACAGTCGAGGATGCCATGGTGGAGCGTTTCGGGCTGATGCAGGAGTATCACAGTAAATACCTCTCCGATGCGCGCAAGGCATTCGAGAGTCGGACGGCCGTCGATGGCAATGGAAAGGATGGCCTGATCCATATCTCGGTCCAGGACCACGACCCGCGCCGCGCCGCGGACCTTGCCAACGGATATGTCGACCAATTTCGAAATCTATCTCAACACATCGCTATCACGGAGGCAGCTCAACGTAGACTCTTCTTCGAGCAGCAGCTCGAGCATTCCAAGGACAATCTGGCCAATGCCGAAGAAGCTTTGAAGCAGACAGAACAGAAAACAGGTCTGATCCAGCTCGACAGCCAGGCGCGCGCCCTGATCGAATCGGCTGCGGCTCTTCGCGCGCAAATCACAGCGCGGGAAGTTCAGATTCAGGGGATGCAGACGTATGCAACGGGGCAAAACGCCGAGTTGGTGCAGGCGCAGCGGGAACTAGAGAGCCTTCGCGCGCAGTTGGGGAAATTGGGGGGCTCCGAAGACAGCGCAAGCGGCGAACTCATCGTCCCCAAAGGCCTGGTTCCCCAAGCAGGCCTCGAATACGTTCGCAGACTGCGGGACGTGAAATATAACGAAGCGATCTTCGACATCCTCGCAAAACAGTTCGAAATCGCCCAGCTCGACGAGGCAAAGCAGGGCGCGCTCGTCCAAGTAGTCGACCCCGCCGTCCCGCCCGACAGGCGATCCTTTCCAAAGCGCGGCCTTATCGTGATCGGAGCCACCTTCGCAGGCTTGCTGATTGGAGTCTTCTTCGCTTTTGCACAAGCCATCCTCGTGCGCATGAAGGACGATATCGAAACATCCGAAAAGATTACTTTCCTGAAGCAAACTTTATCTTTGCGAAAACCGAGCGCGTCATGACTTCGTTTTGAGCTTTTGCGGAACGATGAAAGATATGGAATGTATGTTGGAAGAAACAAAGTTGGCAAAATGCTAGACGTGCCTAACGAAATGCCTGTTACCCCTTCGGAAGCGACCATGGACACTCAGGTCAGGAAGCTGACCGGCGGGTCGCTGCTGGCGCGCAACACGATTTGGAATCTGGTTGGACAGGTCGCACCCATGGGCGTGGCCTTGTTTGCCATTCCCATGCTGATTCACCACATCGGAACAGATCGATTCGGGGTCCTAACTCTTGCGTGGATGGTAGTCGGCTACTTTAGCCTTTTCGATCTTGGACTTGGCCGCGCAATGACCAATTTGGTTGCGCAAAGACTTGGACGAAACCAGCAGGAGGAGTTGCCAGCGGTTGTCTGGACAGCGAACGGCGTGATGGCAGTTATGGGCATCGTAGGCGCAATTGTGCTTGCTGCGATTTCTCCGCTGCTTGCGTACTCACTCCTAAGGATCCCGCCCCAGCTACAACTGGAAACGATGCACTCCCTGCTCCTTCTTAGCATCTCAGTGCCGCTGGTTATCAGTACTGCCGGCTTCAGAGGAATTTTGGAGGCGCAGCAAAAGTTTGGTTTGCTGAATTTCGTAAAGATTCCAATGGGTGTCGCGACCTATCTGGCCCCTGTCGCGGTGTTGCCGTTTACTAACAGCATTACGGCTCTTGTCGGAGCCCTTGTGATCGCACGTGCCGTTTTCCTCGTCCTCTGTATTGGCTTGGCACTGCGCGAGATGCCGGCATTGCGGCATCGGTTTGCCTTCGATAAACTGCTGCTGCGCCCTCTCTTCAGCTTTGGCGGATGGATGACGGTTTCGAACATCGTTGGGCCGGTTTTGATCTATGTGGACCGGTTCTTAATTGGGAGTATACTTTCCATTGCCGCTGTTGCTTACTATGCAACTCCCTATGAAGTGGCCACGAAGTTATTGATTGTGCCGGGTGCGTTGGCTGGGGTACTGTTTCCCGCGTTTTCGACCGCCTTGAAAGTCGACCGCATCCGCGGTGCCATGTTATACCGCCGAGCGGCAAAATATGTCGGAATGTTTCTCTTCCCTGTTTCCTTTCTGTTGATCGTGTTCGGGCAGGATCTTCTCCAGGTATGGCTCGGCCATGAATTTGCCGTTCATAGCATGAGAGTGTTGCAGATTCTGAGTCTTGGAGTCTTGACCAACGGCTTGGCGACCATTCCCTTCGCCTTGATTCAAGGGGCAGGCCGAGCGGACATAACCGGAAAGGTCCACCTCCTAGAGTTGCCATTTTACCTTTCCGCTGTCTGGTATTTAACAGTGCATTACGGGATCGTAGGCACTGCATTTGCATGGCTGTTGCGAGCAACTATGGATTGCATTCTCATGGTTCTTCTCGCGGACAACGTGTTGGGTTCTCGGCAACGCACTTTGTGGCCCGTCTCTTGTTGCATAGGAGCAGGAGCGATTGTGCTGGCGATTGCCCCCTTGCTTCGCAATCTGCCGATTAGATTGTTTGTCGCCGCTCTTGTGCTGGTCGGCTTCGGCTTGATCGTCTGGCGTCTGGTCTTATCGACGGATGAGCGTTACTCCGTTTCCCGTGCGATACGGGGTCATTCATTCTCGAATTAATAAACGGATCTTTCAGCTCAAGATTGGCAATTAAGCGAAGTATCGATTTGGAGGTCTGAATGGAGAAAGTTCAAACAATTTACGAAGGGGTGAACGACTGTGTTCTTTCACTTGTCCCATTGTCGGCGAGTCGTATCCTTGATATCGGTTGCGGGACCGGAGCACTGGGGGATCGTTTACGCAAACTCCGCGAACGACACGTCGTTGGTATTACCTACTCGCAACAAGAAGCGGAATTGGCTTCCGGGCGGCTGTCACAGGTGATTTGTGCTGAGTTGAACGACTTCGACTTCAGTTCCCTAGGGGAATTCGATTGCGTTATTTTGAGCCATATTCTCGAACACTTATACTTTCCGGAAGAATTTTTGGAGCGACTTAAATGTGTTCTAGGACCGGAATCAGTGATAGTCGTTGCCTTGCCCAACGTCGTTTGGTGGAGACAGCGCCTGGAATTCTTGAAGGGCAAATGGCGTTATCAAGATTGGGGTATGCTTGACCGCACTCATTTTCGGTTTTTCGATATGTATTCGTCGGAGGAGCTTTTAAAACACGCGGGATACGAAATTCTTAGCAGGAAGCTGGATAGCCCTGTTCCTTTCATTTGGCCGATCCGGATGCTGGTTCGTCCTTTCGCAAAGCAAATAGACGGTTTCATGTGCAGACTTGCGCCTGGACTGTTCGCCTATCAATTTGTGTACTTGGCAAGGATTGGGCGATAATCTGCTTGCCATACGGAATTCTGTCAACTGGTCACCTAGTCTATTCTTTATGGAGGGTCTTCGATGATTGACCTCGCTGTAGCATATCGCATCTATCCGGGGGTATCGAAATCTCCTGCTTTCTTTTCGGCGGACAAATTCAGACTCTCGGAGATGTGCCTTCAATCGTTCAAAAGGGCTCTAGGTGGATTGAATGTGAAAATCTGGGCACTTTTGGATGGATGCCCGCCCGATTACGAAGCGCTATTCCGTGACACCTTGCAGGGCTGCGAACTGAAGATTATCTCCCTGAATAAGATCGGTAATTTCGCTACCTTTTCCCAGCAGATTGATCTTTTGACGAGCCAGAAGGAAGCGCCTTACGTGTATTTCGCAGAGGATGACTATTTCTATCTTCCGGATGCGCTGGAGAAAATGGTGACTTTCATGCGGGAAAATCGAGATGCCGATTTTGTCACTCCGTACGATCATCCGGACAGCTATTACACCACTTCGCGTTTTGAGCGTCATTTTGTTAGACCGTTTGGGGATTGCTACTGGCGCACCGCAAGTTCCACCTGCCTCACTTTTCTCACATCACGGGAAAACCTCATTCGCACTCAGGCCATGTTCAGAACGTTTTGTCGCGGCAACTACGATTGCTCCCTCTGGCTCGCGCTGACCCAGAAGCTTTCCCTCGCAAACCCCCGTGTATACTCTCACGATCTTCTGCGTATGAAGATCTGGGCCAAAACATGGATATTCGGCATTAATAGAATTCTGTTTGGGAGACAATATCGGCTATGGGCGCCGCTTCCCGCACTTGCAACGCACATGGAGTCGGGATGCCTAGCCCCATTGGTTGACTGGCAGAACGAATTCCAGCGCACTCAGAAACTGGAATCTAGGTTGAATTAGGTTACTTGGGGAAATGCCCAAAGTCTATATCATCATCGTGAACTGGAACGGATGGCGAGATACTATCGAGTGTCTCGAGTCCGTTTTTAGGCTGGACTATGATTCATTCCGCGTAGTTGTCTGCGACAATGCTTCGGGCGACGATTCTCTTGACCGAATTGCAGAGTGGGCTAGTGGCGGAGTCACAGCAGCCTGCTCCAACCTCGAATTGAAACATCTCACCTCTCCTCCTTGTCACAAGCCGATTCCGTTCCTCAGGATTGAGCCGGAGGACAAGGTTTCCATGGGCACGCGAAACGAGCTTTTATTCTTGGTGCAAACCGGCGCCAATTTGGGTTTTGGCGGCGCCAATAATGTCGGGCTGCGCCTAGCTCTTAGTGCTGGAGATATTGACTTTGCATGGCTGCTGAACAACGATACGGTTGTTGATTCGAATGCGCTTTCGGCGCTTGTGGATAGGATGAGGCAGCGACTCGATGCGGGCATGTGCGGGTCGACGCTCTTGTACTACGACAACCCCATGCTTGTCCAAACACTCGGAGGTTCCGTATACAATCGATGGATGGCACGCGCCCGGCACATCGGCGCGGGTCGAAACAGCGGCGATCGTCCAAACTGTGATGCGATCGAGAGCCGCATGAAATATGTGGCCGGGGCGTCGATGTTGGTGCGCAGGCCCTTCCTTGAGCAGATCGGGCTTATGAGTGAGAACTACTTCCTTTACTTCGAGGAAATCGACTGGGCAACGCGTGCCCGAGGCAAGTATTCTCTCGCATATGCTCCGCGATCCGTCGTGTATCACAAAGAAGGTCGCAGCATCGGCACATCCGTAGATAGGGCCAAGCGCAGCAGTTCTTCTTGCTACTATCTGGCTAGGAGTGGCATGCTATTCACGAAGCGGTACTTTCCTCTCGCGTGTCTGGGCGTTGGAGTGACTCTCTTCGAAGAGAGTCTTCTCTTATGTTCGGCAGGAAACAAGCCAGCCGCGAAAGGGGTCCTTCGTGGGCTTCGTGACTCCTTAATGGGGACATAGAAAGGGTGCATTGGCTCTATCGTTCCCGAATTGAACTTGCTCTGCTGAGCTTGGCGCCGCGTGGAATAGGAACTGACTTCTACGGCTCTTTGATCCAGAAATCCACTTAGGCTAGAAATCCGGAACTTCGGATCGTCGCCATCATTGATATCGATGCGGGCTTGCTCACGCGGATGACCCTCCGGGGGGCTATTGCCAAAGGGTTGAGACAAACCGGTCTAAGTGCGATATTTCTCGATGATGAATAACGAGAACCCCTTTGGATGGTGAATGTTGATCAATGCAGAGGACCAGATCGCATCTGGTGAATGACAAGCGGAAGAGCTTCTCCAAACATTCACTGCTGGACGGCTCGCGAATGAATCAGGACCGAGGGGTCGAGAGGAATCGAAGACGTGGGTACAAAGGGAAAGGGCAGGAACACGGACTCTTGCCCGCGTTTCAGGTTGTCAATCTACGACGGCTTGATGTTGGGATGCATAGCTCTAAGTCCATTTCAGGATACGTTTCTCCAGGAGACCCCGCTGAAGCTGCCGGGTGCTTCGCTAAGCTTCCTTCCCTTGATGGCACTGTTTCTCTTGGGCGGGGTTCGGCGCTTGTTGGCAAAGCCTCTCGTGGTAGGTCGCACTACCCTCATAATGGTAGTTTATGTAACTGTGGTCTGCGCCGCGAACTTTGTATGGGTGAGCCGTGGAGATATAATCTTCAACACGCACTCGCTGTTTGCCTACCCACTGCTCATGTCGCTGATTGTATTTATAGTGTTTGGGATGAAATATAGGACCGGCCGTGGCCTTCGAATTGCCATCTACCTGGCATTCTGTTTCACGATCGTGGGAATTGCATGCGACATACTGGTGGGCCCTAAGACCATTTCCCTGCTGGAAGCATCACCGAGCATCACTGGCAGACCATCCGGATTCAGCACGGAAGCTAGTACACTGTCTGTTCAGATCGTCGCTAGTGGCATGCTCACCGCACATTTTCTCGCCCGGCGCTGGCAGAAGTGGGCCGTGGGAACGCTCACCTGCGCTTTGCTGATCTTCAGCAGTTCCAAAGGGGGGCTCATCTCTCTTCTTCTTTGCGTTATTGTCCTAGGAATTGCAAAGAGCCGCTCCTCGTTACTGTCAAAGATCGTAGTTTCATTCATTCTTCTCCCAGTGATTTATTTTGGTTTCCTGTTCATCGTTTCGATCTTCGGAGCGCTTGTGGAAACCAACGAAACGGCGACCATCGCGACGCGTCTATCGATGCCGGTGTATGCGCTCATTACAGTGGCGCATCATCCGTTCGGAGTGGGATTCACTGGCTTTTTACCGTCGATAACTCGCTATCTTCCCCAAGCGATGACTTTTGTTCAGTCGCTCTTTCCATTTCCTCTATGGTTTGCAGAAGTGAAGGGATATCTTGAGCCCCCTCAAACGGGCGCGGGTTGCAAAGCGTTCTTTTTCGATTTCCTGGTATTTTTTGGTATACCGTTCGCGATCGTATTTCTTCGATTCGTGGGAGGACTGCTTACCCGATTGTTGAGATGCCAGTGCTATTGGCTGTTCGTTGGAGTGTTATTCTCTGTGATAGCGCTAATGACATACTACGCTGAGATTAACGCGTGGACTTTGCCGCTGCTGTTCGGGATATCTCTCCATGAAATCAAACGAATTGAAAATTCTGTACGTGTGCACTGACTTTCCCTATCCGCCTAGGAACGGCGGATTGGTGGACATGTGGAACCGGATTCAGTCGCTGCACGGACTGGGTGTAATACTCGATGTGATTGTCACAGTTCGGGAACAACCGCCGGTGCGGGATAGGGAGAAGGTTGAGAAACTTGTCCGCCGTCTAATCATTTCGAAGCGACAACGCAGTATTTATGGCCTCTTCTCCATCAAGCCATCACAGACCGCGATCCGACGCGATCTTCGTCGGGCAAAGCTCGATGATCATTACGACGCTGTTCTGATGCACTCCGAATTTGCATCCGAAATCCTGCTAAACAAGACTTTGAAGTATCGAACATCGATCATCAGAGTCGACAACGATGAGTATGCCTACTATATTCAAACAGCAGAGGCAGAGCGATCATGGCTGCGTAAACTCTATTTTCTGCAGGAGGCAATTCGGATTCGGCGTTATAGCGCGAAGATGTTTCCCGCAATGGACATGCTGTGGTTCATTTCGCAAGACGAACTCGCTCGTTATAACCTCCTTCGCAATCCGCATAATCGTCAACATACTGCGTTCGTGCCTTCCGCAGTCGATCTCAGGCTGCTTGACCAACCTCCATTGGAAGGCATGCAGGTTCTATTTGTTGGAAATCTATGGATCCCACTGAACAGACAGGCAGTGGAATGGTACATTGCAAACGTCCACTCGAGGTTGAAGGACGTCCCGGGATATAAGTTCCTGATCGCGGGCAGCACTCGCGGGAACTGTTGTGTTTGGCTTGAAGAAATCGTAAGACCACATGCAAATATAACTACTTATTTCGATTCGGATGATTTGTCTCCCTTCTATAAGTCGAGCGCTGTTTTCGTCAACCCCATGCAAAAAGGAGCGGGAGTGAAGTTGAAAACCATCGAAGCAGTAGTACGGGGGCTGCCGGTTGTCTCGACGAAGATAGGAGCGGAAGGTAGTGGGTTACTGAGTGGCATTCATTACAAATGTGCGGACACGCCGACAGAGTTCGCGGCGAGGATCAAAGAGTTCTTGATGGACAAAGAGAGCGCGCGAGAGTTTGTGGGACGGTCGCAAGTGTATATCAAAGAATGGTACGACCAAGGTAAAGTGCTCGAAGGGGTGTTGCACGAAGTGGGAGACCGAAGTCAGGTTTGCGCGGTGACGCCAAGGGGCAAAAACTTAGAAGATCCGGCGACATTCTAAGAACGGAGATTGTGCTGGAGAGCCAGCCGCATCGAATGCGCATCCTTTACGACCATCAAGTGTTCTCGCTGCAAGACCAGGGCGGCATCTCTCGCTATCATTTCGAGTTGGCGCGGCATCTGAGCCAACGTTCGAACGTCAACATAAATGTCTATCTCGGATTCAATCAATGTCCCTACCCATTCCGATCGCTCGAGCCATTTGGCGCGCACATCCTGGGATGGAATGTCCATATGAGCCCCGGACTCGCGCGATATGCATTGAATGAGACGGTTACCAGCGTCCTGAACCTTACGACTAAGAGATGGGATATATACCACCCTACGTACTACCGCAGGATGCCTTGGGTGCGCTCCCAGCGCACAGTGGCTACCAATCACGACTGCACTCCGGAAAGATTCCCGGAGTTGTTCCCCAAACCGCAACGCGTGATAAGAGAGAAGAGGGACTTGTATGCGAGCGCGGATGCAATTATCTGCGTTTCTGAATCGAGTCGCAGCGACCTGTTGAAGTATTACAACGTAGATCGGGAAAAGACTCATGTTGTCTATCTTGGGGTAACACGTCTTGAAAGAGATGAGGCGCAGGCGCGCAATCTCATTGAGCGACTGCGCCGCCCCTATATCCTGTATGTCGGAGCTCGGTATGCATATAAAAACTTCGACGGATTGCTCAGAGCCTACGGGTTGGGTGGATTCGAGAAGGAATACGATCTGGTCGTAGTTGGGGGTGGAAAGTTCACCGAAACCGAACTTGGGGAGATTCGGCGCCTGGGAATATCGGACTGCGTCCTGCATTGGGGGTTTGTGACCGAGCCTGAACTTGCGGAAGCATATAGCCGCGCTCATCTGTTCGTGATCCCGTCATTTTATGAAGGCTTCGGACTTCCTCCATTGGAAGCCATGAGCATGAGTTGCCCGGTGCTGGCCTCATTTACTTCATCGATTCCAGAGGTTTGCGGAGATGCGGCTCTCTATTTTGATCCCGCGAACTCCGGCGATCTGGATCGGGGATTGCGCGATGCTCTCAATGATCCCGATCGCCAGCAGCATATCGCGATGGGAATAGAGAGAGCTGCTTGTTTCAACTGGCAAACCACCGCAGAGAAGACCCTGGAGCTGTACGGGGGGCTTTAGTACGCACACGGCTCCGAATTGCCGCTCACGAAGCTTTTGGCAGATCAAGCCCGGCCCCAGCGAAGAACTAAGCCACATCCTCAACCGGCCTCAATAAAATCCGTAATTTAGACTATCCAGGGTCTCCCCGATAAATGAATAATTAAATTCCGTCCTCATGTCGATTCGGCCACACCCCGTTCGACGTATCAGCAGAGAGCCAATACGAAAGCGAGCAACAGCGATCCAACTGTGCTCTCAGTCTGAGTTCACCGGTTAGCCAACAAATAGCTAAACCCGAAAAAAGCCATCAACCGTCAACCTTCGCTCAACCCAAAGGAGATTTCGCAATGCGATTCATGGTCATCGTCAAATCAACCCCAGAGGCAGAAAAGGAATGCGCCCTCCCCGATCCCAAGCTCTTGCTCGAGATGGGCAAGTACAACGAAGAGCTCGTCAAGGCTGGCGTCCTGCTCGCCCTCGACGGCCTCCATCCCAGTTCCAAAGGCGCACGCGTCAAATTCTCCGGCAAGTCTTTCACCGTCATCGACGGCCCCTTTACCGAGGCCAAGGAGCTCATCGCCGGCTTCTCGATCTTGCAAGTCAAGTCCCTCGAAGAGGCCATCGAATGGGTCAAGCGTGCCCCGAACTGTAGCCCCAACGGCGAAAGCGAAGTTGAAATCCGCCAGGTCTTTGAGATGGAAGACTTCGCACCCATCCTGTCCGAACAGCAGATCCAGCACAAGGTTGCGAAACGTGCTGAGCTGCCAAATCAGACCGCCAACAAATAGGCGCACTTGCATTTACGGATTGAAGCTGGTGTGATCGGTAGCAGTGTCCGCTACCGATTCACATCACGCCACACACCGAACTATCGAAGCCGTTTGGCGCATCGAGTCCGCCCGCGTCATCGCCGGCCTCATACGCCTCACCCGCGACGTCGGCCTCGCCGAAGACCTCGCGCAAGAGGCACTCGTCGCCGCACTAGAACAGTGGCCGAAGTCTGGCGTCCCCGATAATCCCGCGGCATGGCTCACCGCAACCGCCAAGCGCCGCGCCATCGATCTCTTCCGCCGCAACGCCGTCGCCGAGCGCAAACACGAAGTGCTCGCCCGCGAACTCGAAGCCCTCGAACAAACCTCGCCCGATCTCGACTCCGCTCTCGACAACACCATCAGCGACGACCTGCTCCGCCTCGTCTTCATCGCTTGCCATCCTATCCTCCCCACCGAGTCCCGCGTCGCCCTCACCCTGCGTCTCCTCGGCGGCCTCAACCCCTCCGAGATCGCTCGCGCCTTCCTCACCCCCGAACCCACCATAGCCCAGCGCATCGTCCGCGCCAAACGAACCCTCGCCGACAAGCACATACCTTTCGAAGTTCCCCGCGGCCCCGAGCTTGCCGTCCGCCTTTTCTCAGTCCTCGAAGTCATTTACCTGATATTTAATGAGGGCTACTCCGCCACCACCGGCGACGACCTCATGCGCCCCACCCTCTGCGAAGACGCGCTCCGCCTCGGCCGCATCCTTGCCGAACTCACTCCCACCGAACCAGAAGTCCACGGCCTCGTCGCATTAATGGAGATCCAGGCCTCACGCACCCGCGTCCGTATCACCTCCACCGGCGAACCAGTCTTACTTTTCGATCAAAACCGCACCCAATGGGATCAACTCCTGATCCATCGCGGCCTAAACGCAATCGAACGCGCTCATAAAATTAACACCACGCGCGGCCCCTATCTCCTCCAGGCCGAGATCGCCGCCTGCCACGCCCTCGCCCGCACGCCATCCGAAACCGATTGGCACCGCATCGTTATCCTCTACACCGAACTCGCCCAGCTCATTCCATCCCCCGTCATCGAACTCAACCGTGCCGTAGCAGTCTCCATGGCCCACGGCCCCAAGGCCGGCCTCGCACTCGTAGACGGTCTCGCTTCCGAACCCTCTCTCGCGCGCTACCATCTTCTCCCCAGCGTCCGTGCCGATCTGCTCTACAAGCTAGGCCGCCACTCCGAAGCCCGCACCGAGTTCGAACGCGCTGCCACCCTTACCCGCAACACGCGCGAACGCGACCTACTCCTTACCCGCGCCGCATCCTGCGACACTGACTCAACTGATCCTTAGGGCCAGATGGCGTATGGTTGCGTGGCTCGATCGACGGGGGGAGCGTTATAGTAAGATCCTATGGTCGACAAGGTGCGTTATTGCCAGGTCTGTCGGTGAAGGCGTTCAAGTAACTTGGTGTTTGGCTTGTGGGCGGAGAGCGAGTTCAAATATTTCAGCGGTCGTCTGCAGATTTTGAAAGCGATTTTATTGGAGAACGAACAGTGAAACGTGTGTTGGTCACGCTGGGTAGAACAGCAGGTGCTTGCCGCAAGGAAGATCGGCGAGGTCGCAATCCCGATTAATGACTAATCGTTCCAACACAGCGTACGTCTTCTATCAGTATTTCTATCCTGACAATGTAGTCAGCGCGGTTCACTTCACCGAGTTATGCATCGGTTTGGCGAAACGCGGTTGGGAAGTCACGGCGTTCCCCTGCAATCGGGGTTGCCGCGACGACGCGGTCGTATACCCTGGAGATGGCGAAATTGAGGGAGTCAGAATCGAGAGATTGTGGCGGCCGGCATTGCGCCAATCTACAACGGTCGGACGCATCGTCAATGCTCTTTGGTTGATTCTGCGCTGGTCCATATTAGCGACGCAAAGAGGACGGCGCCCGGATGTTGTCATCATTGGGACCGACCCGATTCTTAGCGTGCTGGTTGCAATTGCCTGGCGGTTCTTCAAGCCCAGGACCATTCTGATATAGGTCCGTGCATGCGTTCTCTGCTCTTGCGCTACGACCCGGGCCTGAGGCTGGCGACGCTTACGCCGTGGGCGCTGGAAGAGCCGTCTGGTCCATTGGCGATTCCCCCAAAAGAGCGCAATGCGATATTCGGCAAGTCGCGGTTTGGGCTGCTCTATTCCGGTACCTTCGGCCGCGCCCACTCCTACCAGTCAATTTTAGATTTGGCTCGCCTTTTGCGTACAGACGACGTTAGCCTAACTTTCAGCATTCGCGGAAACAGGGAAGAGGCGTTACGGGCCGCCGTGTCTCCCGACGACTCCAACATTCGCTTTGTTGCTTTTACAACATCGGAAAACCTTCAGGGCCGACTCGCCAGCGCTGACGTCCATGTTGTCACTCTTCGCGACGAATGGTTGGGGACCGTTGTTCCATCGAAGTTTTTTGGCGCATTGGCCATTGGCCGCCCGGTGTTGTTCTGCGGAGATTCCCAGTCCGCCGTTGCGCAATGGATTCAGCGTCATGATTTGGGATGGGTCCTGACCCCTGACAATCTTCAGGAGGTGGCAGAGTCCTTGCGCCAGTCGTTGAAGAATCCCGCGGCTATGCAGGAGATGAGGGAGCGTTGCCACCGAATTTATCACACATATTTTTCACGCGAGATTGGAATCGAGGGCTGGGATCAGCAATTGACAGAGTTGCAGCGCGTCCAAAGTAAGAGCGCCGCTGCTCGGTGATCGCCGACCTGGGTTGGGGATCAATGGCAAACGGCTCAAATCCGAGTGGGTCAATGAATACCTCCTGCAGTTACTCCGAAATCAAGATGCGATTGCCCTGGGCGAACCCGCACGAAATCCGCGACCAGGAAGCATGCGTGATAAACTCTCGGCAGGTGACCCTTTGATAGTCAAGAAAGCTATCATCACTGCCGCCGCCCGGTCTCAGCGCGAGTTACCTCTTCAGACTCTTATCGACGGCGACGGCAACAAGAAATCCCTGCTCCAAATCCTGATCGAACAGTCGCTGGCGGCGGGGGCGGGGGAGATAGCGGTTGTCGTCTGGCCCGGCGATGAAACACCCTATGCGCAAGCTGCCGGGCCGCACGCCTCATCGGTTCGCTTTATTCCTCAGTTAGAGCCCCGGGGCTACGGCCACGCCATCCATTGCGCCCGTTCCTTTGCCAACAGCGATCCCTTTCTGCACATGGTCGGCGATCATCTTTACGTCAGCACCGCGACGCAACCTTCCGCGCGGCGCCTGGTGGAACTTGCCCAAAAGGAACGGTGTTCAGTGAGCGGTGTCCAACCGACCCGCGAAGGCCTGCTCTCGCGCTATGGGACCGTCGGTGGCCGGCGTATTCCGGCACGCAGCGACCTGTATCGCATCGACACCGTAATTGAGAAGCCCACACCCACTGAAGCCGAGCAACGCCTGCTCGTCCCCGGTATTCGCGCCGGTTACTACCTCTGCTTCTTCGGCATCCACGTGTTCACGCCGGCATTGATGGACATCCTGGACCGCATGTTGGCGGTCCCCACGGAAAGCCCTGTTACGCTGGTGGACGCGCTCGCCCAACTTGCACGCCAGGAACAATATCTCGCCATCGAGGACGGGGGCCGGCGCTACGATCTCGGCGCACCCTACGGCCTGTTGATCGCCCAGCTCGCATTGGCGCTAAACGGCCGGGAGCGCAGCGAAGTGCTGGCGCAGATGCTGGAGCTCTTCGCCGACCGCGAATTGGCAGGTATGGGCGGGGGCGCGTCTTCGTGAGCCGGCTTACCGAGGTCATTACCAGTAGCGGCGCCGAGCGCGATTCCTCGCTGGATGTTTTATGCCACGGCATGGCCATCGACGAGCTCCTCGCCGAATTCCGTGCGCTCGACAGCTTTCGCCGAAGCTGCGACAACCTTTACCAGCGCGTGCGGGCGTTCTTCTTCCTCTATGCTATCCATCGCTTTCACATCCCTCGTCTCTCTCCAACTGACTTAGCGGCGCTGATTCCCTATGCCGGTTTCAAGAACCTGCTGGAACGCCGATTCGAGGAAGCCATCGACGTTTTTCTTGCCGCGCAAGCCGAACACGGGGCTAGCCCTGCGATCTCGAGTGCGCTGGCGGCAAGTTATCGTGCGCTGGGTTTCCAGACACTTGCCGACCAGGTCCGCCGCAGCGTCAGAAGCGTGCGTGGCAATCAGTGGATGTTCCGCGCCGGTCAGACATACGACTATCCCTTGCGGCTCCGTCCCAGCCTTATTACCGGCGATTTGATTTCCCCTATCCTGCACGAGGTTACGCCTGTCCGCATGGACCTCACCCACAGCGGCTGGAGCGACATTTTCTTCCTCGGCATGGATTTTCCCGAGGGCGCTCGCGTCCTCAACATCTCCATCGATCTCGCGGTCCACAAAACGAATCCGAGTCCGAGCCCTGGCTTCAATCCACCGAAGCCCCCAGTCGAGGCGTGGTTTCGCGTGATCGACGAACCTGTCATCCGCTTGACCAGCGTCGACCTGCAGGCTTCCGCCGACATTTCGTCCATCGCCGAGGTCTTTGACTTTCCCCGAGACTATCTAGGCCTGCTCAAAGCAGGAGTGATCGCCAGCGGCATAATCCCTCCGGGAATCGAGGGGACCACGCAGCCGCTTGGCGATCTGCTGGCGCGCCTCACGGGAAGACCGGGTCACGGCATTGAAATTGTCAGCAGGGTGAATGACATCCCCAAAGGCTCGAGGCTTGCTGTTTCCACCAATCTGCTGGCCTGCATCATTGCCGTGTGTATGCGCGCCACCGGTCAGATTCGTTCTTTCACGGGAGGGATGGAAGAGCATGATCGCAGGCTAGTCGCCGCGCGAGCGATTCTTGGTGAATGGCTCGGTGGCAGCGGTGGAGGCTGGCAAGATTCCGGCGGTGTCTGGCCTGGAATCAAACTCATCTACGGTGTTCGCGCCGCGGAGGGCGATCCCGAGTTTGGCATCAGCCGCGGCCGCCTGCTTCCCGATCACAAAGTCTTCTCCGACATCGAAGTGCCGCGCGAAGCTCGCGAGAAACTTCAGCAAAGCCTGGTGCTGGTCCATGGCGGCATGGCGCAGGATGTGGGTCCAATTCTCGAAATGGTCACCGAGAAATACCTGCTGCGCAGTGAAACCGAGTGGCTCGCCCGCCACCAGGCGATCGGGATACTCGATGAGATCGCCAGTCACCTTCAGCGGGGTGACATTCGCGCGTTGGGAGGCTGCCTGCAGCACAACTTCGACGGACCCATCCAGTCCATCATTCCGTGGGCCGCCAACCTTTATACGATCACGCTGATCGACCGTGTTCGCAAAGAGTACGGCGACGATTTCTGGGGTTTCTGGATGCTCGGGGGAATGAGCGGCGGTGGTATGGGATTCATTTTCAGCCCTGACCGCAAAGCGCACGCACAGGTCCGCATGCAGGCGATCATGAGCGAGACAAGACGTGAAATGGCCAGCAGCGTTCCATTCGCAATGGAGCCCGTGGTCTACGATTTCGCAATCAACGAACTCGGAACACAGGCTACGTTGACTTCTGGCGACGACGCTCTCATGCCCCCTGGGTATTACACCCTGCAGGTACCCCCGCTCATTCGCACTGAAGTGTCTCAACTGTCGCCGGTGCGTCGGGCTGAACTGGAACGTTTCACTGCGGCATGCCGCTCAAAAGCGGAATATGCGGGCATGATTTACACATTGTTTGACCACATGCTGCCGGGCGGTAGCGATGCCGAAGGGGAACAGACACGATCGCTGAAACCTCTCCTCGATAGCTACGGCTTCGACCGCGTGCAACACGAACAGACCCGTCATGACCTTCGTTCCGGGCGCATCGGCCTGGCGCAGAACCGTCTCCCGGCAACCAGCCTCATTGAGGACGCCGAGGCGGATCGCGTCGACGATCGACTGCGCGGTGTCGGTCTGGATGCCCTTGCCGATGGCCGCGTCGCCGTCGTCTCTCTGGCGGGTGGGTCGGGCACACGATGGACCCGCGGCGCAGGGGTTGTGAAGGCGCTAAACCCATTCTGCAAGCTTGGAGGGCGATATCGCAATTTCATTGAAGTCCACCTGGCCAAGAGTCTTCGCGTGAGCCGTGAGTGCGGCTGCCCGATTCCGCATGTCATCACTACCAGCTATCTGACCCACGAAGCTATCACCGCTCATCTTGCCGCGGAGCAAAACTATCGCTATCCCGGACCTCTCCTCCTTTCGCCCGGACGCAGCATTGGCTTGCGCATGATCCCAATGGAGCGCGATCTTCGCTTCGCCTGGGAAGAGATGCCGCAGCAAATGCTCGACGCGCAGGCGCAGAAAGTGCGTGAAGGGCTGCATGCGGCGCTGATTCAGTGGGCGCAACGCGCCGGCGAAGGTTCCGACTACGCCGACAATGTGCCCATGCAGTGCCTGCACCCGATGGGTCATTGGTACGAGATTGCCAACCTGCTTCGCAACGGCACGCTCCTGCGCCTGCTGGAACTGCGTCCGAGGCTGAACTATTTGATGGTGCACAATATCGATACCGTGGCCGCCTACGCCGACCCGGCCATTCTGGGTTGTCACATCCATAGCGGCGCCACGCTCACCACGGAGGTGATCGCCCGGCATCTTGAGGACCGCGGCGGCGGCCTGGCCCGCATCGATGGCCGGGTCCGCTTGATCGAGGGTCTGGCGCTCCCGAACGAAGAGATGGAAAGCAGTCTTCGGTACTACAACAGCGCGACGTATTGGATCGATGTCGATCGTTTGCTCGCTGTGTTTGGTCTAAGCCGTGAAACGCTCTCTGACACGCAACGTGTAAACCAGACAGTCCGCGCCCTGGCCGCGCGCATGCCAACCTACGTCACTCTCAAGGACGTCAAGAAGCGCTGGGGTAAAGGGCAGGAAGATATCTTCCCCATGGCTCAGTTTGAGAAGCTTTGGGGTGACATGACTGCCCTGCCGGAAGTGGGCTGCCGCTTCGTGTCCGTGCCCCGCATGCGCGGTCAGCAATTAAAGGAGCCCGCCCAGCTCGACGCCTGGCTCCGCGACGGCGGCGCCGCGCACGCCGAGTCTCTATGCGCGTGGCGTGAGATTCCGAGCTGACCGCATCAGGATCTGGCTCGGGTAGTTATGAAAGCCGCTCGGAACTATTAGTTGCCGGCCACAATTTGAAGGTCTTCCTAGGAATGCCATGTTTTGTCTTTGGAATGGCAGAGCTGCTCCAGGTTGCAGCGATCGCACTTGGGCTTGCGGGCGTCGCAGACCTGGCGGCCGTGGTGGATCAACTGGTGAGAGAAGGCGATCCAGCGGTCCTGGGGCAGGATGCGCATCAACTCCTGCTCAACTTTCTGAGCGGTGTCGCCCTTGGCCAGCGAGAGGCGGTGAGCGATGCGGAAGACATGCGTATCGACGACTACGCCTTCCGCCTTCTTGAAAGAGACACCTAAGACTACGTTGGCTGTTTTGCGGGCTGCGCCGGGGATGGTGATCAGTTCGGCGAGGGTTTGCGGGACCTGGCTGTTAAAGTCGGCGACGATTTTCTGGGCGGCGCCCTTGATGGATTTGGCTTTGTTGTGGAAGAAGCCGGTGGTGCGGATTAGCGCTTCCAGCTCCGGCAGGGTCGCTCTGGCCATGGCAGCCGGGGTAGGGAAGCGGCGGAACAGCTCGGGGGTGACCATGTTGACGCGGACATCGGTGGTTTGGGCGGAGAGGATTGTGGCTACGAGGAGCTCCCATGGGGAGGTGTGGACGAGGGCGCACTCGACTTCGGGATAAGCTTCGTCGAGGGCTTTGAGGATGGCTTGGATGCGGTCTGGGGCGAGGTCGCTGCGTTGAGGCTGGCTCGCCTTTTTGGTCGTGGTTTTCTTAGCTGAGTTTTTGGCGGCGGGCTTGCGGGCTGGTTTCACTGTCGCGGGCATGTGAGATCTACCTGTTTGCGGGTGGTGCGAGAGCGACTCGTCCTGGACGCTGTTTGCGGGTGGCCGGATTAGTTATATTCGACTTTCTCAAGAAAGTAGCCTAGCTCGCTTACCTTTCGACTTGAGCAGCGACACAGCTTGCTTGTCGAAGCTGACAAACTCCTCAGCGCTCAACCAATAGCCTTCGTAGGCAATCACGCCGTCGGCAAAATCGCCGCCATCATCGAGCACTTCGAGGCCCGCTTCGATAGCAGGACGGTCCATTTCGACGTTGTCGCCGCTCATCAGAAGGCGAATAGAGAGGGCAATCTCCGCGGCAGATCTTTTATAGAGGCGCTGCATCACCCATACGAATTCGCAGAGCGCCGGCGTGGGCACAACGACAAGTTCGGCACTTTGTAAGGTCTTTGAGGCTATCCGAGTTTGGTGCGGGTCGTCGTGTAACGCGTCACGAAGCAGCACGTGAGTATCGACCGCGATTCTCAACGTATCCCCGCCCATCCGTCGGCAATGGCTTCATTGATCTGTTCGATCGTCAACCGAGGTGTTCCTTTTTTCGCGAGTGATCCGCTGAAAGCGGCAATTGAGCGCTTCTGCGTAACGGGCCGTACCAGAAGCCGACCGTCGGGTAGCATATCGACTCCGACCTTTTGACCGGGAGTGACGTTCAAATGACGGAGCAGTTCCTGCTTCAAGGTAATCTGGCCCTTGGCGGTAACGGTAAGCGTGGGCATAGAAGATCCTCTCAGCCCATTGTAAGGCAAAACTTCCTTACCATGCAATTGAAAGGCCGCTCGAGTGCCGACTTAAAGCTTTCCTTCGAGCCAACTGTGGAGCCGGTCTACCGGCAGCCTCACTCCAAGGAAGAACTGGCCGAACAGGGCGTAAACAGCGCTCACTTCGTCGAAACGCATTTCGTAGATCAGCTTCTTGAAGACCACAGGGTCGTCGGCGAAAAGATCGACGCCCCATTCCCAGTCGTCCATGCCGATTGATCCGGTGATGATCTGCTTGACTACGTCCCCGTAGCGCCGGCCGATGAGACCATGCTCGTGCATCATGCGCTGGCGCTCAGCGAAGGGGACCGTGTACCAGTTGGAGTGCTCCCCGCGCTTGCGATCCATGGGATAGAAGGTGAGGTATTTGGCATCCGGGATGGATGGGTAGAGCCGGGGAGCCATGGCTACGGAGGCGCGCTCGAGACTGCCGGCAACTTCGGCCTGGAATTCAGGGGAGTTTGGCTCGAGGCCCTTGGCGGTCGCGGCTTCCCAGGTCTTGCGGCTGGACTCGTAAAGTCCAAGCTCAACGACGGATACGTAGGAGTGACGAAGTTCAAGGTAGTGGTATAGGTCGGTCTGGGCCAGATCGAGCTCTATCTGATTGAGTTCCGCGAAGGAATCGCGGAAGTGGATCACGATGAGGTCGCCCTTGTGGCCGAGCTGGGAGAAGATCGCAGTGCGGACCGGGGAATCCTTGTCGGCATTCTTCGAATTGGGATGCTCGAGGCCTTTGAGCCTCTCCGTTGCATGAGCGGCGATGCGGTCGCGATCGACCTGCGGCGTGGCACGCCAGGCTTTCCAGTCGAAGTGGAAGAACTGATGGAGGACGCTGGAACCTTCAAGAGTGAGCGGGACAGGGGAGAAATCGGCCAACGGAAGCACCTCGCAGAACAACCATCATGGTACCAAAGTGGGGTTGATGGAGGATGGTCGGAACTATGAAGGGCGCTGGTTGAGGTTCGCGCTTTCCCACCCATTTCACGATGGAGCTTTGAAATGAATGGGGCACCCCGCAGTTGTGGCGGGTCGACCGAATATACTGGGAAGGTCGATGAGCGAAAAGATTATTGCCTTCCTGGTGCAGTTTGTCACCCATGTGATTGACGCCGGCGGTTACGCCGGCATTATTGCGTTGATGAGCATCAACTCGGCCTGCATTCCACTTCCTTCTGAACTCGTGATGCCGTTTTCCGGATACCTCGTATACCTGGGACGATTCAACCTGTTTCTGGTGGCGACGGCAGGGATGGTGGGCGCGAATATTGGGTCAGGGATTGCATACTGGATTGGGGCCAGGGGCGGACGGCCGCTGGTGGAGCGGTACGGGCGATGGGTGCTGATGAACAAGCACGACCTGGACCGCATGACTACGTTTTTCGAGAAGTACGGATCGACCACGGTCCTGTTGGCGCGAATGGTGCCGGTGTTGCAGACATTCATTGCTTTTCCGGCAGGAATTGCAAAGATGCCGCGGCTGCGCTTTCACATCTATACATCGGTGGGTTCGTGGTCCTGGTATCTCTTTCTGGCCTATGTGGGTATGAAGCTGGGCGAGAAGTGGCATACCGACCCGCGTTTTCAAGAGTGGTTCCACCGCTTTCACCTGGTGGTGGAGGTTGCGCTGCTGGCGGGGGTTCTGTGGTTTCTATGGTCGCATCTTCATCGATCGAAAGAAGCAAAGGCGGCTTGATTACGGACTAATCGCATGGAGGTGGTAAAGGTGGTTCGCCGCGGCCTACGGGACGCGGGAGGGGAACGGGTTGCTCTCCCCGGATTTCATCCGGGGCTATTCTCATGTCTTCCCTCCGGGAAGAAGACCGATTCGCCCTTGCTCTGGGCAACGAATGGAGCCACCGACGGAGAATGAACTGTCCGTGCTATCGCTCTGAGCTTTGATTTGGGATGCGGAAACGAAGCGTTGTGCAAGGCGTAAACTGGTTGTTCTGCTGCAAATGGAATTTGAACTGAAACAAGCAAACAATTGAAGTGAAGGAAGGTTGGGACAAGTAATGTCGACTGAAGAACAAGGTGGCCAGAAGAGCGCAGGGAAGATTGCGCCCGCCACGGGCAAACTAGGTGTAATGGTGGCGGGGCTTGGCGCGGTGGCCACAACGATGATCGCCGGCGTGGAAGCGGTGCGGCGGGGACTGGCGAAGCCGATCGGCTCGCTGACGCAGATGGGAACCATCCGGCTGGGGAAGCGCACGGACAACAAATCTCCGCTGATCAAGGACTTTGTGCC
>JBELAI010000108.1:0-18274 GCA_049508975.1 Occallatibacter sp. | reverse complement strand
GGTCGAGAATGTTCTCCAGCAGAACGGCAAACCCGTCCCCGGCAACACGCGAGGCTGAATCCTCCGCACGCAGAGAAACGCTCAGCCGTTCGGCCACTGCTGTCAACAACTCGTTGCCGGCCGCATGCCCCAACGCCTGGTTAATTTCCTCAAAGCGATCCAGATCCACAAGCACCACGCCGCAGTTCTGGTTTTTGCGCCGCGACCGGCGCTTGAGCGCCAGGGACAGCCTGTCAAGAAAAAGCGCCTTGTTGGGCAATCCGGTGAGCACATCGAAGAGGGCGTCGTGCTGCACCTTGGCCTCCACCTGCTTGCGATCGCAAATGTCGCGGAAGCTCAGCACATAGCCCACGCTCGCGCCATCCACGCGCAGTGGCGCGGCTACCAGGGCAACATCCACCAACTCGCCGTCCTTGGTAATGCGAACTGTCTCGATGTCGACGCGGCCCTTCTGGTCCACTTCTTTTTCGAGCAGGGCAAGTTCGTGATGCCGCGTCTCGGGCACAATCAGCTCGCGAAGACTTCCACCACTGGCCTCTTCCGCGGTATAGCCGAACATCTGCGTAAAAGCTGGATTGGTGTAGAGCACATGACTGCTGTGCACAATCACCACGGCCT
The DNA here is from genome assembly GCA_049508975.1 of Occallatibacter sp. Classification (GTDB taxonomy): domain Bacteria; phylum Acidobacteriota; class Terriglobia; order Terriglobales; family Acidobacteriaceae; genus Telmatobacter. The sequence goes on along the minus strand of JBELAI010000108.1, from coordinate 17,656 downwards.
CGGGGATACTGGCCAGCACATCTTCCATCAGCCGCGACCTGGGCGCTCGCACACGGCCGCTCGGATGGGCCACGATAATGGCCTCGCGCAGTTCCGCATTCAAGATGCTGTACGTGCCTTCCACGGGCAACAGCCGGCCACTCCGCGCCGGCAGCGTGGCGTGAAACGGACTTCCCGCGCGCGTTCCGATCAGCTGCGTTTGCGGCTCGGCTGTACCGGGAAACAATCCCCACAAAACGTCTTCAACCGGACGCTGAACCCACTCGCCTTCTGTGAGCCCGAGCGTTTGCCGCGCCTCGGTATTGGCATAGACCACCTTGCCTTCCTTCTCCAGAAAGACGAGCACGGGCAGCGCATCGAGCACTTCCTGCTGCTCCGCTGAGTCGAAGTTTTCCGGTAAGTTCAAGCTCGTTGTCTCGCAAGGTTCTACCGCAATCCCCGCCTTGGCGCTCATTGCATGCGGCCCGATCGCAGCTTTCCAGACAGGTGTTGCCATACAGGAATCGTAAGCGGAACACTATCCCCACTCCATCCCCTAAAACGGGTATCCGGCGGAACCAAAGTATGGAAAGTGTGCATTACCCTGGCGCAGAAGTGCCCGCCAGCTATACAACTTGGCCGTCTGTTTGGGAAAAGAGACTATTGAGGATCTGGATCAAGAGCTTGAGCGCCCAGGGCCCGATCCTGAGATCCCCTTCGACTCCGCTCAGGGCAGGCTGTCGACAGGCTCAGGACAGGCTCTGGGAAACCCGATTTCCAGCAGTGATCGTTTTGTACCTTCGGGGCAGTCCTCTATGAAACCTCCACCAGTTCCATCTGCCCGTCGCGGCGTCGATGCAGTACAAACATCTCCCCCGCGGGGTTGCGGAAGATCAATAGGTCCCGGTCGCGAAACTCCGCATCCTTGACCGCCTCCTCAATGGACATCGGCTTCAATGAAATAGCCTCGCCGCTCTTCAGAATGTGCGGCTCAACCACGGTGGCCTTGTTGGGGAATGAGTGAACCGCGATAGAAGTGCGCGCCTTGGCCCTGGCGGTTTTGGTTTCCCCGGCTTCGGCTTCCGGCTGCGATGCCCGCGATTTGGGACGGGCGACCGGCGGCGCGGTCAGCAACTTTTCTTCCTTGGGCAGGCGCTTGCCATCGATCTTGCGATCGCGGTAGCGGCGTGCCTGGTTCACGGCGTGCTCGATGGCCTCCTTGAGCGCCGCGTCAATAGTGTCTGCCTTGCCAGTGGCGGCAATGGTCTGCAACCGCACCTGCACTGTGATTTCCACAATCAGCAGGTGTCTCTGCGCGCCAAAGGTGATGCTGGCGCGCGCTGTCTTGCCCAAAATCCGGGCAATCCGTTCCATCCCCTCCTCGGCCTGCGCACGCAGCGCCTTGGAGATCTTTACTTGTCTGGCGGTGAACTCCACTTCCATGGTCAGCCTCCGCTTCTCATATTTTCCAGCGCAAACCTGGCTGGTTTGTCTTGCGTTTTTGCCTTTATTTCCTGCGCGATTCAACCGCATTGAGCATCGCGTCGCTGTCCGATTGCCTCGAATGCCGGGTCCCCGAGCCGGCTCTGAAATTCGAGGTAGAGACAGGTCAGTATATGCCGCGAACGCGCCCGCATGAAATAGACCTGGTGAAAACCATCGCGGGTTGAGTTCCCCGGTTCCTGTTTGGAACATCATCTCTCACCGGCGGCAGGTCTTGCGAGCCCGTGAGTTCTAGGGGACAAAGGAGAATTTCCATTGACAAGCGGATCGGCGGCACAGTAAATCTAATTCAAAGTAGGCGACGGCTCGCGGCTTTCCAATCCTCCAAGACTTCCCTGTCGGATAGTGCTTGCGAAAACAAGTTGAACCCTGATAGCGAAGGTGGTGAGGAGGCGTGAGTCCCCGCACCAGCGATCCACATCACTCTTACTCAAAGGCGCCTCCAGCGTTCCCCGACGCGAGGTTTGCATCGACTGCGCGGTCTTCCCCTGGCCAGGACAATCGTGCCGCCTGAACCGCAATCCGGTCTTTACCCAGTTTTCACGTACACATTTTTCAAGGAGGCTTGCAAATGAAAAAAATACTGCTTGCAGCATTCAGTATCAAGAACATCTCCGTTTGCCTGCTGGGCGCAGCGCTGGCCCTCGTGGCGTATCAACATTTCTGGGCCAAGCGAATCCTCGCCCAGAGCACGACCACCACGAGAATCTATATTCCGTGGATCGGCGGCTCCGATGCGGGTTATACAAGCCTCCTTTCTGTGCAGAATACAAGCATGGATCCTTACGGGACTACTCCTGCCACCGGAACCTGCACAGCTGATGTTTTCTACCTCGGTACGGATTACAGCGGCTCCCTGGGTACGATTGCGCCCGGCCAAGTCACCATTTTCACCGAGGCCCAGATAGCAACCGCGACCGGCGTTGCTTTGGCAAACAGCGGGCAAAGGGGCTACATGTTCCTGACATGCAACTTTCCGTATGCACACGCGCAAGCGCTGCTCATCAACCCCGGTGGTGTTGTCTCTTTTATCCCTGGCCTCATTGTTCCGCCGAATCGCGGCTTCAGCACCGGCCCTGAGCAGTTGCTGCAATAGGCGGCGGAACTGGCTCAACCGACGATTTGAATGCAGCGGGCGAATCGCGAACGACGAGGGTATACAGCGCATGACTTCAAACTGTTCCTGGTTCCAATCCCTGAAGAGACCGGAGTCGAAGGGCTGGTTGCGTTTTTGGTTCTCTCTGCTCCTGCTCTTGCCGGCCATTCCTGCCTTCGGACAAACATCCGTGGTGAACACAGTTTCTTCATGGGATGGTTCCAGCGCGGCCTACTCGTTCGGCTTTCCCAACGGTGCGGCCGCCGACACCTATGGACAAACCTTTACCGTTCCTGCCGGGTACCCATCGATCACCGACATTAACTTTCGAGTTGGATACAACTTTGGAGATGGGCTGACGTTTACCGGGTACCTCATGGCCTGGGATGGCTCGGAAGCAACAGGCGCCGTGCTGTTTCAGAGCGCGCCGATGTCGGTCAATTCCGCCACTCCCGGCTTGGCGGAAGTCGATTTCCCAATCACAAATGTCACGTTGACTGCCGGAAACACGTATGTTTTCTTTTTATTGGCGGGCGCGGGCAGCGGCGGCGCGGCAACGGCGCGGTTTGCCATAACCGGGAACAGCAGTTCGTATGCCGGGGGAAACTTCGTATTTACTGATTCTCAAGGGGTTTTCGCCAATCTGAGTAATCCGTGGTTGCAGACGGACACTGCGAGTAAGTTTGGCGATGCAGTCTTTGCAGCCACCTTCAGCACGTCTCCCGCCACGCACTTCCTGGTGAGCACTCCATCCACAACGACGTCGGGCGTCGCCTTCAGCGTCACGGTAACGGCACAGGATTCCGACAACAACACCGTGACCGGCTATGCAGGCACGGTGCACTTCACCAGTTCGGACTCCAGCGCAAGCCTGCCCGCAGACGCCACGCTGACCAATGGAGTCGGAACATTCCCCGTGACGCTGAACGCAACAGGAAACCAGGCAGTTACCGCGACCGATACGGTCAATGCCTCGATCACGGGAACGGGTTCGACTACGGTTGACCAGGCACCGGCCATCGACAGTGCGAGTAACGCCGAATTCACAGTGGGCAAGTTGAGCTCATTCACCGTGATGGCCACGGGATACCCGAGCCCGACGTTCAGCGAGACGGGCAGCCTGCCAGGCGGCGTTACGCTGTCTAGCGTCGGATCGCTTTCCGGCACGCCGGCTGCCGGCTCCTACGGCTCCTACCCCATTACCATCACGGCGACAAACGGCATTGGCAGCAACGCTACGCAGAGCTTCACGCTCACTATTCTCCCCGACAACCAATTATGGGTTGGCGATTCGAATAACACGACAGCAGCTTTCTCGGCTACCGGAACGCCCTATCCGTTGAGTCCCGAGTTGCGAAGCGGCAGCGGCGGCGTGGCCATCGACAGTTTGGGCAATGTCTGGAGCCTGAACTCAGGCACCAGCAGTGTGAGCGAGTTCACCAGCAAAGGGACCGTGACCAACGGCCCTTACACCGACGGCGGGCTTTCTACGCCCTCGGCCCTGGCCATCGACGGCCTCGACCAGATATGGATTGTGAACTCCACTAACTCCATCTCGGTCTTCAACTCGAGTGGAACTGCAATCTCGACAACGGCGTATACCAACGCTGGACTTAGTTCGCCCACTAGCGTCGCGGTCGATATCTCGGGAAACCTATGGATCGCTAACTCCAATGGTAACTCGGTAACTAAGGTTCTTGGAGTCGCAGCACCAACCATCCCCCTAGCAACGGGGGTGGCCAACAACTCACCCGCCACCGAACCATAACGGAGAGGGATGTGGCGCAAGCCAAGAACTCCCCGATCGACGTCGGCGTATGGAGCGAGTGATCCGTGGCTCGGAGGGGTCCTGGGATCCCATGTCTTAGAGTCGAGACATGGGGCACCCAGTTCAAAGAGCGATGCTTGCCGCGGATTTCACCTCGATGCCGGCTGCGACCCCGGCAAGCCGCCGATACGAGTCGAGCCGTGCTGCGTGGTCCCAGGTATCCGTCACGACGATCAGCTCATCGGCTCCGGTGGCGGCAATCAAACGTTCTATGCCTGCCTTCACCGTGGCCTCGGAGCCGACGATCGCTGCGCGCAGCCTGCTTTCCACCGCCGCGCGTTCCCAATCGGTCCAAAGGCCGTCCATGGTGTCGACGGGAGGCAGGAGTTCGACGGGCTGATTGCGGATCAGACGGAGAAAACGCTGCTGCGGAGTCGTGGATAGCCGCTGCGCTTCCGCATCCGACTCCGCCACGATAACCTGGACGCCGACCATGAGCCACGGATGCTCGAGTACCTCGCTGGGACGGAAATGGGTGCGATAAAGTTGCGCCGCTTCATCCAGCAGATCCGGAGCGAAGTGCGCGGCAAAGGCAAACGGCAATCCCAGATTCGCGCCCAGGCGCGCGCTGAAATCGCTTGACCCGAGAAGGATGACCGGCACGTTGCTGTTCTGCCCTGGAGTCGCTTTCACCACTTGCCCAGGCTTTACCGGGCCCAGGTAAGTCCGTAACTCCTCCAGCAATTCAGGAAAATCGTCCCCGCTCTGGCGCAGGTCACGCCGCAGCGCACGCATGGTATGAAAATCGCCACCCGGAGCCCGGCCCAGCCCAAGATCGATCCGGCCAGGGTAAAGCGCTTCCAGGGTGCCGAATTGCTCCGCTACTATGAGCGGCGCATGGTTCGGCAGCATTACGCCACCGCTGCCAACTCGGATTGTCTCAGTCGCCGCGGCCACATGGCCGATCAACACCGGCGTTGCCGAGCAGGCCAGGCCCGCAATCGAGTGATGTTCCGCTAACAGAAACCGCCGATAGCCCCACTCTTCCACATGCTGCGCCAGGTCCACGGTCCGCGCAATCGCGCTTCCCGCCGATTCCCCCGTCCGCATCCCCACCAGGTCCAGTACAGAAACAGGAAAGCTCATGGCTTGTTAGATGAAGCACCAGTCAAACTCGATCCATCGTGGTGAAAGCGCTTTCACCCGTCGCGACGGCGGCGCTGGTGAGTCGAAGGGATACCCAGATCTTCGCGGTACTTGGCTACGGTGCGGCGGGTTAGCTGAATTCCCTGTGCATTCAGCATGGCGGCCAACTGGTCGTCGGTGAGGGGATGGCGGGCGTCTTCGTCCTCGATCAGCTTTTTCACTTTGCGCTTCAGAACCAGCAGCGGCGTGTCGGCGCCTTCTGGGCCGTTCGAGCCTTCGGAGAAGAAGAACCGCAGTTCGATGACTCCCTGCGGCGTGTGTGCATATTTGTTGGCTACCGCGCGGCTTACTGTGGACGGATGAACCCCGATCTCTTCCGCCACTTCCTTGATCATCATGGGCCGCAGCGCCTCAACACCCTGGTCCAAAAAGTCGCGCTGACGCCGGACAATCACTTCGCAGGTGCGCAGAATGGTGCTTTTGCGCTGGGCGATGTTGCGCATCAGCTGCATGGCGGAGCGGAAGCGCTCCTTCACGTAATCCTTGACCTCTTTGTCGGTGTTCTCCGCGACCAGCATGCGGCGGTAGCGGGAGCTGAGGCGAAGGCTGGGCAGGTCCTCCTCGTTCATGGCCACTTCCCAGTCGGCGCCGCGCTTCACAAACACTACATCCGGCTCGATCAGGCGCGTCTGCTCGCGGTTGTACTGCCGGCCAGGCCGCGGATCCAGAGTTCTGATGAATTCGACGCCTGCATGCGCTTCGACCGCGGTACACTGCACCGCCCGTGCCAGGTCTTTCACGTCGCGCTTTTGAAGCAGGTGAAGATGGTTGCCGACAATCAGCGAGGCCACCTCAATGCTGCGCCGCCGCTCGTCGATTTGCGCCTCAGCCTCAGCGCGGAAGCCGCGATGCGGGTCGTCGCTGCCGTCAGGAACCGCGACTGAGACCGGCTCCGTTGTCGTGCTTCCGTACATGTGGCTGAATTCCGACTGCTGCGCCGCAATCTGAATCAGCAGGCACTCGCGCAGATCCCGCGCACCCACTCCCGCGGGGTCAAGGTGCCGCACCAGGTCAATGGCTCGGCGCACCAGGTCCAAAGCGGCCTCCGGCGCCAACACCTCGCTGTCGGCTTTGCCCTGGGTCTCGCTGGTCTGGCGCAGGGCCGCGGCCAGTTCGTCCTCGCTTGCCGCCAGGTAGCCGTCCCCGTCCAGGTTGCCGATTACGTACTCAGCCGCTTCGAAGAGCAGGGGCTCCAGCGTCAGAGCTCCCAGTTGCCACGCCAGGTGATCGGACAGGCTCGTAGGTTGGGAGAGAAAGTGCTCGAACGACGGCTTTTCGCTGTCTTCATATTCCGGTTGCGTGCGATAACCGGGGTCGAGATAGTCCTGGAAGTACGATCCGAAATCAACTTCCTCAAAGGCATCCTTGGGCGCAGCCGCCGGCTCGGCGACGACCCCGTTTTCGGGCCTATCCAGCAGCTCAAGCCGTTCCAGCCGCTCCTGGCGTTCCTGCCTGCCGGCAACCTCATCCAGCATTGGAACCGTTTCGTCAATCTCTTCCAGGACGGGATTTTCCACCATCTCGGCATCGATCATCTCCTTCAGTTCCAGTTTGTTGAGCGCAAGCACGCTAACCATCTGCATCAGGCCCGGAGTGAGGACCTGGCGTTGCGATACCTTGAGCGACATTCTGGGTTGCAACAGCGGCATGGTCGGTTCGTTTTCCCCGTTTGTTCCTATTGCAAGTGTAATCCTCTGCGAAAACCGTTTACGGTCAAATTACCTTAGTTCGCGCCCTTCGTGCCACTTCAGGCAACGAACCTTGCGGGAATCGTTGCCTCGACTTTCGTACTGCGCTCTGCACCGCTGGGGTATTGACAAATAGCACTTTCCCGTCGCGCACCTCCGTTAACCCAGCGAGAATCCCTCGCCTAAATAAAGACGCCGCACGTCCGGATTGTTGCCCAGTTCATGCGGGGTTCCGGCAAAGATAATTCGTCCTTCCGCAATGATGTAGGCCCGGTCCGTCACACTCAGCGTTTCACGCACGTTATGGTCCGTGATCAGAATCCCGATCCCACTGGCTTTCAGATCGAAGATGATTTTCTGCAACTCCAACACAGCAATCGGATCGATGCCGCTGAACGGCTCGTCGAGCAGGATGAAGCTGGGCTGGATGCAGAGGCAGCGCGCAATCTCCACGCGCCGCCGCTCGCCGCCGGAAAGCGCGTAGCCGCGCGTGGTGCGCACATGACCCAGATTCAGCTGATGAATAAGCCGCTCGGCTCTGGTGCGGCGCTCGCGGCTGCCCAGCGGCTGGGCTTCGAGCACAGCCAGAATGTTCTCTTCCACTGTGAGTTTGCGAAATACCGACGGCTCCTGTGGCAAATAGCTGATTCCGAAGTTCCGTGCGCGCAAATACATCGGCACCCTGGAAATATCGGTCTCATCCACCAGGATGCGTCCCGTTTCGGGAACCACCAGCCCCACGATCATGTAAAAGCTGGTCGTCTTGCCGGCGCCGTTGGGACCCAGCAGACCCACCACCTCGCCGCGCGAGATGCGCAGATCGACGCCGCGCACCACCTGGCGTCCCTTGTAGCTTTTGCCGATCCCCTCAGCAATCAATGTGTTCATCAGGCCTGCTAAGCTCATTTCCCTGGCTGAAAATCTGTTTCAGCCATCACTTTGGTGCGGTGGTCTCCGTGGTTGTCCTGTTCCCGCCACCTTCGATGCTCACACTATCATCGCGGCTATGGAAGATCAAAGCCGCACCGGTTACATTGCCGCGCGCCGAGTCGGTCATCCTCGGCGGCGTTGCAGCCGTTCCGGTTAACACATAATCCCCATTCTCTCCGGTATAGACCAACTGCTCGCCGGTTCCGCGCCTATCCTCGGAGGTGACCACCACATGCCCCCGAGCCGTCATCCGGTCCACTTGCGCCTGGCCACCGTCTTTGCCGGCATGGTTGCCCGGCGCCAGCAACAGCAACTCGACCTCGCTCGAGGCTGAGGTCGCAGTAGGCGTCTCAGCCACAACCGGCCCTAACCCTCCTGCGCGCATCACCGCCTTGCGCTCGCCGTCGGAATACTTCAGGTCGCCGCCGCGCAAACGAATCACCGAAGGCGTCTTGGAATTGCCAGCAGCGCCCTTGCCCGCCGCGGAACCCGGCTCCAGCCCGCCCGCGCTCAACAGCACAGCCTTCACCGGCTCTGCCGGATCGTTACTCGTCGACACCAGCGTCTGCTTCTGCCGGTCAAGCACAATCACGGGCCCCGCAACTGAATTCGCTTCTTGCCACAGCCGCGCGTGTCCGCGGAACGTTGCCACGCTATCTGTCCCACCCACCGCATGACTCAGTTGCGCCTCGGCTGCCACCACGTGCGTCGGTCCCTTGCCGCCCAAAGCGACATTGTTCTGGCCTGCGCCCGTATTTGCCGGCGCGCCCGGTTGACCCGGCTTGGAGGCATCGAGCCACGTCGCCTTCACGTTTCCATGAGCAAAAGCGTCTCCCGACTCATGCGATACGTCGATCTTGTCCGCAGTCATCTGCATGCCGCCGTCTTCTACGCGCGGATTCAGCGTAAGGTGCAGCCACTCGCCGACACCCTCATAAACGGCTTTACCGGCCCAGGCTCGCAGCAGCACCGGCGCTTCGCCTCCCGGCTTGGGAGCCGGTTCCTGCGTCAGAACCACATGCCCGTCGAGCACGGCCGACTGAATCTGCCCCGCTTCACCCTGTCCCGCTCCAGCTGGACCGCTTGCTGGTCCGGTCTTGGCGCTAGGCGGGGCAAAGTGCGCCTCGATCCGGTCACCACTCGACGTCTGCCGGGTGCCAGTTGCGCTAATCTCTTCAATTGTCGCGTGGCCTGTCCCGGTCATCGCCGATAAAACGGAATCAGGGCCAAACTCGCCCGTCACTTCATCGGCGGAGAGCTTCGAAGGAACCGGCGCTGCCTTACCGCGCTGGCTCTCGCCGGTCACGACCACACCCTGCACGCCGTGAATCGTCGCCGGCTCGGCCTGCCCCTGCCCGTTGTCGCGGAAATCCACATCCGCCAACGGCGACTTCCATGTACGGCTCACGCGCAGCGGACCATTAGCCGACTCGCTGACCTGCTCGCTATGCATGTCCACGCCGCGCTCCATGTGTGCGTGGCGCAATTCGCCCTTTTCCGTAAACTCCATGGTCGCAGTCGGCGCAGTTCCATGCATCTGGCGCACGCCATTTTCCGCCTGGCGCGTCGAATCCATTTTGACGCCGCCCCCCATGTGTCCCTGGCGAGCCTGGTTGTGCTCGTCGAAGTCCATGGACCCGCTGGGTGCGGCGATGTGTCCGCCATTCGCCGTGACCAGGTCGAAGCCGTTCAGCGCGTCCAGCCTTATCGCCGAACCATCATCCCGAAATAGAACCCTGGCGTCGCCGGCTGTGGCTTTGCCGCCCCGGTAGTCGGCAGTCGCCGAGTGAAGACGGCACAGGTGCGTAGCGCGCTCAAACTCCGCATGTGCGGCATGAATCACCACTGCCTGGCCACTGCGCTCCGTGTTCAGTTCAACCGCACGATCCAGCACCAGGAAGCCTTGCTTCGAGTCGTACGTGGCGCCCATGGAACTGCCGCTGCCCTGCACCATGGAAAAATCCACACGCTCGCTGGTCGTGGTGATTCCGCTTTGCGTGTCGAAAGTTAGCCCGCTGGTCTTCACGTGAATTTCGCCGCGGTCGGCCGTCGCCGCCATCGATGCAATGGGAGTCGTCTTGCCTTTCACCGCTGAGGCCTTTGCGGAAACCGACTTGGGGGCAATCGCCGGAGCTACTCCGGGCCGCATCAACGTGATCTCTACCGGACCCGCGGCCGTGGCCTTGCCAACCTTCTGGTCGTATTCGAATTCAGCGCCCTCGATGCGATCGGTGCGGCTACCATCTTCGCCGAACAGCTCAATCTTAACGTCGTGCAGAACCGCATGGTTGTCCTTGTAGCTCACTCCCTTGGCGGCGTGAATCCTGTAGCGCGAGTGCCCGCCCATCGAATGATCGAGCGTGTAGCCGGTGGCGTCCGACTGCACATTCACGCCCAGCTCTTTCGGGATATCTTTCAGGTTCAATGGGTTCTTCAGCTTGCCGCGGGCCAGGAAAACGACCAGCGCCGCAATGAGCAGAACCCCTGCTACGAGTACGACCGTCCGCAACCGTTCAATGGTGAATCGCACGCTCAGTTGCCCACCCCGAGTCGTGCCGCCAACCGCTGCGCCAGGCTCTCACCCAGTTCGCTCCAAAGCAGCCTTGCCGTCGCCCCTGAGGCTTTCTCAACCCCCGCCGTCAGCTCAATCAATTGGCGTACATTTTCTTCAATATGCCGGGCGGCCACGGAGTCCAAATCTACGCCTTCTTCCAGAAACGGCGTATCCGAGCCGAAATCGATGCGAATGTGCCCATCGGCTTCGAAAGCCCCTTCGTCGAACAGCGGTCCATAGCCTGTAACCCGCACCAACCGCGGCGCACGCACCCAGCGAGCCTCATGATCGGACGGCGCTTCCAGCTCCCATAAGCTCCAGCCAATCTGAAACTCGTAAGCGTAGTCATCGTGCAGCAGTTCGAGCGTCTCCTCGACAGCCAGCCGAGGCTCGGTGCCCGGACCGCCCGCAACATCGCCGCCGCTGGCAGTTTTGCTTCGCCGGCCATAAACCTGTTGGAAGATCGGCGTCTCTTTCCAGCTCACCGGCCACACCGTAGCCGAATACACGCGCGCCTCGCCGCCATGCGTTGCGAACGCTCCCAGCACCGCCGTCAGCTTGTCGGCAAGACCAGCCAGCCGCAAGTTCGGATACCACAAACTCAGATAAAGTGTGTCAGACATCTCTATAGATTGTAGACGTGCAGAAAGAGCCGAGGATGCGGATAGATTTTAGCTCGGCAATCACTCCGGTATCCGGTATCCACAATCCCCACCGAACCTGTCATCCTGAGCGAAGCGTACTTCAGCGGAGTCGAAGGACCTGCTTTTGTCTTCCCTCTTCGAACACCCCAAGTCTCTTTACGAAAGCAAGAGTCGAACCCTACGAAGTAACAATCTCGCTGAAGTCCGCAATGCCGGAGAATCCGCTCAGCACCGACGCGATCAGAGCCAGGTTCGCCCCACGCACGGATTCATCCGGATCGAGCACCATCACCTTGTCGAAGAACGCATCCACCACCGGCCGTAGCGTGGCGATCGACGCCAGCGCCTGGCTGTAGTTCCGCTCCTCGCGCAGCTTTGCCACTTCGGGCGCAAGCGCCGCAGCGGCATCGGAAAGTTGCTGCGCCTCAGCGGAGAGCGTCACGTCCTTTGCCGACCCAACCGAAAATCCCTTCTCTTCCGCTTGCCGCAGGATATTCTTGATGCGCTTGAACGCCGCTGAAATCGCCGCGAAATCCTCGCTGCCGCGCACCGCCGTCAACGCCTCCGCCCGCGCAATCGCATCACGCACATCGTCTGCGCCCGCTGCCAAAACGGCGTTTACGACATCGTAGGAAAAGCCCTTGAAGTCCTTCAGATAAAAACTAAGTCGCTCACGCAAGAACGCCAATACCTGATCACTATTGGCCCCAACCGGGCTAGCGGCTGCAACGACGTCGCTAAGTTTCATTGGTAACTCATCTGACTCAGCGACAATCTTCACAATTCCATTCGCAGCCCGACGCAATGCAAATGGGTCCTTCGATCCCGTGGGCGCAAGGCCTATTCCAAACATAGCGACAATTGTCTGTATACGATCCACAAGACCTAAAAGCTGACCGTCGCGGGTCCGCGGAATCGCGTCTTCCATCGATGAAGGCTTGTATTGATCGTAGATAGCCGCACCTACTGCGGCCGGGAGCCCTTGCGCATCGGCATAAAGACCACCAATAATCCCCTGCAATTCGGTAAACTCTTTGACTAACTCAGTGGTCAGGTCTGTTTTGGCCAATTTCGCCGCTGTGTTTACCGAATACATATCGAAAAACTTGACATAATCGCTATTCAGTTTCAGAGCAAGGTGGTAGATCACCTTCAAGTTCTCTTCCATTTTCCAGTAGTAGCTCCATGGCTCGCCCTTCGGCGGACGGAAGAAAGTGACATTCTTCAAACTCTCCACGCGCTCAACCAGCGGTATCTTCTGATCGAAATCCCAGAAGAACTGCGCATCCTTGAACCGTGCTCGCAGCACTCTCTCATTTCCACGCACAATATTTGCGCGGCCCTCCTCATCGACTTCAATATTGAGCACAGCCAGGAAATGCGGGGCCAGCTTGCCGTCCGCGCTCTCCACCGCGAAGTATTTCTGGTGGTCGCGCATCACGGTGACCAGCACTTCTTCCGGCAGCGCGAGATACTCGGCTTCGAACCCGCCCATCACCACAGTGGGCCATTCAGTGAGGTGCACCACAGTCTCAATCAGCGCCTCGTCTTCACGCCATCGCGCACCTTCAACGTTACGCGTTACCTTATCCAGTGCCTTGCGAATGGTATGCCTGCGCTCGGCCACATTCACCACCACATGCGCACCGCGCAGCGTCTCGACATAACTCTTCGGCGAATCGACGATGACAGCCTCATGTCCATGCAAAACGCGATGGCCGCGGCTCGCATTTCCCGCTGTAATCCCCGCTATCTCCACCGGAACAACAGCGCAATCAAGCAGCGCCACCACCCACCGCACCGGCCTCACAAACCGCTCGGGTTTACCCACGCGCCAGTACATGTTCTTGGCCCAATAAAGCGCGAGCACCTCCTTCGGCAGTTCCGCCGCAAGCAACTCTGAAGCCGCGCGACCAAGGCGCTTCACCGTGGCTCCCACGTACTCGCCCTTGGCGTTGGTCACTTTTTCGAGATCCGCAACAGGCACGCCGGCCTTCTTTGCAAAAGCCTCGGCTGCCGCCGTGGGAGCGCCGTCTTTGAAGGCAATCTTCCACGAGGGGCCGGTCAGCTTGTCTTCCGTATCGGCCTGGCTGGGCAGAACATTTTCTACCAGCACGGCGAGCCGGCGCGGCGTCGAATAGGTCGTAACTCTGCCGTTCGCGTCCAGCAGCCGTTCCCGCGTGAGTAAGTCGCTAACGCGCTTGCCTAACTCGGCCTCAGCCCCGGCAATCATGCGGGCCGGTATCTCATCCAGCCCAATTTCCAACAAAAAATCAGCCATAACCTGGTTTCTTTCTACCTTTGAGTTCAGCTCTCAGCCTTCAGCTGATTGTTCGTTGCAAAAGCCGTTGAGTTTATTCAATGCACGAAGAACTGAAAGCTGAGAGCTGGAAGCTGGAAGTTAACTCACCTGCTGCTGCGCATAAATCTTCGCCGCGCCCACGGCCAGAGCTCGGATACGCCCAATCATGCCCACACGCTCCGTGACGCTGATGGCTCCGCGCGCGTCAAGAAGATTGAACAGATTCGAGCATTTCAGCGCCAGTTCGTAGGTCGGGAGCAAGGGGAAGCGATGTTTCTCCGCAGCCGTGGCGTCCTCTCTTGCGAAGAGCGCATTGCCCTCGGCCAGCAGCGCATGTGCTTCTTCCTCATACAAATTGAAATGCTTCCATAACTTATCCACGTCGGCGCTCTCGAAGTTATACACCGAGTATTGCAATTCCTCGGCGTGCCGGACATCGCCATAAGTCACTTCCGCGCCGGTCTCCGGATCGCGCGCCCACACAATGTCGTAGATCGAGTCCAGTTCCTGCACCACCTGCGTAATGCGCTCAAGCCCATACGTCAGTTCGGCGCAGATAGGATCGAGGTCAAGGCCGCCGCATTGCTGAAAGTAAGTGAACTGCGTAATCTCCTGGCCGTCGAACTGCACCTGCCAGCCCACGCCCCACGCACCCACGGTCGGGCCTTCCCAGTTGTCCTCTTCAAACTTGATATCGTGCTTGGTCAAGTCGATCCCGATTGCTTCGAGCGACTCAAGATACAGTTCCTGCACGTTGACTGGCGGGGGCTTGAGGATGAGCTGAAACTGCGTGTGCCGGAAGAGCCGATTGGGATTCTCGCCGTAGCGCCCGTCGGCAGGCCGCCGCGAGGGCTGCGCATAAGCCACACGATACGGCTTTGGCCCCTGTACGCGCAGAAACGTCTCCGGCGCCATGGTGCCCGCACCTACTTCAACGTCGTAAGGCTGTTGCAAGATGCAGCCGCGCGCCGCCCAGAAATTCTGCAGACGGAACAACAACTCCTGAAAGGTAAGCGCCGCGGGTTTGACCTGGGACACGCTCGCGGAAGGTTCGATTGTGGATGAAGGCACGGATTGCTCTCTCTTGTCGGGACCTTGATTGGACTTGGGTCGATTTTATCAGCCTCGGAGAAACAACCCGCAATGCATTGGGCTTTGTTTGGGGCGCAGTTGCTAGAGCCGCGCCAGCACTTCCGCCGTGCGCAGCCTGCGTTCCAAATGACGCTCCAAGGCCTGAAGTGTAAATCGCCGCAGATCCTGCGCGCGCCGCCGTGGCCACGGCTCGGCGGCAAAAGCCGATGCCGGAGCCCGCAGCATTCTCTGAGCAAGCTGCAACGAATCCGCCGAAAGGCTGCTCGCATTGCCATTCCTATGTACCGCGCAAAACAGCCCGTCGCCCAGCGTGTTGAAGCTGGCCTCGGAGACCATCAGCGCCTCGCCGCATGCGGTGCAATGGCTGATATCCGGCAGTAGCCCCATCAACCGCGTCATCCATAGCGAAAAATAGGTCAGCGGCATCCACGGCTGTTCTACGGTTGTCTGCTCCAGCACCGCCAGCAGCAGCCGGAAAACCGTTTCCTGGGGATCGTGCTCGGGCAGCGCATCGTCCAGCACTTCGGCAAAAAAGCTGAGTACTGCCATCCGCACATGGTCAACCGGGGCCGACATGGGCGAGCGCACAATTTCCAGTTGATCCAGACGGACGAGTTCCTGCCCCGGCTTTTCAGCAAACCAGGCCCGCGCCACCGTCATCGGCTCAAGCGCGCCTCCAAATCGCTTGCGGCTCTTGAGCGCCGACTTTGCCACGCCTTTAACCCGCCCATAATCGCGCGTGAAAAAGCTCACAATCAGATCCGCTTCATGCAGGGGCCAAGTGCGCAAAACGACCGCTTCTGAGGTGAGAACGCTCATGCGTCTACTATCTTCGCATTGCGGGTCGCTACTGAGATAGGCAAGCAGGTTGCTCTTACCCTTCGTAAGGAATGGCTTGAAATGTAAGGAATACAGCGAAAAGTAAGCTACAATTGAGGTCGAAAAGGATTCTATGCCAACCGCAACCATGACGTCGAAGGGCCAGATCACGATTCCTGTGGAGATCCGGACTGCTCTTGGATTGGGCCCAGGGGACAAGATCGATTTCTTCGAGGCCGAAAAAGGCCAGTACGTCATCAGGCCCAGGACAGCCTCGATTCGCGACCTGGAAGGATGTATCCCGAAATTGGACTATGTGCCCTCAATCGAAGAGATAAATGAGGCCATCCTCGATGCCGCCGCTAAGAACTTACGTGTATCCCTTGGCGATTCAATCACCGGCAAGCAGGAAGGCGAAGCAGCGTGATTGGGCTGGACACAAACATCCTGGTCCGATACTTCGTTAAAGATCACCCAGAGCAGACCCGTCTTGCGTCGAATTTGATTTACGCTCTTTCGCCGTCGGAACCCGGATGGGTGGGACTGACGACGATTCTCGAACTCATTTGGGCCGCCATAAAGATTTATCATGTGGACCGGGCAGGAATCATCCAGATTCTGGACACATTGATCGCGAGCCGTGACATTGTCATCGAAAACGGCGATACAGTCCGTCAGGCACTTTGGCTCCATCGTATAGGCAAAGCTGACTTTGCCGATTGTCTGATCGCCTGTTCAGCGCGCGCGGCCGGGTGCGCACGGACTGTCACCTTCGACCACATAGCCGCGCGCGATGCCGGGATGCAACTGCTGGCTTAGGCCTCAAGCGCAAGCCAAACCCCCGTAGGCTTTCTGAATTTTTTCGAAGGATTCCCGCATCTAAAGGGTAAAATGAATCGAGAGGTTCCAAATGCCTTCCGCAATGGTCACCTTCAATGGCCGCATTACCCTTCCCCCTCACGTACGCAAGCAACTTGGACTGAGAACCGGCGACAGCGTCGAGTTTGTCGAAATCGGTAATGGACGCTTCGCCATAGCGCACGATTCGGCGACATCCACGGAATCCGACCCTGAGCCAATCTCCGATCGCGAGAATTGGTCCTCAAAGCGGGAATTCCGCTCAACTGCCGAACATCGCCATTTCAGGGAATTGGATGAGGTCGTACGCTAAGGAACACCTGATTCGATTCGAAGACCAGGGAAAGTTCTGCAGAAAACACCCCAGGGCGATAGCCCGACAGTTTTGAGGGTTACGGATGCGGTGTGGCCAAAGCCGCGCGATCGGGATAGCCTTGAGTGCGCAACGTCTGAGAGTAGCGCATGTTTAATCTTCCGGTCCGCAGACACGAACGCGCATTCCGCCAATCGGAACGCGCGTGGTGACAAAACTAAATCTGAAAAGAAGCGAAAAGCTGTTTAGCGGCCGAAGTGCGCGGCGTTCTTTTCCGTAAAGTGAGCCCACTTCTCCGGCAGGTCGTCCTGCGCAAAGATGGCTGAAACCGGGCAGGCCGGCACGCAGGCCCCGCAGTCGATGCACTCGACCGGGTCAATGAACAGCTGATCGGCCTCGGCGTGGCCGTCTTCGTCTTTTTTGGGGTGGATGCAATCGACAGGACAGGCGTCCACACAGGCGGTGTCCTTGGTGCCGATACAGGGTTCAGCAATGATGTATGCCATCTGAAGATTTCTCCGTGGAGACTAACTCTCGACGCTGATAGTAGCACAGGACCCCAAAGGCTGACTCGCCTTCCGCGCGTCAAGTTTTGCCATGCGGGAATCCGAAGAATTCTCTCGCGGAATCTGTCCCCTTTTTCAGCAAAACGCGCATTCTCACCACGCCGGCAAGGTTTGAACTGAGTCGTCGCGAAATCTCTCATTGTCACAAAAAGCCTCCTACGACCACATATCGAGTGTTCCCATCCCTGTATCTCCCAATAAACCGGACTGCTCCGGCAGGTTGAGAAAAGAGATCTGTATGCAAAATTCAGGCAGAATTTCTGGATTTATCGGTGTGACAGTGCGTTCATTTTTGGCAATCTTGCTAATTGCGATTCCGCTAACCATCAACGCGTCCG
>JBELAI010000107.1:0-18309 GCA_049508975.1 Occallatibacter sp. | reverse complement strand
CCGCCATCGGTCGCCGGAAGGATCTGGAAGAAATCGCCGCCAACCTGCTGTGCCGGCTCGTATACCGAGTCAACCGTAAAGCCCGGCACGATTTCGCGATGCTCTGGAAGTAAAACGTTCTGCACTTCCTTTGCAGCGGCAAGCTCGGTTTCGATGATGGCCTGGCGACGGCTCATGTCCGTGGAACGGAGAAGCATGATGATTGCCAACGACAGGGACGAGAGAATTCCCGATAGGTAATTGAGTGAAATTGAGAAGGGGCCGGCGGGAAAGCGGTCGATTAGCCCCAGGCCGCGAAGGGCCATGGTACGCCAGGCCGGAAACTGAAACATCGTGCCGAGCGCAACTTCGGTATACAGGTAGAGGCTGAAAAGAAGCAAAGGTATGAGAAGAATGCCCGCCTCGCGGTTGCCGCGCCGCCAGTGAATGGCAAGCACAATCGGTCCAACAACGGAAATCAGGACAATGACGGGAAGACTGCAGATGAGCTGAAATTGCGGGGACGCGACAAAGTAGAGCAATTGAATTCCGCCGATTACGTTGAGCAACCCCGAGATCGCAAGAACGATTCGCCATCGCCAGCCCACGCGTTGATGCACGAATGCGAAGTACAACGACACCATGATGTATGGTGTGAAAGCACGAAGAAGGATCACAGGAACTTGCCACGCCTGCGGAATGTCTTGAAAGGTTGAGATGAACGGGACAGCCAGTTCGATCATGCTCTGCATGCCCGCGGCGAATATCCAGAGATACTCGGTTTGACGTCGCTGGGAACGGTAAAGCACCAGCGCGACGAACCCGAGACTGATACCAAAGAAATGCTCCAGCCAGTCCACGGTGTTTTGTCCGATTATGGCGAGCCAGTCGTCCCGGTAGAGCGTGTCCCGCTGTCCAAACGTTAGGTTTTGTGCGACGTAGCCAGGGCCTTGGCTGGTCCATTCGACCGGCGAAATGTGGACCCGGAGCGCAATGACCAGCGCGCCGGAAGCCAACAGACGATCTGGAATCGGCTTCAAGACCCAGGCGTTCAGCGTATAGGGGACGAACGGTCTAATCGACCCCGATGCCATGAGCCGCTCGCCGTTCACGTAGACTTCATAGGCTTTCGAAATCGATTGTTCTTTGAGCCCCAGCCCGATCTGGTCCGGCCTCACTTTCACTTTCAGCCGGTACCAGATCACCTCTGGACGATCTTGCGGAAAAAGGCTCTTGATGTCGGAGTGCGGATCGAATTTGATCCACTGCGAGTCGTCGAAATCGGTGCGGGCATAGCTTGGGTCGTCCCCGGCGTGAACAAGCCAGTTGGCGCCAAGATCCACCGGCTGACGCAGGTTGCTGGCGTCAAAAGTCTGGGCGGGAGCGGCTTCGAGAGCCAGCATGAAGCCCAGCACGGACAAGGCAGCCGCAGACAACAGTCGCGTCGACAGCCAGACGTAGTTCAAGAAGGCCATAGGGCGAACGAGACCTCTTGGTGATTCCAGTTCACCCTATCATTCCGGTAAACGTAAGCCCATAAGAAATTTCGCATGGGCATGCTATTTGGAGCGGGTTGCTACCAAGTTCACTGCGCGCCGCTAGCCGTTCAGGTATCGGCGCAGATCTTCGGGGTGGTTGCAGTGGGCAGATGCAGTTTCGCGGGAGACGCGGCCGGCGCGCACGAGTTCCGCCAGCGACTGCTCCATGGTTAACATGCCTTCAGCGCGGCCGGTCTCAATGTTGGCGCGGAGTTGATGATCGTCTCCGCGGCGGATCAGATTTCGGATTGCGTTGTTCGCAAGCAGAATCTCAACCGCGGGGTAGCGTCCGATTCCATTTGCGGCCGGCAGCAGTTGCTGTTGAATCACGGCCAGCAGCGCCAGGGATAGTTGTTGGCGGATTTGCGATTGATAACCCGATGGAAACGTGTCGAGGATGCGCGAGACCGTCTGCGCGGCATCGTTGGTGTGCAGCGAGGTGAACACCAGGTGACCGGTTTCCGCCGCGGTCAACGCAGCGGCCATGGTTTCGCTGTCGCGCATTTCGCCGACGAGGATCACATCCGGGTCCTGCCGCAAGACCGCGCGGACTGCTTGCGCGAAGCTCAGCGTGTCGCTTCCGACTTCGATTTGTTCAACGAGCGATTTGCGGTTTGTGTGCTGGTACTCGACCGGATCTTCAATGGTGATGATGTGATCGCGACGGTTGGCGTTAATGCGGTCGATCAACGCCGCCATCGTGGAAGTTTTTCCGCAACCTGTGGCCCCGGTGAGGAGCACCAGCCCTTGTCGCCGCTCGGCCAGCATGGTGAGGGACGCGGGCAGGTGAAGCGATTCCAGTGTTGGAATCTGTGCCGGAAGAAGACGGATGGAGGCAGCGAGCGTGCCGCGCTGAAAGTGGAAGTTGGCGCGAAATCTGCCTGTCGAGCCGCGCACAAAACAAAAGTCCACACAGCGGCGTTTCTCCAGCTCTTCCTGCTGAGCCGGAGTGAGGAGAGGAACCAATAGGCTGCGGATGTTGTCGGCGGAAAGCACCGGGCCCGAGTCCGCGATTAACTCTCCGTTAACACGCAACGTGGCCGGAGAGCCGGCAACGAGGATGATGTCGGACGCGTGGTTTTGCGCTGCGGTTGCCAGAAGCTGGTCGATGGACCTCTTTTCGCTTGACTTGACAGCAGTCGCCGAGCGGTTGAGCTGGTCCACTAGCTTCGACAGTTCATTCTCACGTTCGTCCATCGGCAAATGATAGGGTCCCAGACGTATCGACGCAAAGTTTGCCCATCGCGCTCGCAGGGGTTAGCCTAGGAGCAACAAATAATTGCGGACAAATCAGGCCGCCATCGCTGCGCCTTGCAGGAAGTGAGATTAATTCGCGCATGTCAAAATCGGTTTCTATCTGTGTAATTGGGTCGGGCTATGTAGGGCTCGTTGCGGCCGTGTGTTTTGCGGAGATGGGTCACCACGTCATTTGCGTTGACAACGATGAGGACAAGGTGAAGACACTCCGGGAGGGTGGCGTGCCTATTTTCGAGGACCTGCTACCGGAATTGCTTGCCAGGCACCGCGACCGCGGAGTCGAATTCACCGCCGACCTGGGCCGCGCTGTGGAACGAAGCGATGCGATCTTCATCGCCGTGGGCACGCCGCAGGGCGACACGGGCGCTGCCGACCTTTCTTATGTAGAGGCTGTGGTTTCAGAGATCGCGCGCCACATCAACTCATACAAGGTGATTGTGGAAAAAAGCACGGTGCCGGTTTACACCAACGATTGGATACAACGCGTGCTGCAGCGTCACGGCGTGGACAGGATGAGTTTCGATGTGGTATCGAATCCGGAATTTCTGCGCGAAGGAACTGCCGTGCTCGACTTTTTGCACCCTGACCGCATTGTGATTGGCGCGAATAGTGACCGCTCAGCCGAGGTGCTGCGGCAGATCTATGCACCGCTCACAGATGGCAGCTACTACAATCGACCTGGCGCGCAAGCTGGCGCGTGCAGTGCTGCCCATCCGGCGCGCGTCGTGGTCACCTCGGCACAGAGCGCGGAGCTGATCAAGCACGCTTCCAATGCGTTTTTGGCGCTGAAGATTTCATTCATCAATGCAGTGGCTAACCTGGCCGAGGCGGTGGACGCGGACATTGAGGACATCGCGGAAGGCATGGGGCTCGACAGCCGCATCGGCCCCAAGTTCCTGCGCGCCGGGCTGGGCTACGGAGGGAGCTGCTTTCCGAAAGATGTGGCTGCCTTTCACTGGGTGGCACAACAAAAAGGCGTCAACTTTCAGCTATTGCAGGAAATCCGCAAAATCAACGAAACGCAGCGGGACATCTTTTTCAACAAGGTCTTGTCGGCACTTTGGACCCTCAGAGGCAAGCGGCTCGCGGCGCTGGGTCTGGCCTTCAAAGGAGACACGGACGACATTCGCGACTCGCCGGCTATCGAGGTCATCAAGAGACTCCTGGAAGCTGGAGCCATCGTCACGGCTTACGATCCAGCGGCAAATGAGCGCGCGAAGGCCGTGCTGGCCCCGACCGAAAAGATGCGCTATGCAGGAGAGTTGTACGAAGCGGCCAAGGATGCGGACGCGGTGCTGATTCTGACCGACTGGAAGGAATTCGGGACAATTGACCTGGTCCGGCTGAATCAGGTGGTGCGTTTTCCTATCGTCATCGACGGACGCAATCTCTACAAGCCGGAAAAGATGCAGGAGCAGGGGTTTACTTATGTCAGCGTGGGGCGGCCGGCGAGCTATAGCGCGCAGCAGGGCAAACCAAAGGGCATGGTATCTTAGGAAACTGGAAGGAGCAGTTGAATGCCGCTCCATTGTTTTTGAATGCATCTTTGGCTCGCGAAAGTAGAACCTGTCGCATGCGCGTTCTTGTAACCGGCGCTGCCGGATTTCTTGGCTCCCACCTCACTGATCGTCTTTTGGGCGAGGGACATTCCGTTCTCGGGGTCGATAACTTTTCCACGGGAGATGCGGAAAACATCGCGCACCTGGCGCATGAGCCGCGCTTTCGATTCGAAGAGAGAGATATCTGCAAGGCCTTCGATCCCGGGCCGGTTGATTATGTGTTTAACTTCGCTTCCCCGGCCAGTCCTCCGGGATATATGCGGCTGGCAATCGAGACTCTGCGCGTTGGGTCATTTGGAACGGAAAACTGCCTTGAGATAGCCGCGCAATACGGGGCCGGGTTTCTGCACGCGTCCACCTCGGAGTGCTACGGCGACCCGCTGGAGCATCCGCAGACAGAAGAGTATTGGGGCAATGTCAATCCTGTTGGGCCGCGGTCTGTTTACGACGAAGCGAAGCGCTATGCCGAGGCGCTGGTGATGGCGTACTACCGGTCGCGGGGAGTGAATACGCACCTGGTCCGCATCTTCAATACGTATGGGCCGCGGCTGCACCCGAGCGATGGGCGCGTGATTGCGAACTTCATGATGCAGGCGCTGCGGGGCGAGCCATTGACGGTCTATGGGGATGGCGGCCAGACACGAAGCTTCTGTTACGTCGACGATCTGATCGAAGGGATTCTGCGGCTTTCGCACAGCGATGAGCATATGCCGGTAAACATTGGGAACCCCGTCGAGTTCACGATTCTGGAGTGTGCGCAGGCTGTGCTGGACGCGACCGCCTCGAAGAGCGAGTTACTATTCGAAGCTTTGCCTGAGGACGATCCGACGCGGCGTTGCCCGGATATTACGAGAGCACGGACGCTGTTGGGATGGGAGCCAAAGATTACGCTCAAAGAAGGGTTGGCCAAGTGCCTGCCATTTTTCAAGAGCAGAGTGGGCGCTGCCTGACTCCATCGTCCCGCGGAAGCGTGGAAATTGTGTCGACCAATGCTCCCGCTGACTTGCTAATTCGCAGTTCACTGTTTGAAAAGCGAGAGCGGGATCATGTCTCCCATGGCGCGGTAGCCTGCCGGGGAAGGATGCAGGTGATCGCCTGAATCGAGTTGGGCGGCAAGATGATCCGGATGGCTAGGGTCGGCAAGAGCCCTGTCAAAATCGATCACCGCATCGAAGTGGCCTGGCGCGCGAATCCACCGATTGATCGCTTGGCGGTCAGCTTCGTTGCTGGCTGGGGGATGGTAGTAGTCGGACCCGGTGTACGGAAGAATGGTTGCGCCGTAAACCTTGATATGCGCTGCATGCGCACGGGCGACTACTTGCTCGTACGAGGCGAGCAGGCGTTGGACAAATGCCTCATGCTCTTCGTGGGGCGGATCGCTAAGTCGAGTAAGACCGCCGAGATCGTTTACGCCTTCTAGCAAAATGACCCAGCGGATGCCAGTCTGCGCGAGCACATCGCGATCGAAACGGGCGAGGACGCTGGGTCCAAGGCCGTCGGTCAGCATGTGATTGCCGCCTAGCCCCAAGTTTAATACAGCGATTTCTTTGGTCTTCGAAGACGCCTGAAGATGCGCTGCCAGAACGTCGGTCCAGCGATCGTTGCCGTTGGTGGTTGCGCCGTGGCCATCGGTGATTGAGTCTCCCAGGGCGATGATGGAGCCCGCTTTTGCAGGCGCGGCGACGTCGATTGCGCAGAGTTGATACCAATGATCGAATTTCTTTGCATCGGATAGGTCGGCGGCTGAGACTGCATCGCCGTGGACCAGGTAGGAAGTAGCGCGGGAGCCGGGATGGCCGGTCTGCTGTGACGGTGGCGCGTCGAAATGGATGCTGACGGCAAGACTGCTCAGGGGTGCAACGGGATAGTCGATGGGGTCGGAGAGATATTCCGCACCGGCGGGAATGAGGACATCGACATCGCCTGAGAATTTGAGCGCCTGGTCGGTGGCGGGATCGATCTGGGCCGCGGAAGTCGAGAGGGGTCGCGCGATGTGGACCGAAGTCAGGTGCAGCGGTTGGGTGCCGAACGCGTTTGAGAGGTGCACGCGCAGAGTTGCGCCGCCAACGGACAGATGAACAATCTGGCGGAGCGTGGCGTCGCGGAGGTCGTCGGGGGCAAGGGCGTTTTGCGGCTCGGGAATCTGTTGCGAGGTTGACCAGGTGCCGACCCAGTTCTGCGGGGTGGTGGTCTGTGCCGCTATCGGCCCCGTGTTAGCCAATCCAATGAAAAGTGCGGCAACCGGAATTCGAGCGATTTTCATGAAACCCATTCTCTTGAAGCCCATTTTCATGAAACTTAGATTAAATCGATTTAGTCAGTTAGGATAACTGCCGCTGGAATTTTTTGAAAACGATGGCACTGGAGGGTTCGTCATGCAATTGCGGAAGTCTGCTCGTAACTGCTCCCCGTGGATATTTGCGGGAATTTGTTCGGTAATGTTGTTGGCCGCGGTCCCAGGGGCAAAGGCGCAGGATGCGGGAAGCGCGCCGCCGCCAGTGACTTTTACAGCAGACCAGGATCACCAGAACATGATGGATCAGCTTGGAATCAAGGCGCTGCGGCCGGGGCCGAGCGGCGATGAAAACGCCCCGAACCATGCCAATTACGACGAGTCCAAGGCCAATCCTTTTCCAAATCTGCCCGATGTTCTCACTCTGAAGAACGGCCAGAAGGTCACGACTGCCGATCAATGGTGGAAGCAGCGGCGACCCGAAATTGTGGAGGATTTCGAGCGGGAGGTCTATGGCCGGGTGCCGAAAAACGCGCCCAAGGTGACCTGGACGGTGACCGTGGCCGACCACGAGTTTGTAGGCTTTTTTACGCCGGTAATCGCGAAGAACCTGATCGGGCATGTGGATAATGCGGCGTATCCGCAGATCGATGTGAATATACGCATGACCGTTGTGGTGCCGGCAAACGCCAAAGGGCCGGTGCCAGTTCTGATGATGTTCGGGCCGACAGGCTTGCCGAATCCCACTCAGCCGCCCCGCGAGGATATGGAGCGGATCAATGTGGCGCTTAAGGAGCTGCTGGTCAAGAGCGATCCAAGTCTGCAAGCGATCTTCACCCAGTACCCCGGCTATAACCCGGTTAATCCGCTCCCCCCTGCGTTCGGGTTTGGAGCGCCTCGGCCACCTGCAGGCGACCCGCCGACGATCGTGCAGTTGATTGCGGACGGTTGGGGCTACGCAATGATCGATCCGTCCACCATTCAAGCGGATAACGGCGCCGGCATCACGCGCGGCGTCATTGGACTGGTAAACAAGGGACAGCCGCGCAAGCCCGACGACTGGGGGGCGCTGCGTGCCTGGGCCTGGGGAGCGGCGCGGGGACTGGATTATCTGGAAACAGACCCGGCCATCGACGCAAAGCATGTAGGCATCGAGGGAGTTTCGCGCTACGGCAAGGCGGCGCTGGTGACGCTGGCCTTTGAGCCTCGTTTTGCCATGGGATTGATCGGCTCTTCCGGCGAAGGCGGAGTCAAGTTGAACCGGCGGAACTTTGGCGAAGCGGTGGAAAGCCTTACCGGCGGCGAATACTACTGGATGGCTGGAAACTTCATGAAATATGGGGCATCGGACGCCAGCTTTGGGAGCAAGAATGCCGGCGACCTTCCTGTGGATTCGCACGAGCTGATCGCCTTGTGCGCGCCGCGGTTGACGTTTATCAGCTATGGGGTGCCGGCCCAGGGCGATGCCAAATGGCTCGACCAGCAAGGGAGCTTTATGGCCACCGTAGCCGCTCAACCGGTATTCGAGCTGCTCGGAGCAAGGGGGCTTGGCGTGCCGGAAGACTACAAGAATGCCAGGATGCCGCCGGTAAACAGCGGGTTGCTGGACGGAGAGTTGGCATGGCGGCAGCACGACGGCGGCCATACGGATGCGCCGAATGTAAAGTACTTCATTCAGTGGGCGGACGGGGAGATGAAGAAGCATTGAGAGGGAGAAAGGTCCTCCCTTCGTCATGAGGCGTCAGCAAATCGCGGCGGGCATGATAGACGGCATGTTGGGCCGCCGCAAATGCTCCGTGCCCCGTCCATGCGATTTTTCCCATCGCATGGGCGGGAAACCTAGACGCTATTTGTGGGCTCCGAAGGCTGGAGTATCATACAGTTCGTCGATCGATCAGGAACAGGAAAGCTCATAAAAGGTGGGGTGCAATGCGTAGGCTGATTGTGATCGGATTGATGGCCGCCATGGTTCTTCCCGCCGTTGCCGCCAAACGCGTTACCGTGGCACAGCTGGAGCAGTCGCTGGCCGCCGACGCCGCATCGCATCGTACCGACGAAGACGTTGCTCACCGGCTGAGCGACCTGGAGCTCTCCGAACGCCTCACGGACGCAACTTTGGACCAGTTCGCGAATCACCTGCCGCTCGGTGCAAGGACTGCGCTGGCGCTGCAACTACTTGCCGATCGGTCGGCTTTTCTCGATCCTCCACCAACCGAGTTGCCGGCCACCGCAACCCCAGATGCGGCGACACAGCAGCGGATGATGGACCTGGCGCGGGGCTACGTGGTCAAGATCTGGCCTCACCTGCCGGATTTCTTTGTCACACGCACGACGGCGCGGTTCGACGACAGTGCGCAGGTGTTCAAGCAAGGTGAATGGCCGGTGCGAGCGGGGCTGCACCTGGTGGGCATCGTGAAGAACAAGCTGACCTATCGCGACGGACAAGACATCGTCGACCAGAACACGGACCAGGCTCCAGTGGCGGCTGTGGCCGGCAAAAATGGCGCTCCAGTGCCCGCGCAACAGGAGCGGGGAATGAACGCGCGCGGCGACTTTGGGCCGGAGCTCACCATTGTTCTGACCGATTCCGCCAGGGGGAAAGTTGCCTGGAGCCATTGGGAGCGGACTTCAGCCGGTCTGGCAGCGGTTTACAGCTATTCCGTGCCCCAGCCGGTTTCGCACTTCGAGGTGAGCTATTGCTGCATTGCCCCGGATGTGCAACGCGAGCTCCTGTACGGGAACAGAAGCCGAGGCTCAACCGCCTCTGTTGTAGCCACCGGGCAGGTGGATGCAAAGCTTTTCCGGGTGACACCGGGTTACCACGGCACCTTGGCCGTCGCCCCTGACACGGGCGCCATTCTCCGCATCACGATTGAGGCGGAATTGAAGAGCGACGATCCGATTTCGAAGGCCGCGACCATGGTTCAATATGGGCCAGTGAAGATCGGCGACCGCACCTTCATCTTTCCCGTGCGCAGCATGGCCCTTTCGGTGGAGAAGCCGGGCCCCAACAGTCCACCTCAGGCTCCGTCAACTCTTCTGGTGAATCAGACCACTTTCACGGATTATCACCGCTTAGGCGCCACCATCCGGATGTTTGCCAATGCGCCGGAGGCCAATCCGCCGGTTGCCAATCCCCCGGCAACAGGCGCGGCCGATTCATCTACACCTTCGGCGATATCTCCAGCGGCGAACACGCCGACGACCGCTCCGGCCCCGTCGGCAACAGAGACGGCAGCAACTCCGCTGCCCGCGGCCGAGCCCTTGCCGGCGCCAGTTCCCGCACCCGCGGAGCCGGCCGTCTCGGAGATAAGCGTCAGCGCGGCCAGCGGAGTGCCGGACGAGCCTGTCAATTCACCCCAACCGCAGCCTGGTGACTTCCAGCTCAAACTGACCTCTCGTTTAGTTGATGTGGGAATTGTGGCGTGGGACAAGAAAGGGCATCCGGTCAAGGACCTCAAACAAGAGGACTTCGAAATTTACGACAACGGACACAAGCAGGATTTGCGATTCTTCTCGCAGTTCTCGACCGATGCGCCGGCAACTGCACCCGATGCCGGCCCCAACCGCAGCTTTTCAAACCGGGCTCCGGATGCCACAACAACCACTGCTACTTCGACAGGCGCAACGGTCATTCTGATTGACGAGTCTCATATCGCATGGCCCGACCTTGCCAATGCCAAGCGGGAGATCCTCAAGTTCCTCGCCACAATAGCGCCCAGCGAGCGGGTGGGCATTTACATCATGAGCCCGATCGGATTCGGCGTGCTGAAGGAGATTACCACCGATCACACACAGATCGCACAGAAGCTGACCAAGTGGATGCCCACCGCGCAGTCGACGGCGCTGGCCCAGGAAGAGGAGACGCGCAACCGGCAGACGATCGACGAGGTGCATAGCGTCTCTGACCTCAACTCGGTGAACGGCAACTCTATCCAGGCCCCCATCGGCATGGAGAGCGTCGACCCCGTATTGCGCACCATGGGCGACAACCCGGGACGTGCTTCGCTGATCATTCTGCGCATGGTGGCGCGCCATCTTTCCGCGGTAACGGGACACAAGAACCTGGTGTGGGTTTCAAGCGACAACGTCTTCGCCGACTGGCAGAGCAACCAGGTGGGCATCGACAAGACCCCGAAGGAAACGGAATCCTTTGCCCAGCATGCGCAGGAGGCCATGAACGACGCGCACGTAGCTGTTTATCCCATGGACGTCTCGCAGCTTGAGACTTCGGCCATCGGCGCAGACATCCGCACCCGTAACGTTGAGTTAACCCAGGCCGCAGCCGATACCGCAAGCCTGGGCGGTGGAAACGTTGGCAGAAACCAGACCAATGGCCGCAACACCGCCGAGATGCAGCAGGACATACACCCCATCCAGGGACCGATCCGCATGGTTGCCGATGCCACCGGGGGACGCATCATCCGCCGCTCCGGTGATCTGGCAGCCGCGCTGAACGGCGTGGTGGAAGACGGTCACGCGACCTACCTGGTGAGCTTTTCTCCGCAAGGTTCCGCCGACAACCAGTACCACAACATCACGGTGAAGCTCGGCGGGCAACACAAAGGGATAACGCTGCGCTACCGGATGGGCTATCTGTATGCGAAGGAGCCTGTGTCGATGAAAGATCGCTTCAAGCAGGCCGTGTGGCGACCGCAGGACGTGAGCGAGATTGCCGTTTCCGCCGATACCGCGCCGAAGAGCCCAGGCACGGATGCGAAACTCGATATCAAGCTCGACATTGTGGCGGCGGATCTTGGTCTCCAACAGCGCGCCGGATTGTGGATGGACAAGCTGGACATCTTCATGATTCAGCGCGACGACGCCGGCATCAAGGCGCAAGTGGAAGGCCAGACGCTGGGTTTGCGGCTCAAGCCCTCGACTTACCAGGAACTATTGTCGCGTGGCGTGCCGTTCGAGTCTCAAGTCCAGATGCGCCCCGGCATGGGTTCATTGCGCGTGTTAGTCGTGGACGAAAACTCCGGCCGCATGGGCTCGGTCACCATCCCAGCGTCGGCGCTCGAGGCTACGCCCTAACGGCGCGTGCATAAATGTGAGATGCCTCACAACCACACGCCGCGGCCACGCTGTACAATCGCTGCGACTTGGAAACAACGAAAAACTTGTATCCAGGAGAGGGATCTCGCGGTCCCACGGGCGCAAAGCGCCGACGAAATGGAGTGGGTAAATGAAACGGTTGGGATGGGTTTTAACGGTTTTTTTGGCAACTTCACCAGCATGGGCCGGCCAGAACGTCACCGTAGAGCAACTGAAGGCATTACTGACCACAGACCAGCAGTCCAAGAAGGCAGATGCCGATGTAGCCAGCGATTTGAAGCAGGTTGTGCTGACGGAGGAGCTGACCAAGCCAGTCATTGACAGCCTGGCGCCGCTGATTCCGGGCTCAGTCACCCTGGAACAGATCTATGTGCTTGAGGTTAAGAGCTCGACGCTAGCGCCACCCGCCTCTGACATTCCCACCACGCCTGCCCCGGATGCGGCCGCACAGAAGGCCCTGCTCGCCAAGGCCGTTGACTATGCCAGCAAGACGTATGCTCAGTTGCCCACGGTGACGGCGACCAAAACCATCACCCGCTT
This sequence comes from Occallatibacter sp., assembly GCA_049508975.1. Taxonomy (GTDB): domain Bacteria; phylum Acidobacteriota; class Terriglobia; order Terriglobales; family Acidobacteriaceae; genus Telmatobacter. The sequence continues at coordinate 6,145 of JBELAI010000107.1, read as the reverse complement.
CCAGGATACCGTTGACGAAACGCCTCCCTTCCCGGGCAAACGCGCCGAACCGATCATCGACCCCAAAACGGCCCTCGCCAATCAAACCATCCATGCCATCAACGCCGTGCCCACGCCGGTCATTATTCACAATGGAATCGAAGACAATCCCCTGATCAAGGACAAGACGTCCTGGGGAAAGAACGGTTATCTCGTGCTGCTTGGGCAGAGTCCGGTATTGAGCACGGTGGTTCAGGAAGCGAGTGCCGCCGACAAGTTCGCGTGGGTGCGCTGGGAAAACGTGAACGGCAAGACGGCTGCCGTGTTCAGCTTCGCCGTGGATAAAAAGAAGTCGCACTACGCCGTCAACTACTGCTGCTTCCCCGACATGAATCGGGACGGGGACGTGACTTCCTGGGATAACTTGAAGGCCGTCGTTCCTTATCACGGCGAGATCTTCGTCGATCCGGATACCGGGGTCGTCGTCCGGTTGATTACGGAAGCCGAGTTCAAGAACTCGGACGATGTCCGCCGGGAAGATCAGCGCATCGATTACCTTCCGCAGCCAGTGGGCGCCAAGACGCTTGTTCTGCCCTCGAGGTCCATCGTCTACACGGAAGCGGTTCCCACAGGCGAAAGCGGCAGCAAGGCCGCGGTTCGCCACACCCTGTTTACCTCTGAGTACAGGGGCTACCAGGCCGGGAGCTAATTGACTTGAGACCGAAGCATGGCCCGCGGTTAAGCTGTGGGCCATCGCGTTTTCAGGGTCCCGCATTCAACGCAGTTTTGCTACTCTTGCGTAATCATGCATAGACCCGTTTCGTTGCTCTTGGCTGCAGGCATTCTGTTTGCAGGCGCTCTCCCTCTGGCTGCCCAGAAGCTTCAGCCGAAGACCATTCAATTCAAAGGCGACCCCGAGTATTCCGAAAAGGAGTTGCTGGCGGCTTCAGGCCTGAAGCCGGGCGTCGTTGTAACCTCGCCGGAATTGAACGATCGCTCGAAATCGATGATGGACACCGGGATGTTCGACAGCCTCACATATAGGTTCGACGGGGCCGATCTCATCTTTAACCTGATTCCTGCTTCCCTGCTCTATCCCATCCGGCTGGAGAACCTTCCTCTGACTCCGGGGGCGGAGTTGGACGGCAGACTGCACGACCGCTTTCCGCTCTATCACGGTAAGGTCCCGGCGACGGGCGGAATGCTTGAGAGTGTGCGCGGAGCACTTGAAGACATGCTCGCCGCGCAAGGCATCAAGGCGACGGTAACGGCCACGCTCTACACCGATTTCAACCTGCAAAAAGTCACCGCAATGGGTTTCGCCATTCCCGAGCCACCAGTGCAGGTGGGCGAGATTCATCTGGAAGGCGTTTCTCCGGAGATGCAGTCCAAAGTCAAGGCAGTTGTTGAACGCGCCGGGAAGACAAACTACAACACGCAGAATTCAGCGGGCAATCTTGAACGTGCATTGAGCTTGTTCTATTCCGATGAGGGCTATGCCGCCGTCAAGGTTCATGCCGAGGAGTCGGGTCATCCGATTGTCAGCAGCGCGGCCATTGAGGTCCCCTTCAACGTGACGGTAAAAGAGGGGCAGCATTACACGCTGGGCTCGATTCATCTGCCGTCGGGAGAATTGCTGACGGTGGCGGAGATCAACAAGTCCGCCGCGATCGTGTCGAACGCGATAGAGACTATGTCCATCAAGGGAGGCGTGACCCTTCGCTCAGCCGTGCGTTTCGTAACACAAGAATGCAAGTCCGAAGGGCACATGAATTGCGTGGTCACCCCGCATCCTCAATATGATGACGCAAACAGCATCGCCAATTACACCTTCGAGGTTCAGCCCGGCCCGATCTATACGATGGGCAAGCTCACCATTGAGAATGCCGGCGACGACCTGCGCACAGCGATGCTGGCTGCCTGGAAGCTGCCTGCCGGAGCCGTCTTCAGCGAGAAGGCGATCCAGGATTACTACGCATCGCAGGGCAATAAAACCGCGCTCGGGCGAACCTTTGCTTCCCTCAATTGCAAGTACAAGCTGGCTGCAAATGAGGACACCCACATCGTCGATGTCACGCTTAGCCTGGAAAAGAAGCAATAGAGCCCGTTCCCCAAACCTCGGGCGCGCTCAACGGATCGCGGTTCACTGCCTGCTGAATACTGTTCTATCCTCGTTCTCATGCACTCGCCCATGTTTGACAACATGTTTCACTTGCCGCTTCCCATCCTGGAGAAGCTGGCCCGCCCGGTGATTGTCTACCTTGTCCTGGTGGCGCTGTTGCGCCTCTTCGGCAAGCGTGAACTGGCCCAGCTCAATCCCTTTGACCTGGTGGTGCTGCTCTCGCTCTCAAACACCGTACAGAACGCGATTATCGGCGACGACAATTCGATCACCGGCGGAGTCATCGGCGCGTTTGGGCTGCTGGCCATCAACTGGCTGGTGGTGCGCGTCCTGTTCAGGTCACCGCGCCTCACGCGCATGCTTGAGGGCCGAGCCGCCGTCCTCATCCGCGATGGCCAGATCGACAAGCAAGCCATGGCGCGCGAGTCCCTCAGCCGTGAGGAACTGCTCTCCGTCGTACACCGCCAGGGGTTCGAGGACTTCCACAAAGTGCGCAGTTGCCAACTGGAGCCCAACGGCACTTTTTATGTGGAAGCGTACGAACCATCGATGGACGACAAGCGCCACTCGGAGTTGATGGCGCGCATCGATTCGCTCACCAAGGAAGTAGCCGCGTTGCGCCCGCAGGCTGCAAGCGATTGAGTCGTTCCTTTGGGCCTTAAATGGATGGGACGTACCGCATTCAGGGCCTGATCAACTCAACCGGTATATCAAGCTTGAACTGGGCCCAAACCCGGTCGGCAGTCCAAGCCGTCGCATGTCTGATCTTGGCCAGGGCAAGACAAGCTCTGTCTCCAAGAGACAGTGCCCGATCAACTTGTGCATAGCTGGCCGCGAGTTCAGCGGCAGCATTGCCAAATGGAACCAGCTCAACGCCAGATAAGGCGGCGGTCAGTTCCTCGGCGGTCATTCCGCGGTTGTCGCGCTGCGTCCGGGTGAGCACTTCACACCAGTTCACCGAACTGATGGCCATCTGGACATCCGCACCAAGTTCCAACGAATCGAGAAGCGCTTCGATCCTTTCTCCGCCGGGCTCGCCCTGAATCATCGCCAGAACCGCAGCCGAATCGAGCACGATGTTAATCACGCGCCGCCTCTTCCCGCTTTTCTGCGAGAAACTCATCCAGAATTCCATCCAGAGTTCCTCGCTGTTTGATGATGCCGGCCCGGATGCTGGCCAAAGCCATCCTCCTGCTCAGAATTCGGATCGAGCCTTCGTCGCTGGTCACCGTTAGACGGTCCCCGGCCTTGAGTCCTAGCTCTTTTCGGATTGCCGCGGGGAGTACAATTCTGCCGCTCTCACCAAGAACTACCGTTTCGGTCATCGTCTGCCACCTTGTGATTACTATGACATATTCTCCAACTTTTGCCACCAATTCGACAAATCGCCAGAGAACCCAGGTGAGGCTAAGCAGGGCCTGGTTGACGCCAAATCACTCCCACTCGATAATCCCATAGTTTTTTGTTGTTTATAATCAACGACTTACGTTGCGATAATTGCTTTGTAAAACTTTCGTGGAACATTAAGCGGAAATTCTGAGCCTTCTTCAAAATCGGTTTATGTTTATTTTCAACAACTTACAAGTGTGACGTTTCACACTGTACAAGTAAATTGAAGCCCTAAGTTGTTCTAAAATCGTGCCTTATTCGGCTTGAATGCACTCAGATATGCCCAGAGTGCTTAACCGTCAAAAAGCGTGCAAAACGCGATTTTTTGCCCTTTAGAATCAGCGACCTGTAGACGGTGTTTTTCGGTCTGATACCCAGTTGCCGTTGGTTCAGACCAGTGCTCTACATTCCCAACGCTTTGATGTCTTCGGGAGAAAGAGAGGTTTGTGGTTCAGGTCGTGAAAATTTTCTTTCAAGTTGATCTGCGTCTCTACCAACCCAACTGGGGTTTGTTTTTAGCAGGTACCAGGTTCTACTCTCACGGCCAAATGTCGAACCCTGATAAACCTTTTCCTCATAAATACGAACCCATCCATCGGGAGCGGAATCTTCTGACGATGATGTCCACCCGCTTTCGCTAAGACACCAGAATACAGAGTATTTTTCTGCGGACATTGCACCTCCTTTGAATTCTGCTTGCGGTGTGGTGGACTACTTCGAAGAAAGTGTTAGTCCGAGAAAGGTCAACGCAAAGACAGAAAAAAATAGAAATATCCAGATCACTGGATGTAGATCAAGCGGCTTTCGTGACCGAAGAAGTATCCAGTGCACAGGGCGAAGCATATCCTTTAGCAACTTGAACACCAGCGCGAATAGAAGGACAACGACTGGCCCCCACAACAGAATCGTGATATACCCGCCAACCAAAAGTCCGAATGGGTCGTGGACGATTTTCATCTCCTGATAATTCTAGCTCCACAATCTCCAACTTCGAACATCGCTGCATCCATCACCTTTGCATAAGTCCTTCCTCAGATACATCTTTGTTTCTTCTGTGCTATTCGATCTTGATGCATTACACTGGTCGGCATGAACACAACTGACATTCTCTCCCTCATTGACGCCGAAATTGCCACCCTTCAACAAGCTCGTGCACTAATTGCCGCAGCAGATTCAGCCACGACAAAGAAACGGCCTGGACGCCCTGCCAAAGATACGGCTGCTGTCACTGCCAAACCCACAAAGAAGCGCAAACTGACTCCAGAGGGTCGCGCACGGATTGCGGAAGCTGTAAAGCGCCGTTGGGCTGCACAGCGAAAGAAGGCATCACAGTGACATTCGCTCAAAGGGCAACTTGGCTGATAGATTGGGGTCGTCGTGTCCAATTCCTATATGTGTGTGCCGCTTTTGTCATATCGGGTGCAGCAGCGAAGGCTGTCAAAGCATTATTTGAAACAAAGATTCCCTCTATCTGGCAAACGCCACTTTACTTAGCCTCTTTCGCTGTTGCCCTATTCCTATCGGGGTGGGTGTTGTCTTTGCTAAAGATGCGCAGCAGTGAACAATCGGCAATAAACAACACATCCAATGCTTTAGTTGCTCCTGCGGTGACACCTGGCAAATTCAGTCTCAAAGAGTTCTTCCGACTCGCCTATTACAGCCCTTTACAAGCTGAAGCAGAAAATAACATGCGTGCCGAAGTCACCGCATTGGAGCCAATTGACCGAGAACAAACCTATCTGAAGATCATTAGCATTGGCCTTGTTGCTGTTATCTACGACCAGATTTGGTGGCACATCTTCAGAAGCCAACTCTTGGCAATGCTGGAGTTGAATAGAAATGGTGGCCTTCTACCACTGGATGGCATGCGAACATTCTACGAGAAAGCAGAGCAAGAGTATCCAGAGAACTATAAAGACGACACCTTTGAGAGATGGCTGTCCTACCTCCAGAGCAACGATCTGATGCTGAAGCACCCCAGCAATATGGTTGAAATCACAGTCAAAGGGAAAGATTTCTTGAAGTATCTGCTGCATTGTGGGCGTGAGCCACACCAGCGGCGACTCTAACCCAACTCGTTGGGCTGCTATTGCCGTAGCGCAGAAACGCCGTTGGGCTGCGCAGAGGAAAGCAGCAAATTAGCGGAGAAACCGTATGCCGATATGCAAACAATGCAAAGGGGAATTCGTACTATTGCCGAACAAGCCTGGATTTGCGAACGTCTGTCCAACTTGTACGGAAAGCCCTGAACAGAAAGCTCGTAAGGTGGAAGAAAAGAAGAGGTCACGAAAGGAACTCAGAAAATCCAAGAGAATAAACAAGCTGAACCGCGAACTGGCTAAACAAGCAAATCGTCAGCTTGAGGTAAAGGGATTTGAAAAGGTGACTGAAAAGAGCATCACTGTCAAAGCCTCTACGAAGAAGCGGTCTGCAAAGTGAAGTAGAGTTAACTATTTGAACGGAGAGACCACGATGCCAAGATGTTTTGTTATTCAGCCGTTTGATGATGGCAAATTTGATAAACGCTATCGACTGACCTTGCCCGCGTAAAACGTATCCCTTAGCGAGCTGCTTTAATAGCGAAAGGGAAACGCAGATGAGGAATGGGAAGCGGGGCAGGTACACGCTTGAGTTTAAGCAAGAGGCGGTTCGACT